>CAZEFQ010000183.1:0-18076 GCA_964511505.1 uncultured Rhizobium sp.
CCCAGCCGGTCATGGGTGACATGGTCGTTGGTGACATAGAACTGGTTCTCACCCACCGCCGCCAGATCATTGGGGCTGACCATGGCGCCGCTTTGCACAACGGATTCCTGGCTGGCCTTGGGCGCCTCGCCGGAGAAATCCAGGCCGTAAAATTGCACCATTTTCCGGCCGTTGGGCCCGTCGTCGATCGCCATCAACGTCTCTTTGCCGCTTGCATCGCGGTAAAGGCTGAGCCCGGTGGGATGGAAATCCGCCGGTGTGCCGGCAAGCCTTTGCGGCGGGGCCGCCGGGTCGTCCAGCTTCAAGAGATAAATCCCGTCATGCGGATCGGGATTCCGGCTGTCGCGCGCCGCGATCAAAAGGAGGTTATGGGTCACGTCGATCAGCAGATCATTTGGTCCTTTGAGCCCCGGCGCGACGGGCCGGCAGGTGCCAGGCGTTATCTCCGCCACGCTGTTGAACACACCCTGCACCAGCGCATAACGAATCCCAAAAAAAACGATCAGACCGGCGATCACACTCGCCCAAGTGAGCGCCGATTTGGCGTAAGGGCTCATGCCGGGACCTTGGCGCCCGGAGGATTATCGGAGGGATTATTTGGCGCGAATTGCAGTTCCGCCAGCCGGGCATAAAGCCCCCCCTGGCGCACCAATTCGCCATGACTGCCCTCACCCACCACGCGGCCCTGATCCATCACCACAATGCGCTTGAGTTTCTGGATGGTGGCCAGGCGGTGCGCGATCACGATGGTGGTGCGCCCCACCATCAGATTGGCGAGGCCCTGCTGGACCAGAAGCTCATTCTCGGCGTCGAGCGCGCTGGTCGCCTCGTCCAACAGCAGGAGCGGCGCGTCCCGCAGGATGGCGCGAGCGATGGCGAGGCGCTGACGCTGTCCGCCCGACAATGTCACGCCGCGCTCGCCCACAATAGTGTCGAAGCCTTGCGGCAACCGCTCGATGAACTCCGTCGCAGCAGCCGCATCGGCGGCGCGGCGCACATCCTCCGGCGTGGCGCCGTCCCGGCCATAGGCGATGTTGGAAGCGATGCTGCCGGAGAAGATCACCGGGTCCTGAGCCACCACCGCGACGGCGCCGCGCAACTGGACCGGATCGAGTTCGGCGATATCCACGCCGTCGAACAGCAACCGCCCCTCCTGGGCGGCGAAAAAGCGCAGCAGCAATTGGAACACGGTGGATTTGCCCGCGCCTGACGGTCCCACCAGCGCTACCGCCTCGCCGGGCGCCACGGTAAGCGAAAAATCCCGCAACGCCGCACTGTCGGGACGCGAGGGATAATGAAACACCACATGCTCGAAGGCGATGGCGCCGCGCGCCGGCTTCGGCAGCGACCGCGGATGAAGCGGCGGGGCGATAGCGGGTTTGGTATGCAGAAGCTCCATCAACCGTTCGGAGGCGCCCGCCGCACGCTGGAGGTCACCCCATACTTCCGACAAGGAGCCGAAGCCGCCGGCGACCAGAACGCCCAGGAAGATGAACTGGACCAGCAGCCCCCCGGTGATGCGATGGGCGATCACATCCTGGGCGCCCACATAAAGCACGCCTGCGAGCGCGCTGAAGAAAGAAAAGATCACCATGGCCGTCATCACCGCGCGCGCCCGGGTGCGGGTGATGGCGGCGTCAAAGGAGCGTTCCACCGTGCCGGCGAAGGAACGCCGTTCGTCGCGCTCGCGGGTGAAGGCCTGTACGGTCTGCACCGCATTGAGGGTTTCGCTCGCCCGCGCGCTGGAATCGGCGATGCGGTCCTGGCTGGTACGGCTTAAGGTGCGCACCCAGCGCCCGAACAGGATCAGGGGCAGCATCACCACCAGCACCGCGCCCAGAACCAGCAAGGTCAGCTTCAGGCTGGTGAACAACATCAGCACAATCCCGACCGAAAGATTGACCGCATTGCGCAGCGCCACGGATGCGGAGGAACCGATCACCGTCTGCACCAAGGTCGTGTCGGCGGTCAGCCGCGACAGGACTTCGCCGGTGCGGGTGATTTCGAAAAAGGCCGGCGTCAGCCCCAACACATTGTCGAACACCGCCTTGCGGATATCGGCGGTGACCCGTTCGCCCAGCCAGGTGACGAAATAGAAGCGGGTGGCCGAGGAAAGGCCCAACACCGAAGCGGCGGCGATAAAGGCCAGGAAATAACGGCCGACCTCGCCCGCCTCCTCTGCGGAAAAGCCGTGATCGATCAGGCCGCGGGCGAAAAAGGGCAGAATGAGTGTCGCGGTGGACGAACACAAAAGGGCAAGGAAGCCGGCCGCGATCCGGCCACGATAGGGCTTCAAGAAGGGCAGCACACTGGTCAAAGGCGTTACCGACCGGGATTTGGGCCGGCCGGACATGCGTGCTTCCTGGATACTGTTCGGTGGGGCCAAAAGAAGGCCTTTTTCAAGGTTTCAGGGCTTATATAGGGACCCGAGGCGGCCGCCAAAGGCTTGTCTGGCCTTACACGCTTGTCAGGCGGGGGCCCCTCCCTTATAAGCCCCGCCTTCCGGCGTCCAAAGGTTCTCAGGTCATGAAAAAAGGCATCCATCCCGCCTATCATTTTGTCGAAGTTCAGCTGAACGACGGCTCGACCTACAAGACGCGGACCACTTATGGTCAGGCGGGGCAGAAGATCACCCTCGATATCGACCCGACCACCCACCCGGCCTGGACCGGCGGCCAGCAACAGCTGATGGATCGCGGCGGACGGCTCACCCGCTTCAATAAGAAATTCGCCGGGTTCGTGAAGGGTTAGCCACGCGGGTTCGTGAAGGGCTGAAGCCTTCACATTGTGCCGCGCTCAGTCGCGGCCAAACGCCTGGGCCAAAGCCGCCATCTGCCCGCGCGCCCCCGCTGCCGGAGCCTTGCCGCCGAACAGCACATCGTCCAGCCGCGCGATGCGGCGGTAGAGATTGTCGCTGCGCTGTAAAAGGTCCTGCAACTCCGCCGGCAGCGCCGCCGCGGCATCGGGCGAATGGCCAAGACAAAGTTCCTTGGAACCGAGCCGGTAACGGTCCTGGCAGGCGGCGCTTTCTTCCATTTCGCCGTCATGCACCGCGCGCTGCACCAGAAGCCAGCTCGCGGCCTGCATCAGCCGCGTCGTCACCCGCATGCTCTCGCCGGCATAAAGCATCGCCGCCTTGTGCGAGAGGCTGCGCGATTCTTCCCGCCCCTTGCCATCGAGGTAACGGGCGGTTTCCTCGACCAGCGCCATGCCTTCATCAAAGGTCTTCTCGAACAAGACCGAGCCGGCGAATGACTGCTGCGTCAAGCTGTGCAAATTCTCAAACTCAACCCCCCGCATGACCCATCCTTTTATTTTGTGGCCGGACGCTAGCAATTGCGGGCGCTGGGCGAAAGCCTTTCCATTGGTAAACTTCTGCGGCGTTGTGGATGCGTGAACATTGAAAGTGTGTATATTAACGGTGAATTTCCGCCGCGCCCGCGATTTCAACTTTCACGTTCAACGCTTGAAGAAGTTCTCCGCCGCCGACCGCGTCGCGTGGCGCGCCGCGATCTCGTTCCTGCAGCGCGCGATTTCCTCCTCAAGCCGCCGGATGCGCGTTTCGAGTTCATGCGCGGACAGGGTTGAAATATCCTCGCCAATGACGAGATCGGGCAGTTTCTTGCGCGGGGCGAGATCGTCGCTGTCCATGACACGGCTTTCCGGCTAGGTTCGGCGAATATCGCGCAAACGGAGAATATTGTCATGCGGGCGATCCGGATCGAAAAACCCGGTCCTGATTACCGTCTTGTGCTTGGTGAAACCGCCAAGCCCGTCGCGGGGGCGGGCGAAATCCTGATAAAGGTGGCTGCGGCCGGGCTTAACCGCGCCGATCTCGCACAGGCGGAAGGACGTTATCCGCCGCCCCCCGGCGCTTCGCCGATATTGGGAATGGAAGTCTCCGGTATTGTGGAAGCATGGGGCGATGGCGTTACCGATACCCGCATAGGCGATCCGGTCTGTGCCCTCATCCCAGGCGGCGGCTATGCGGAATATGCGGTGGCATCGGCTTCCTCTTCGCTGCCGGTCCCGCCATCGCTCGATCTCATCGATGCCGCGTCTTTCCCCGAGGCGCTGTTCACCGTCTGGACCAACCTGTTCGACAGCGCGCGCCTCAAGCGAGGTGAAACTGTGCTGGTGCATGGCGGCGGCAGCGGCATCGGCGTCAATGCCATCCAGCTTCTGGCCGCGCACGGGCATGCGGTTTTCACCACAGCGGGCAGCGACGAGAAATGCAAAGCCTGTGTCGGCCTGGGCGCTAGGCGCGCGATCAATTACAGAAACGAGGATTTCGTCGCCGTGATCCGGGACGAGACACAAGGCAAGGGCGTGGACGTGATCCTGGACATGGTGGGCGGCGATTATATCGCGCGCAACATGGCGGCCGCCGCGCCCTGGGGACGCATCGTCAATATCGCCTATCAGCAGGGTTCGACGGTGGAGATCAATTTCCTGCCGGTGATGCTGAAGCGGCTCTCCCTGATGGGTTCGACCTTGCGCAACCGCAGCGTGGCGGAGAAGGCCGCGATCTGCGCTGCGATCAAGCGGGAAGTCTGGCCGCTGGTGGAACGCGGCCGGATCAAGCCGGTGGTGGAGGCGAGGCTGCCGCTCTTTGAAGCCGGAAACGCCCATGCCCTGATGGCGGCTTCCGGCCATATCGGGAAAATCCTTCTGGTTCCGTGACTTAATCCTTATTTACGGGGGGTTTGAAGAGGTCTAAAAGAAGGGCCTTCCTCGAGCATTCATCACGTCGAGCGAAGGGACGAGAGGGAAGCTCTCGCCCGGAAAGGAAAAGAACATGGCCGTTGAACAAAAACCCCTGATGCCCAAAGCCACCGCCGTCTGGCTGGTGGACAACACCAAGCTCACTTTCGAGCAGATCGCCGATTTCTGCGGCCTGCATCCCTTGGAAGTGAAAGGCATCGCCGATGACGATGTCGCCAAAGGCATCAAGGGCCAGGATCCGGTCACCAGCGGCCAACTCACCCGCGAGCAGATCGAGGAGGCCGAGAAAGACCCCAGGAAACGGCTCAAGATGGCGGCGCCCAAGCACAAGATGCCCGGCGTGCGGCTCAAACGCGCGCCGCGCTACACCCCGGTGAGCAAGCGGCACGACAAGCCGGATGCGGTCTATTGGATCATCCGCAACCATCCGGAATTCGCCGATGCCGACATCATCAAGCTGATCGGCACCACCAAGGCCACCATCCAGAAGATCCGCGAGCGCTCGCACTGGAACGCCCAGAACATCAAGGCGGTGGACCCGGTGACGTTGGGGCTCTGCTCCCAACTGGAGCTTGATCTGGCCGTGGCGCGCGCCGGCGCCAAGCAGGAACGGGCGGCCAAGCGCGCCGCCAAGAAGGGCGCGACCTTGAAGCCGGTGAGCGAGACCCTGGCCGATACCCAGGTGCCGAGCCCGCCGCCGGAGCGGCTGCCGGAAATCGGCGAAGGCGCGCCCGCGCCCGATTCCTATAAGACGTCGGCCGAGCTGGAGCAGGACTGATCAGATATAGATCACCGCCAGGACGCCGAGTACGACGAGAATCAGAAAACCGACCAAAGCGATTTCCAGATATTTCTCCAAGAGCGCCTTGGCCTGGGCGCCGAAGAAATGGACCAGCGTGCCTTCCAGCACAATAAAGCGGAAGGAGCGGGTGACGGCGGAAAAACCCATGAAGGCGAGAAAGGGCACGCCCGCCAGGCCCGAGGCGATGGTCACCAGCTTGTACGGAATGGGCGTCAAACCCTGGACCGCGATCATATAAGCATGGTCGGAAAAGCTCTGGCGGTAATGCTCGACCTTGTCGAGCGGGATATGCAGCATCCCGATCAGCCAAAGCCCAAGCGTGTTCCAGAACAGGGCGCCGATGGCATAGCCCAACATGCCCCCCATCACCGACCAGAAGGTGCACCACGCCGCCAGCCGGAAGGCGTGGCGGCGATCCGCCACCATCATGGGAAGCAGCATCACATCGGGCGGGATGGGGAAAAATGACGCTTCCGCGAAAGCGAAGCAGGCGAGCGCCGCCCAGGCGTGACGGCCGCTGGCATTCTTGAGCATCCAGGCATAAAGGGCGCGTATCCCGCGCGGCTGGGCGATGTCGGACATGGCTTCTCTTTAGCAGCCCCTTGTCTTGCCGCAAAGCTGGCCTTTCTCTAGCGTCCCGTCATGGCCTCGAAGAAAAAAACCGGCGGTGGAAAGAAGAAGGGCGGCGCTTCCAGGGGTGCGTCTTCCGTCAAGAAGCCGGGACGGAAGAAGGCCGCGCCGGTTCCCCTGCCACAGCCCCGGAAACGGCCCAGGGCAAGGCCGGCGCCACCCTCCGTGCGTCTCAAGATCGGCGCCAGTCCTTACGACACCGGACTTGACCGCAATCCCGCCAACTTCCAGCCGCTGACCCCGCTCAGCCATCTCGAGCGCGCCGCCACCACCTTTCCCGATACCATCGCGGTTATCCACGGCCGCGCCCGCATGCGTTATGCGGAGTTTTACACGCGCTGCCGCAGGCTGGCATCGGCGCTCAACAAGCGCGGCATAAAAAAGAACGACACGGTGGCAGCGATGCTTTCCAACACGCCCGCCATGCTGGAGGCCCATCATGCCGTGCCCATGGCAGGGGCCGTGCTGAATGCCATCAACACCAGGCTGGATGCGGCGACCATCGCTTTCATCCTGGAGCATGGCGGGGCGAAAATCCTTTTCACCGACCGGGAATTTTCCGCCACCGTCGCGGCGGCGCTGGCGCTGCTTAAGAAGCCGCCGCTGGTGATCGACTATGACGATCCGGAATTCCCGCAAGATGGCGCGCGGCTGGGTGAGGATTACGAAGCATTTCTGCAAGGGGGCGATCCCGACTTCGACTGGATGATGCCGCATGACGAATGGGACGCCATCGCGCTGAATTACACCTCGGGCACCACCGGCAATCCCAAGGGCGTCGTCTGCCATCATCGCGGCGCGGCGCTGATGGGCTATGCCAACATGCTGGCGGGCGATTTGCCGCGCCATGCCGTGCTGCTGTGGACGCTTCCCATGTTCCACTGCAATGGCTGGTGCTTTCCCTGGAGCCTCTCGGTGGTGGCGGGCACCCATGTCTGCCTGCGCTGGGTGCGGGCCAGGGCGATCTATGAGGCGCTGGCCGCGCATCGCGTCACCCATCTCTGCGGCGCGCCGATTGTGATGTCCACCCTGCTCAATGCCGGTGAAGAGGAGCGCAGGAGCTTTCCCCAGCGCGTCACTTTCATGGTGGCGGCGGCCCCGCCGCCGGAAGCGGCCTTGGCGGCGATGGACCGCGAAGGCTTTGAAGTGGTGCATGTCTATGGCTTGACGGAAGTCTATGGCCCGGCGGTGGTCAATGAATGGCATGCGGAATGGAATGCGCTCGATCTTGCCGCCCGCGCCGCCAAGAAGGCGCGCCAGGGCGTGCGCTATCACGCCCTGGAGGCGCTGGCGGTGCTCGATCCGGAAACCATGGAGCCGATGCCACCGGGCGCGTTGGGAGAAGTGATGTTCCGCGGCAATATCGTGATGAA
Source organism: uncultured Rhizobium sp. (assembly GCA_964511505.1). GTDB lineage: Bacteria > Pseudomonadota > Alphaproteobacteria > Micropepsales > Micropepsaceae > Rhizomicrobium. The sequence continues at coordinate 7,531 of CAZEFQ010000183.1, forward strand.
GGGCTATCTCAAGAACGAAGCGGCGACGCGCGAGGCCTTTGCCGGCGGCTGGTTTCACTCCGGCGACCTGGGCGTGATGGACGAAGAGGGCTATGTCGCGCTCAAGGACCGGAGCAAGGACATCATCATCTCCGGCGGCGAGAACATCTCCTCCATCGAAGTCGAGAATGTGCTCAGCAAGCATCCGGCGGTGATGTTCGCCGCGGTGGTGGCCAAGCCCGATGAGAAATGGGGCGAGACGCCGTGCGCCTTCATCGAGAAAAAACGCGGGCATGAGGCGGTGAGCGAAGAGGACATCATCGCCTTTGCGCGCGCGCATTTGGCGCATTTCAAGGCGCCCCGGCATGTCGTGTTCACCGAATTGCCGAAGACCTCGACGGGGAAAATCCAGAAATTCGTTCTGCGTCAACGGGCCAAAACCCTGTGAAGCAACAGCCCCTCGCCAGCCGCTATGCGCTGGCCTTCATTTTCTGCACCATGCTGATCGACACGATCGGACTTGGGCTGATCATTCCAGTGTCGCCGGGCCTGATCTCCATGCTCACCCACCAGGACCTTTCGGGCGCGGCGCGCTGGGGCGGCTGGCTGTTCTTCGTCTATGCCCTGATGCAATTCCTTTGCGCGCCCGTGATCGGCAACCTGTCCGACCGGTTCGGGCGCCGCCCGGTCCTGATCCTGGGGCTTGCCGCGCTGGGCGTCGATTACCTGATCACCGGTTTTTCCCCCACCATCGGCTTTTTGTTCTTGGGCCGGGCGCTGTCCGGTGCGGCGGGCGCCTCCTATCCCACCGTCAACGCCTATATCGCCGATGTCTCGCCGCCGGAAAAACGCGCCGCCAATTTCGGGCTGGTGGGCGCCGCCTTCGGGCTGGGCTTCATCCTGGGCCCGGCGATGGGCGGGCTGATCGGCGAGCATTGGGGATTGCGGGCGCCGTTTTTCGCCGCGGCAGGACTTGCCTTCGCCAATGCCCTGTTCGGCCTTCTGGTGCTGAAGGAATCGCTTCCCATGGAGCGGCGGCGAAAGTTCGAATTATGGCGCGCCAATCCGCTGGGTTCGCTGATCGCGCTTCGGCGCTACCCCGACCTGATCGGTCTGTTCGCGGTCCTGGTCTTGGTGCAACTGGCGCATGATTCCCTGCCCTCGACCTGGACCTATTACACCATGCTGAAATTCCATTGGGGGCCCGCCGATGTGGCCTGGTCGCTGGTGGCGGTGGGGATTCTCACCGCCATCTCCTTCGCCCTGCTGCCCCGCCTCCTGGTGCCCCGGCTGGGCGAGACGCGCGCGGTATGGCTGGGGCTGGGATTGGGGGCGCTGGCCTATGCGGGATATGCGCTGGCGCCCACGCCCCTGGCGCTTTATGGCTGGATGATCGTATTCGCCTTCGGCGGCATCGGCAGGCCGGCCCTGACCGCCATTCTCTCGCACAAGGTGCCGCATAACGAGCAGGGCGAGTTGCAGGGCGCCATGGCCAGCATCACCAGCCTGACGTCCGTGGGCTCGCCATTGGCGATGACGCAATTGTTTGCCTGGTTCACCGGCCGCGACGCGCCGGTCTATTTCCCGGGCGCGTCCTTCCTGGCGGCGTCCATTTTTGAGCTGGGTGCACTCGCCCTGTTCGCGCTGACGCGGCCACAGGCGAGCGCTACGATAGAGAAAATCAGCTGACCCGCGCGACGGATATTCCGGCGCGAATCCTAGAGCGGTTCCAGGAAAAGTGTGCAGCGTTGCTACGCTGTCGCTAGGCAACTCCGTCCGGAACCGCGACAAAACCAAAGAGTTAGAGCATTTTCGCGATTCAACGAAGAGCGAAAATGCTCTAGTGGACCGGCACGGCTCTCAGCCGTTCCAACTCGTCTTTTATTCGTAGCTTTTGCTTTTTGAGGGCCGCGACCCTGGTCTCATCCCAGTCGGGGTGGGTCATTTCAGCGGCGATGATTTCTTCCAATTTCTTGTGCTGTTCGGTCAGATGTTCGATCTGTCCTTCTGAAGCCATGCTTTCACCTCACGGTTTGGGCCTCAAAAGTAAAGCACCATCGCTTAAGGCTGTCACGCCAAAAAGGACCGGAACCCTTTCACCACTTGTTGCCGGGTGTTAAGGAACGGCGCGATGAGCGGGGCCATGCGCAAAAACGAGGCAAAGAGCGGACAAGGCCGCCTGGTGGTTGGGCTTTCCGGAGCTTCCGGTGTCATCTATGGCATCCGGCTTCTGGAAGCCCTGCGCGAGCTTGACATCGAATCGCATCTGGTGATGACAAAGCCGGCCGAGATGACCATCGGCTACGAAACCAGGCTCAACCCCAAAGAGGTGGCGGCCAAGGCCGACCACACCTACAATATCAACGATATCGGGGCGCCGATTGCCAGCGGCAGCTTCAAGACCGCAGGCATGATCGTTGCGCCCTGCTCGGTTCGCAGCATGAGCGAAATCGCCACCGGTGTCACCACATCGCTTCTGACCCGCGCCGCCGATGTGACGCTGAAGGAGCGCCGGCCCTTGATCCTGATGGTGCGGGAAACGCCGCTGCATCTGGGACATTTGCGCAACCTGACGGCATTGTCGGAAATGGGCGCGATCATCCTGCCGCCGGTGCCGGCCTTTTACGCCGAGCCCCGGACGCTCGCCGACCTGGTGGATCAGATGGTAGGAAAGGCGCTGGACCTGCTGGGCCATCAATGGCCCGTGATGAAGCGCTGGGGCGAAGATTTGGGCAACGGAAAACGGAAGTCCTCCAGCAAATCCTCCCCCAGCGCGCGAAGCGCAGCGAAGGGGGAGGTGCCCGTAGCTGGCTCTCGAGCCAGCGAAGGGCGGAGGGGGAAATGAGCAGTGAAGTCACAAAACCTGACGAAGTGGCGTTGCGGGCACGGCTGGCGACCTTGGTGCAGGAGCATCACGATCTGGGCGCCGCCATCGAGGCGATGGAGAAGACCGGCGGCGACCAACTGGCGCTGTCGCGGCTGAAAAAGCGCAAGCTGCTGTTGAAGGACGAGATCGCGGAGATCAATGCCGCGCTGCTGCCGGATATTATCGCTTAGGGGTGAGGAGCGGCGCGCATTCGAGCCGCGTGAGAGGGGGATTTCGATGATCAGCTATGTCACCATCGGCGCGCTCGACAGCGAGGCGTCCGGAAAATTCTATGACGCGGTGTTTGCGGCCATCGGCTGTGAACGCAAATTCGCCGAAGGCGGGTGGATCGGCTATGGCCCCAAGGGCGGCGAGCAGCAGGCGGTCTTCATCTGCCCGCCCTATGACGGCAAGCCCGCCCGTGCCGGCAACGGCATCATGGTGGGCTTCAACGCCGAATCCAGTGAGGCGGTGGATGCGGCGCATAAGGCGGCGCTCGCCAATGGCGGGACGGACGAAGGCAAGCCCGGCTACCGGCCGCCGGACAAGCAGAGCTGGTATGGCGCTTATATGCGCGATCCCACCGGCAACAAGATTTGCGTGTTTCATGCCGGTTGAACAGGACCAGGCTGCCTAACCCCCTCACCCGGCGCTTCGCGCCGCCCTCTCCCCCGCTCTCGCGAGGGCGAGGGTTCTCAGGCCGGCGCCAGGGATTGCAGTCCCTTGGTGATGGCGTCCAGCGCCGCTTGGGGATTGCCGTTATCGGGGCCGCCAGCCTGGGCCATGTCGGGCCGGCCACCGCCGCCCTTGCCGCCCAGGGCTTCCGCGCCCAGGCGCACCAGATCCACGGCATTGACCTTGGACGCCAGATCGTCGGTGACGCCCACCACCAGCGAGGCTTTGCCTTCGGCGCGGGTGATGAAGGCGACCACGCCGGAGCCGATGCGCTTCTTGGCTTCGTCGGCCAGGCTCTTGAGGTCCTTGGGCGCCACGCCTTCGACCACCCGCATATCCACCGACAGCGCGCCGACTTTGGTGCTGGCGGGGCCTTGCGATTTGGACCCGCCGCCGGAAAGCGCCAGCGCCTTCTTGGCTTCCGCCAACTCGCGTTCCAGGCGCCGGCGTTCTTCCGACAGGGTGGCGACGCGGGCAGCAAGCTCGCCGATCGGCGTTTTGATCGCCGCCGCGGTGTCGCGGGCGATTTCCGCCTGGCCGGCCAGATAACGGCGGGCATGTTCGGAGGTGAGCGCCTCGATGCGGCGCACGCCGGCCGCCACCGCGCTTTCGGAGAGGATGGTGAACAACCCGATATCGCCCAGGCGGTGGACATGGGTGCCGCCGCAGAGTTCGACGGAATACGCCTTCGGATGTTCCAGGTCGTCACCCATGGTGAGGACGCGGACCTCATCGCCATATTTTTCGCCGAACAGGGCTTCGGCGCCCGCGGCAATGGCCTGGTCGGTCGGCATCAGCCGGGTCGATGTGTCCGAATTCTGGCGGATCACTTCGTTGACCTGGGCTTCGATCTTTTCCAGCTCGTCCGGCGTTACCGGTTTGGGATGGGAGAAATCAAAACGCAACCGTTCGGCTTCGACCAGCGAGCCTTTCTGGCTGACGTGATTGCCCAAGACGCGCTTCAAGGCGGCGTGGAGCAGATGGGTGGCGGAATGGTTGGCGCGGGTGGCGCGGCGGCGTTCGTGATCCACCTTGAGGTCCACCGCGTCACCGACGGAGAAGCTGCCGCGGATCACTTTGACGATATGGACGTGGAGGCTGCCCAGCTTCTTCTGGGTGTCGATCACTTCGCCTTCGGCTTTGGCGGACGACATGCGTCCGCGGTCACCCGCCTGGCCGCCGGATTCGGCATAGAAAGGCGTCTGGTTGCAGAGGATTTCCACCGTCTCGCCGGCGCCCGCCGACTGGACGCGGGCGCCATCCTTCACCATGCCGGTGATCTGGCCTTCGGCTTCCTCGGTCTCATAGCCAAGGAATTCGGTTTTGCCGACTTCATCCAGGATCGCGAACCATTGCGCCTCGCTGGCCGCTTCGCCGGAACCGGCCCAACTGGCGCGGGCCTCGGCGCGCTGTTTTTCCATGGCGAAAGTGAAGCCGTCCTGGTCCACCGCGATGCCGCGGGCGCGCAGCGACTCCTGGGTGAGGTCGAGCGGAAAGCCGTAAGTGTCGTAGAGCTTGAAGGCGACGTCGCCGGTCAGGCGGTCGCCCTTTTTCATGCCCAAGGTGGCTTCGTCCAACAGCTTGAGGCCGCGCGCCAGGGTTTCGCGGAAGCGGATTTCCTCCAGCTTCAGTGTTTCCTCGATCAGGCTTTCGGCACGCTTCAGTTCCGGATAGGCGGTGCCCATTTCCGCCACCAGGGTGGGCACCAGCTTGTGCATCAAGGGCTCTTCGGTGCCGATGAGATGCGCGTGGCGCATGCCGCGGCGCATGATGCGGCGAAGCACATAGCCGCGCCCCTCGTTGGAAGGCAGCACGCCATCGGCGATCAGGAAGGTGGAGGCGCGCAGATGGTCGGCGATCACCCGATGGCTGAACACGGCATCGCCTTCGCTTTTGACGCCCGACATGTCCACCGAGGCGGCGATGATGTGGCGGAAGAGGTCCACATCGTAATTGTTGGTGACGCCTTGCAGGATGGCGGCGATGCGCTCCAGCCCCATGCCGGTGTCAATGGAGGGGCGCGGCAGGTCGATGCGGGTTGCGGCATCCACCTGCTCGAATTGCATGAAGACCAGGTTCCAGAATTCCAGGAAACGGTCGCCATCTTCCTCCGGGCTGCCGGGCGGGCCGCCCCAGACCTTGTCGCCCTGGTCGTAGAAGATTTCCGAGCAATAGCCGCAAGGCCCCACCGGGCCCATCGCCCAGAGGTTGCTTTCATGGCCGATGATGCGGTTTTCGGGGAGGCCGGAGATCTTTTTCCAGAGGTCGCGGGCGGTATCGTCGGTGCGATAGACCGTGACCCAGAGCTTGTCCTTGGGCAGGCCCACCGTTTTGGTGACGAAATCCCAGGCGAGATGGATGGCCTCTTCCTTGAAATAGTCGCGGAAGGAGAAATTGCACAGCATCTCGAAAAAAGTGTGATGGCGGGCGGTATAGCCGACATTGTCGAGATCGTTGTGCTTGCCCCCGGCGCGCACGCATTTCTGGACCGAGGCGGCGCGGGTATAGGGGCGCTTTTCCGCCCCGGTGAAGACATTCTTGAATTGCACCATGCCGGCGTTGGTGAAGAGCAAAGTGGGGTCGTTGCGCGGCACCAGCGGCGAGGAGGGCACAATGCTGTGGCCGGCCTTGGCGAAGAATTCCAAAAAGCCGGCGCGCAGGTCGGACAGGGTTTTCATGGGAATGGGTTGTAGCGGGGGTGGAAGAATCTGTCACGCATCAGAAAAGCGCATGCCAGGCCTCTCTGGAATGCGGAATGCCACCCCCTCACCCTACCCTCTCCCCCGATGGGGGAGAGGGAAATAAAAAGCAAAGAGCGCCCCCGTCAGGGAGCGCTCACGGGCGTTAGCGAAGCGGACCGCCCATACAAAAACAAAGGGCACCCCAATTGGGGTGCCCTTTGCGAGGGCCGATCGGGGGCTGCGAAACTCCCCAATGGCTTTTTCCGAAACTTTTTTGGGGCGGTCCGCTAGCGCTAACGCCCTCCTTAGTCTTCCTCGGCCTCAGCCTCGGCGGCATTGAGGACCAGATTCTGGCCGATCTGCCCGGCATTGGCGCGGATGGCATGTTCGATGGCTGCCGCCACATCGGGATTGGCAGCCAGGAAATTCTTGGCGGCTTCGCGGCCCTGGCCGATGCGGCTGCCGTCATAGGAGAACCAGGAGCCGGATTTTTCCACGATCCCGGCCTTGACGCCCAGATCGATCAGCTCCCCGGTCTTGGAGATGCCCACGCCATACATGATGTCGAACTCCACCTGCTTGAAAGGCGGGGCGACCTTGTTCTTGACCACCTTGACGCGGGTCTGGTTGCCCACCACTTCGTCGCGGTCCTTGATTGCGCCGATGCGGCGGATATCGAGGCGCACCGAGGAATAGAATTTCAGCGCATTGCCGCCGGTGGTGGTTTCCGGATTGCCGAACATGATGCCGATTTTCATGCGGATCTGGTTGATGAAAATCACGATGGTGTTGGATTTGGAGATCGAGGCGGTGAGTTTGCGCAAAGCCTGGCTCATCAGCCGGGCCTGAAGGCCGGGAAGCTGATCGCCCATCTCGCCTTCCAGTTCGGCCTTTGGCGTCAGGGCCGCCACGGAATCCACCACAATGATGTCCACCCCGCCGGAGCGGACCAGCGTGTCGGTGATCTCAAGTGCCTGCTCGCCGGTGTCGGGCTGGGAGATCAGCATTTCGTCAATATCCACGCCGAGCTTTTTGGCATAGACGGGATCCAGCGCATGTTCGGCATCGACATAAGCCGCGATGCCGCCCTTCTTCTGGGTTTCGGCCACGGCATGCAGCGCCAGGGTGGTCTTGCCGGAGGATTCGGGGCCGTAAATCTCGATCACCCGGCCGCGCGGCAGGCCGCCGATGCCCAGCGCGATATCGAGGCCGAGCGAACCGGTCGAGACCGCATCCTGGGCCACGCCCAGATCGCGGCTGCCCAGCTTCATCACCGAGCCTTTGCCGAAGGCCCGGTCGATCTGGCTCAGCGCCGCCTCGAGCGCCCGCTTGCGATCATTGTTGTCGGAACCAACCACCTTCAAAACCGCCTGTGTCATCGCTGTCTCCCGGTTATTTCACAGCGCCCCCCGAATCCCAAGCGGCGGTGTGAAGGCGCGACAGTACATGGTTTGTTCTCATTTGCAAGATACCGCTAATTGGCTGAAGTAAAATGGAAATACAACATGTTGTTCTTATCTCGTTCTAATAGCCGATAGAGCGGCGTATATGTACTTGGCAAATAGCTGCCCTCCCTCGCTGTAAGGCGCGGCCTATTCCGAACTAAAATCAATTTTGGCAGCGTCCTCTGAAATGTTACGCAAGAGTTGTGGGGAGCATTCCACAGCCCAAAGCCCAGGCACCGGAGCGGTAACTTGCTGTTCCGGTGCCGACTTTTAAGCAACTCAACGCTACCCTAGGTTCTATGACAGAGCGGTCTCGCAACGAGGCTATAGATTACCGTCGCAAAGCGGGCGATCTGATCCGCATGAGCCAGAGACAGAAAACACTAGAGGCGAAAAACCATCTACTCGGGCTCGCCAGCGTGTGGCTGGAACTGGCGGACCAAGCGGACCAGGCGGAGCGCCTCAAACAAGGCTAGCTGGCCTTCCCGCCCTTTTTATCTTTCCCGCCCAGCTTCCGCAGGGTCTTGTCGAAAGCCTTTTCGGATTCATCGCAGCCCAGCTCGCGCGCTGTCTGTTTGAATCCCTTTATTTGATCCTTTGGCATAGGCTTTTTGCGCTGATTCGGCATAGCAGCATTCCCCAATGCATTATCTCATCTATTGCGATGAGTCTGATGATAAGGGCTCATTCTACTCCAATTTCTATGGCGGTTCGCTTCTCAAAATAGAGGACCGCCAGACGGTGGAATCCGCCCTCAAAGCTGCAAAGGGCAAGTTCGGAAATAGCGAATTTAAGTGGACAAAATTAGGCACCGGCAACGAGGCCGAATATCGCTCTTTCGTTGAAGCCTATTTCGAGTTCGTGAAAGCGGGCATCGTCAAATTCCGCGCCATGTTCACCCAGAACATCAATCAAACAAAAGGTTGGGTCGAATACGACAACGACGGCGAAGAATTTTTCATGCTCTACTATCAATTCCTCAAGCACGCCTTTGGATTGCGCTACTGCAGCGACGGCCAGGAAAGCGTGACGGTGACTGTGTATATGGATGATGGGCCGGACACGAAAAGCAGTTTTGATGGGTTCCGTAAGTACTTGTCAGGACTAACGAATTTGCAAATGTTCAGCGAGGCCGGCGTCACCTTTCCCCTGGAGGAAATCACCTCTGTCGATTCTCAGTCGCACGTGATCTTGCAGGCAACAGATGTTGTGCTTGGCGCAATCCAGTTCAAACTCAACAACAAACATCTTGAGAAACCAGAAGGCTCACGTGTTCGTGGCAAGCGGACGCGGGCCAAGGAGCGCGTCTACAAACGCGTCAATCAACTGATCCGGGAAATTTATCCGCACTTCAATGTTGGCGTCTCTACCGGCTACATCCAGCTCAGTGATCGCTGGCACCATCCCTATCGCCATTGGTGCTTCACGCCCATTGGCAGCGTGAAAGACATTTCGCGCGGCAAGAAGGCGCAAGGCAAAAAGAAAAAGAAGAAGAAGGGATGAGGCCCCACCGCCGCCTACATTAGTACCCCTAACACAGCTAGAGGCTTCGGCTGCAGCAGGGCCCATTCGCAATATATATCCCCGACTCAAACGCAACAAGCTACATGTAGTTCCGCGAACAGGCGTTTTAGGACTCTGTTTTGCCTGAGCTATTCGCTGTTCCTAGGCTTAGGAACAAGTAGGCCAGGGAGCCTGTCTTGGCTCGCGCGGATGATTTTAGGCTCTGCGCGAATCAGGTCCCCGATACTGGAGGCGCTTGCCTTTTGCACCTATCAGGGCCTTCGCTGTGCGCGCAACATCGTTCACGCCCAGCCGCTCACGGTTGGAATAGCGAAAATCAAATTCCGCGAGATACCGGTGAAGGTGCTTCTCTGAACAATGCTGGTAGATGCCCTTCATGCCGCGCTTAAAGATGCTGAAATAGCCTTCGACCGTGTTTGTTGAGGCTGCGCCGCGCGCATACTCATATTCGCCGTGGTTGACCGTCTGGTGATCCTCAAACATGCCAGCAGGACGGGTATAAACCGGGTGCTCGTCTGTCATGACGGTGGATTTACGGTCGGCATTCGTGAGCAGGATTTTGCGGATGGTATTGCCATCCACCTTTTCCACCAAAAATGAACGGGCAGAACCGCCGCGCTCGACCAAGGCGACAATCTTGCGCTGGGTATCAATCTTGGGGTGGCTCATCCAGCCAAAGCCGGTGACGAACGTGTCCGGCTTGGAAGGCTTGCCGTCACGCTTGCCCATGTAGGTTTCGTCCGCTTCGATCACGCGGCCTTCACCACCCATCGGCGGAAGCTTGCCAGCCGGGATCATGGCCTCGCGCAAGCGGTGCATCATGAACCACGCAGTCTTGTACGTGACCTGCAAGGTGCGCTCGATCTGCTTGGCGCTGATGCCCTTTTTAGATGAGTTGAGCAGGTACGCGGCCTGTAGCCATTTGTGCAGTGGGATATGGCTGGACTCGAAAACGGTGCCCACGGTCACGGTGAACTGCTTCTTGCAATCCGCGCACTTCCAGAGGCCGAAACGGACCTTTTTCTCCGGGTTCGCGGCGATCTTGATGCCAGTGTCAACAACGCCACAGTGGGGGCACTCGGTGCCATTGGGCCAAAGCACTGATTCCAGCTTGTTATAAGCGGCTTCTTCTTTACGAAAGAAAGTTGCGTCTAAAATGCTCATCGTCCTAATCCTTTGAAAGGAATATAGGAGTCCGAGTTCTATTTGTCAAGTATATAATGGCCGATAGAGCAGACCTGCATTGCAAACAGCAGCATAGATTAACGTCTGAGTTCCTGCTGGGCACGAATACCGCACCATCCGGGAGTGGCCACGACATCGAAACCGCAACGGAAAGGCTTCATCGGGCCAGGTTCCTGGTCGCTGCGGAGTCG
>CAZEFQ010000184.1:0-7078 GCA_964511505.1 uncultured Rhizobium sp.
CTTCTGCTTCACCGCCTGATGCCTGCCCGTATCCGTGGCCAAGGAACAGGCCAGTTCCTCGTACGCCGCCAGGTCCAGCGCCACGAGTTCGGCAAGCCCAACGGCATGGAGCAGGCTCGCTCCCACCCGGCCGGGGAAGGCTTCGCCCAGCACCGTCACCATCGGCACGCCGGTCCATAAGGCGTCACTCGCGGTGGTGTGCGCATTGTAAGGCGTCGTATCGAGCACCAGATCGGCGAGGCCGAGACGGCCAAGATGGGCGTCATGGCGGAGCTTGGGAGCGAAGATGATCCGCTCCGCGCCAATCCCCCGCGCTTTTGCCTCGCGCGCCAGAGCGGCATCGGCCGTATCGGTCAAGAGCCAGAGCACCGAACCCGGCACCGCCTCAAGCAGCCGCATCCAGGCATCGAACACCGGCCGGGTGATCTTCCAGTGATTGTTGAAGCAGCAAAAGACGAATCCTTCCGCCGGCAGCCCGGCTTCGGCGCGGGAGGGAATCTCGCCGATGAACCGCGCCGGGTCGTTGGATTGATAGCTGTCCGGCAGCTGCACGATGCGTTCGGAATAGAAGGGTTGCTGGTCGAAGGGCAGGGCGACGGGATCGCCGATGATATAGTCCATCACCTCGGTGGCGGCGGTGCCGGGATAGCCCAGGTAATTCACCTGCACCGCCGCCGGCCGCTGCGCGAAGATCGCGGGGCGGGCGCCCTCGGTATAGACTTTGAGGTCGACCGCGATATCCACCTCCAGCTTCTTCATCAGCTGGGCAATCTGGTCCTCGCGCATCGCCCGCACGTCATGGAACTGGTCGAAGGCCTGTTTGAGCCGCGCCCGCGCCTCGCTTTGTTCGTCGGGTCCGAAGGAGATCGCGATCACCTCGAACAGGGCGCGGTTGTGGCGCTCGAACAGGTCGCTCATCAGCCGCGCCGTGGCATGGGCGTGGAAATCGTTGGAGACATAGGCCAGCCGGATGCGCGGATGGGCGAAAAGAGCGGGCCGCGGCAGCGGCCGCGCCAGCGCCACCGAATCGCGCAGATAATGCGCGGCGCAAGCCTGAAGCAAAGCGGGATCGGAGGAGAGACCCATCATGGTGAAAGGCGGCACGATGGATTTGCCGCTCATCACCGCGGGCTTTAGCTTCGGCATCACCTCGTCCAGCAGGTCCCAGTCGCAGAGCATCAGGGCGGAGAGCGCCATGCCGCCCAGCAGGTATTTGTGGTCCGGCGCCACCATTTCCAGCTTGCGGAATTCGCGGGCGGCTTCGGCGAAGCGCTTCAAGTCCTGCAAGCCGCCGCCGATATTGGCCAGGGTGTCGGCATGGCGCGGGTCCACCGAAAGCGCCCGCTGGAAGCTTTCCATCGCCTCGTCAAGGCGGCGTTCCTCCCTGAGCAGGTTGCCGCGGTTGTTCCAGGCTTCCGCCGCATCGGGTTTGAGCGCCACCGCCTTGTCATAGGCCTTGAGCGCCTCATCCTTGCGGTCGAGATTCTGCAGCGCCACGCCGCGATTGTACCAGCCATCGGCCTCATCCGGCGCTACCGCCAGGGCGCGGTCGTAAGCGGCCAGCGCTTCCTCATTGCGGTGCAATTCCGCCAGCGCGCCGCCCTGGTTGTTCAGGCTCTGGACGAAGTCGGGCCGAAGTTGGAGCGCGCGCTGGAAACTGGCCAGCGCCTCGTCCGGCCGGCCCAGCTTGCGGAGCACCGCGCCGCGATTGTTCCAGGCGTCGGGAAAATCGGGGGAACGCCGTATGGCCTGGTCATAGGCCTCCAATGCCTCGCGGTCGCGGCCCAGATCCTGCAGCGCCACGCCGCGATTGTACCAGACCTCGGAACGCTCCGGCGCCAGGCGTTCGGCCCGCTCGAAAGAGGTTAGCGCCTCCTCCGGCCTTCCATTTTCGGTCAGGAGCACGCCGCGATGGAGCCAGCCGTCGAAGAAATTGGGCGAAAGAGTCAGCGCCGATTCATAATCGGCCAGCGCGGCGGAAAACTCGCCCCGGTCGCGCAACAGGCTGCCGCGATGCAGGAATGCTGTGGGCACGTCCCCGCGCATGGCGATGAACCGGTTCCAGCTTTCCAGCGCCTCCCGCGTCCGCCCGGCATCCTTCTGGGTGACGGCGGTGCAGAACACCGCCTCCGCAAAATCGGGCTTGAGGCGGAGCGCGCGCTCATAGCAGGACACTGCCTCATCGGCGCGGCTCAAATGCTGAAGCGCCATGCCGAAATGGAGCCAGGCCTCGGGCACCTCCGGCTTGATGGTGACGGCGGCATTGAGCAGCTTGCGCGCCTCCTCCAGGTGGTTGAGCTGGATCGCCAGCTGGCCCAGATGGTGGATGGCGTCGAAATCCGACGGCACCACTTCCATGATGCCGCGATAGGCCGCCACCGCCTCGTCGAACTTGCCGCTCAAATAAAGCTGGCTGGCGCGGGCGCGCATCTGGTCGAGAATGGTCGAACCGGCCGCGCTCATCAGGAGGAGACTTTGTCCAGCGCCTTCAGGATGGCGTCGGTCATGCCGGTGGTGCCGACCTTGGTCATCCGCGGCTGCATGATGTCGCCGGTGCGGTAGCCCTCCGCCAGCACCAGGTCCACCGCCTTGTCCACGCGGACGGCCTCTTCCGGCCGGCCGAAAGAATAGCGGAAGGCCATGCCCAGCGACAGGATGGTAGCGATGGGATTGGCCAGGCCCTTGCCGGCGATATCGGGCGCGCTGCCATGGATGGGTTCGTACAGCGCGGCTTGCTTGCCGTCGGCGCGTTTCGCACCCAGCGAGGCGGAAGGCAGCATGCCGATGGAGCCGGTCAATTGCGCCGCCTCATCGGACAGCACATCGCCGAAAAGATTGTCAGTCACCACCACATCGAACTGCTTGGGGTTGCGCACCAGCTGCATGGCGCAATTGTCCGCCAGGATATGGGTAAGCTGGACATCGGGATAATCCTTGGCGATGCCGGTCACCACCTGGCGCCAGAGAACCCCCGTCATCATCACATTGGATTTTTCCGCCGAGGCGAGCTTTTTCCCGCGAACCCGCGCCAACTCAAAGGCCACGCGGCAGATGCGTTCGATCTCGCTGGTGGTATAGACCTGGGTATCGACGGCGCGCTTCTGGCCGTCCGGCAGGTCGGTGGTTTCCTTGGGCTCGCCGAAATAGACCCCGCCCATCAATTCGCGCACGATCAAGATGTCGAGACCGGCGACGATTTCGGGCTTCAAGGTGGAAGCATCCTTCAAGGCGTCGAAGCAGAGCGCGGGCCTCAGATTGGCGAACACTTCCATGTCCTTGCGGGCGCGCAACAGGCCGCGTTCCGGCTTGAGATGAAAGGGCAGATTGTCCCATTGGGGACCGCCCACCGCGCCCAGCAGCACCACATCGGCGGCCTTGGCTTTCGCCATGGTCTCATCGGGATCGGGGCGGCCAAGCTTTTCGTAAGCGATGCCGCCGACCGGCGCTTCCTCGATTTCATAGGAGAAGCCGCGTTTGCCGAACCAGCCCAGCACCCTGAGCGTGGCGTCCATCACTTCGGGCCCGATGCCGTCACCGGGAAGGGTGAGAATTCTGTACATGGTCAGACCCAGGGCGCCTGTGCCTTGTGCGCCTTTTCGTAAGCGGCGATCTTGTCCTCGCTCCTGAGCGTGAGCCCGATATCGTCCCAGCCATTGAGCAGGCATTGCTTGCGGAAGGGATCGACCTCGAACCGGATCATGCCGCCGTCGGGGCCCCGTATCTCCTGCTTCTCGAGGTCGATGGAGATGCGGGCATTGGCACCGCGCTCGGCGTCGTCCATCAGCTTGTCGACTTCCGATTGCGGAAGCTTGATGGGCAGGATGCCGTTCTTGAAGCAGTTGTTGTAAAAAATATCCGCGAAGCTGGGCGCGACGACGCAACGGATGCCGAAATCGAGCAACGCCCAGGGCGCGTGCTCGCGCGAGGAGCCGCAGCCGAAATTGTCGCCCGCCACCAGGATCTGGGCCTTGCGGTATTGCGGCTTGTTGAGGACGAAATCCGGCTTCTCGCTGCCGTCGCTGTTGTAGCGCAGCTCGTCGAACAGGGCCTTGCCCAGGCCGGTGCGGTGGATGGTCTTCAGATATTGCTTGGGGATGATCATGTCGGTGTCGACATTGATCATGTTGAGGGGGGCGGCGATGCCGTCCAGGGTCTTGAATGGTTCCATGGCGGCCGGACCATAGTCGAGGGAGCCTGCCCATGCCACCCGTTTTTTTCCCGAAAGCAGCCTAGACGCTGGGGATTTTGGTCGCTGGCCAGGAGCGAGGAGCGATGTGGGCAAGAGGCCCATGAGCGACGAGCCGACGCCGCCAGAGGCCAAAAGACCCGCGTCTAGGACGAACAGGAAACGCAGAGCCCGGTATATTCCGGCGCCGGCGGGCCGGCGAAGCGCTCCGCTTCCGGATGCTCGTCATAGGGGTTCTGCATCAGGCGCAGGATCTGGTCGAGCGGCCCCGCATCGCCCCGGTCCTCGACCGCGCGGATGGCGGTTTCGGCCACCCAGTTGCGCAGGATATATTTGGGATTGACGGCATGCGCAGCGGTGCCGCCCCCCTCGCCTGCCATGCGGCCGCGATAGCGGGCAAGCCAGGCCTGGGCCTCCGTCCGGTTGGCGCCAAACAGGTCAAGCCAGGTTTCCTCTCCTGCGGAAAGACGGCGAAAGTTGAGTGTGTAGTCCGCGCCGGCCTTCGCCATCAGGGTCAGGAGTTCGGCGATCACAATATCGTCGTCGCGGCCCTCATCGCGCATCAGGCCCAGCTTGGCGCGCATCAGCACGCGGTAACGCGCCCGGAACAGGGATTCATATGTGTCCAATGCCGCGACCAGGACTTCGGTGGGGATCAGGCTGGTGAGCGCCAAGGCCAAGGCGCGCAGATTCCAATGGGCGATGGCCGGCTGCATGTCGAACGCATAGCGGCCGGTCTCATCGGAATGATTGCAGATGAAGCCCGGCTCATAGGCATCGAGAAAACCGAAAGGGCCGTAATCCAGGGTGAGACCCAGGACGGACATATTGTCGGTGTTCATCACCCCATGGGCGAAGCCGGCCGCCTGCCAGGCCGCGATCAGCTGCGCGGTGCGCTTGACCACTTCGCCGAACCAGCCGGGATAATCGCCCCTGAATTCCGGCATATAATTTTCGATGACATGATCGGCCAGCAGCTTGACCAGGTCCGGCCGGCCGCCATGATGGAAATGCTCGAAATGTCCGAAGCGGATATGGGAGCGGGCCAGCCTGGTGAGGATGGCGCCGGGCTCCGGCGTCTCGCGCAACACCTGTTCGTTGCTGGCGATGATGCAAAGCGCCCTGGTGGTGGGAATGCCAAGCCCGGCCATCGCCTCGCTGCAAAGATATTCGCGGATGGTGGAGCGCATCACCGCGCGGCCGTCGCCGAAACGGGAATAAGGCGTCTTGCCCGAGCCTTTGAGTTGCACATCCCATAATTCACCTTCCCCGTTGCGCACCTGGCCGATCAGAAGCGCGCGGCCATCGCCCAATTGTCCCGCCCAGGCACCGAACTGGTGGCCGGAATAGACCATGGCCAGCGGCTCGCCGCCCGGAAACGGAAGATGGCCGGAGAAGATCTGCGCGAAAACCGGATCGGAAAAAGACTTGGGATCAAGCCCGATCAGCGGGGCGGCCTTCTCATTGGCATGGACCAGGCGCGGACGGACGCCCACGCGTTCCGCCGCCATCCTGGTATAAAATTCCGCCGGCAGCCGGGCGAAAACATTGTCCGCGCGGCTGTCCAGTGTCAGTCCGGCTTCGGCGACGTCATCCATTGCTCTTATTTAATTGGTCGCACGGCCGGACGCAAAACCGCTACACACTTTTGCCGGCCGATGCTCCTGATGTTACGCCGCGTCGCGCCGGTTGCGATGCCAATGCGGCCGGGAACCGTTCTTTTTCTTCGGGGGGCCGCCCTTGCCATGCCCCCTTGCATTATGAGAGTGGCCATGGGGCTTTTCCTGCCCCTGCGCGACCTGGGCCTCGGTCAAGGGCGGCAGGTCATGTGGGGCAATTTCGATCCTGAGGCGGATCAGCTTCTCGATATCGCGCAGGAATTCCTTTTCCGAGGCATCGCAGAGGCTGATGGCGATGCCGCCGGCGCCCGCCCGCGCGGTGCGGCCGATGCGGTGGACATAGGTTTCCGGCTCGTTGGGAAGCTCGAAATTCACCACATGGCTGATATCGTCGATATCGATGCCCCGCGCGGCGATGTCGGTGGCCACCAGCACGCGGCACTTGCCGTTGCGGAACTGCTCCATCGCCCGCTGGCGGGCATTCTGCGATTTGTTGCCATGGATGGCGTCCGCCGCGACGCCGTTCCGGACGAGATGCTCGGCCACCTTGTTGGCGCCGTGCTTGGTGCGGGTGAAGACGATGACACGGTTCATCGCCGCGTCCTCCAGCAGCTTGAGCAGCAACTGGCGCTTTTGCATCGCGGGAACGAAATAGAGTTTTTGCGCGACGCGGTCGGCGGTGCGGCCCTGGGGCGCGACCTCGATGCGCTCGGGATTCTTCAGCATGTCGCCCACCAGCTTGACGATGTCGTCCGGCATGGTCGCGGAGAACAACATGGACTGCCGCTCCTTGGGCAACTGGGCCACGATCTTCCGCACATCGCGGATAAAGCCCATGTCCAGCATGCGGTCGGCTTCGTCGACGACGAAGGTCGCGACCTTGTCCAGCCGGATATGGTGCTGGCTGACCAGGTCGAGCAGCCGGCCCGGGGTGGCGACCAGGATGTCGACCCCATGTTTGGTGGCGTTGATCTGCGCCCCTTGGCCCACACCGCCCAGGATCACCGCGATCCGGAGATTGAGGAAACGGCCATAGGTCCTGAGGCTGTCGCCGATCTGCACGGCAAGCTCCCGCGTCGGTGCCAGGATCAGACTTTTGGCTTCATGGGGCTTCGGCGGCATATGGCCGACGGAAAGCTTCTGCAGCAGCGGCAGGCCGAAAGCGGCGGTCTTGCCGGTGCCGGTCTGGGCGATACCCAGCAGATCGCGTCCCGCCAGGAGAGCCGGTATGGCCCTGGTCTGGATGGGGGTCGGTTGCGAATAATTCTCGCCT
>CAZEFQ010000185.1:0-3426 GCA_964511505.1 uncultured Rhizobium sp.
TCTCACCGTGATCGTCGATGACGATGGCCCGGGTGTGCCCTTCGAGGAGCACGAGGCGGTGTTCAAGCCGTTTTACCGCCTCGACAACGCGCGCAATCTGGACGAAAGCGGCACGGGCCTCGGACTGCCGATCGCCCGCGATATCGCCCGCAGCCACGGCGGCGATCTCACCCTTTCGGAAAGTCCGATGGGTGGTCTCAGGGCAACGGTGACTATACCGGCGTGAGGGCCTATCTTTGCCAAGTGGCAACTTCCACCCGCAAGATGGAGGTCGATGAGGCTACTGCGGTCGTGCTGACCGAGCGGGCGTCGATGTTGATGCCTTTTCCCGCGCCTTGAGTCAGCGATTGCACGCCCCAATAACTATCGCAGCTTCTCCCTCGATGTGCTCGGGGCCCGATATCGTGCAATATCAAGTCAAGACGGATGGCGTTCTTATCGTGCGTGTCTTCCACGCGCGTGAGAGCCGCACCCGCTAATACATCCTGCCGCCGTTCGGCACCGGATACGTCGGGCCGATGAGGACGACGTTGCCGGCTTCGTCGGCGAGGCCGTGCGTCAGGACCTCGGACATGAACGGGCCGATCTGGCGCGGCGGGAAGTTGAGGACCGCAAGCACCTGCCTGCCGACCAGCTCCTCCAGCGTGTGGCGCCTGGTGATCTGCGCCGACGATTTGCGCGTACCGATTTCCGCACCGAAGTCGATGACCAGCTGGAAGGCGGGCTTGCGCGCTTCCGGGAAGGTGCGCGCCTCGATGACCGTGCCGACGCGGATATCGACCTTGAGGAAATCGTCGAAGGTGATCTGCGGGGCGATTTGAGCGGCGGCCTTTGCCTCAGCCATCGGGGGACTCCTCAGCGGGACGGGGCTTCGCTCCTAATCCAGCCGGCCGTGGCGGACAAGGCACCGAAGATGCCGCCGATCAGGATCGGCGGGCCGTGGATGTCGTGGCGAAGCGTGAGCCAGACGCCAAGCGCGAAGACAACCAGCGGCCCGATGCGCGCCGGGGCTGGGATGCTTGCGCCGGGCCAGGCCATCCACGCCATGACGGCGCCCAACCATCCGGCGATGGCCACCGATGAGCCCGCGCCTTCCGGCTGCCATCTCAGCGCCACCGCCTGCCCGGCAAGACCGCAGATGATGAGGATGGCGGCCCACAGGCGCGTTCCGAAGCGGCGCTCGGCGATGAAGCCGAGAGCGAGCGCGCCGAGGACGATCGACAGGAACTGCACCCAGCCGTCGTCGTAGGCGATAAGCGCAGTGACAGCCCGCCAAGGCGCACCGCCGGGATGACGCGCCAGCGCGTCGTACCAGCCGGGGAGCGCGAGCTGCGCTCCGCGCGTGACCGTAACAACAGCGACGAACGCGATCGTGACGACGGGCAGGCGCAGCCGTCGCGCCATGAGGTCAGCGGGCGAGTTCGCGCGAGCGCTTGCGGGCGGCGGCGACGGCCTTCTTCATCAGCGCGGTGAGACCCGGCCGGCCCATCAGCACCTTGAGGGCCGCGGCGGTGGTGCCTTTTGGCGACGTGACATTCTCGCGCAGCGTCGAAGCCGGCAGCGGCGACTGGTGCAGCAGCTCGCCGGCGCCCTGGACCGTGGCGCGCGCCAGTTTCTCGGCATCGGTCTTACTGAAGCCGACGGAGACGGCAGCGGCGGCCAGCGCCTCGACCATGTGGAAGACGTAGGCGGGGCCCGAGCCGGAGACGGCCGTGGCGGAATCGATCATGCCTTCCTTGTCGACCCAGATGACCGAGCCAACCGCCTCGAGCAGCGTCGTGACCAGCGCCCTCCCCGCCTTGTCGACGCGTTCGTTGGCGATGGCGACTGTAACGCCGCGCCCGACCTGCGCCGGCGTGTTCGGGATCGAACGCACGATGGCGATATCGCCGAGCCCGGCGCGCAGCTGTTTCAGCGTAGTGCCGGCGGCGATGGACAGCGCGACCGTATCGCGCCCGATCAGGGGGCGCAGCGTCGGCAGCACGTCCTTGATGATCTGCGGCTTGACCGCCACGACGATGACCTTGGCGGTGATGCCGGACGGCGGGGCGGACTGGGCGGCAACGCCGCAACCAGCGAGGAAGGCGACGCTGTCCGGCGGCGGGGCCGGGTCGACGACGAGTACGGCACGCTTGTCGAGGCCGCCATCGAGCCAGCCCTTGAGCAGCGCGCCGCCCATCTTGCCGGCGCCGACCAGGGCGAGCCGCGATGTGGGCGAAAAGGAAAAGGCAAGGGACATAAATCGACGCTCCGTCAGTCAATCCTGACTGTCAGCATCGTTTTGTACTGTCAACGAATGTCGGGCGCTACGCCTCGCCCTGGGTCTCGAACAGCACCGTCTGCAGTGCTTCGGTGGCCGACTTGCCGGCCCAGACCACGAACTGGAAGGCCTGGAAGTAGCGCTCGCACGCCTCTATCGCGGCGACCAGCAGGCGCTCGACCTGCGCGCTGGTCGGCTCGGCGCCCCCGCACAGAAGCATCGCCTGGCGGTAGGTGACCACCCCTTCCCGGCTCCACAAATCGAAGTGACCGATCCAGAGCTGCTCATTGACGCCGGAAAGCAGCCGCGTGACCTCAAGCTGGCGCGGCGGCGGCACCTTGAGGTCGAAGGCGCAGGCGAGATGCAGCGCCTCCTTGTCTTCCATCCACGAGAAGGAGACGTGGTAGTCGCACCACCCGCCGCCGACCGAAACGATGATTTCGTTATCTGCCGACCGCTCGAAGGCCCAGTCGCGCAGCGCTGCAATCTGCTCGACCACATCGACGGGGTTCGATTGGCGCTCGGCCTCGAAGTCAATAAGGCTCATGTGAGATCCGCGGGCTCCGCTGACCATCAGGGACTGTTTGGACGCGACAGTAAGCAACGACCCGGGCGACAGCCGGACGGGCCGGCAGGAAGCAGGCCCGGAGCGAATCTCCGTTGAGAATCAGTATATAGCCCGCGAGTTCCCGCGCGCCCCAATTGCTTGTGGACGACTCGAATTCTTCACAGGCGAGTCAAAAAAGCCACGCCGGCCAGCCGGCGCTCACTTTGCCGCGAGTTTTGCCTCGAGTTCGGCGATGCGCGCCTTCAGCACATCGTTCTCGGCGCGCGCCTTGGACGCCATGTCGCGCACCACCTCGAACTCCTCGCGCCGCACCAGGTCGAGGTCGGCGACAATGCGCTCCATCTGCGAGCGGAACACGGTTTCGGCCTCGCGTTTGACACCTTGCGCCACGCTCGCAGCGTCGCTCATCAGGCGCGCCATCTCGTCCATCAGGCGGTTCTGGGTCTGGGTCATCGGAATAGTCTCCGGGCTCGCGCCTTTCCGTTACTATGGGACCTCGGCTGCCGGCCAGCAAGCGATGCGCTTGACCGGCCGAGGTCCAACGCGGCAAAGGTTGCGCGCTTTCGTTAAGAAGGAATGGCGGTTGGAACTGCTGGTT
>CAZEFQ010000186.1:0-42191 GCA_964511505.1 uncultured Rhizobium sp.
TGGCCCGAGTTCTGAAGCTCGGTCACCTTGGCGCGCTGGTCGGGCGGGTTCCAGCCGAAATGCCAGAAGGCGGTGACATTGGCGTTGGCGACGGGCGGGGCGCTCACCTTGTTGAACAAGACCAGCACATTGGTGGGTGACTGGATGGCGGGATAGCCGGCCCAGGTGGTGCGCTTGGTGGTGGGGAAGGCTTTTGTGTAGAAAGCGATCGCCGCTTCCGGATCCACCGTGTTCAGCATCAGGTGATGGAAGGTCGGCGGCGGCAGCGCGGTTTGCGCCCATGCGGGGCCGCTCGCCAGGAGCAGAACCAAAGCCAGACGCTTTTTCATCGGTGCCTCCCAATTTTGGCGGAGTATCGAAAGCGGCCCTTTCCGGCGCAAGGGCGATCAGGAATACCCGGAGTCTGGCCGAGGACCTGGCAGGAAAGCCCTCCGGGCTAACGCCAATCTGAACAGGGGCGGAACGGTCTCCTCATAAGTATTTGAAATAGCAATGGATCATTCGGCGGCCGACCCCTCAGATTTTTCGCAAGGCACTTCTCAGGCCCTGTTTTCAGCCTTTAAATAGGCCGGTGGGGTCAGAAACCGAAACAAGGCCTGGATGACATGTTGCGTTGGCGTGGAATGGCATTGCTGCTGATGCCCTTGCTTTTGGCGTCGGCTGCGCGGGCCGCGAACAGCCCGACCTATATCTTGATCAATGCCGGCTCCGGCCGGGTGGATTTTGCGGAACAGAACGCCCATCACCAGCGTGACGGCTCGGTCACGCTCACCATTCTCTCCGTCCTGGCCAGCGGCAAGGTCGCCTATGCGATGAGCGATGTCTCGATCAACTGCGCCGCTTCCACTTACGCTTCGCTCAATACCGTGAATTACGACAACCATGGCCAGGTGCTCGCTTCCGAGGCGGTCGATCCCACCCCGGCGAAGATCCAGCCCGGCACGGTGGGCCAGTCGCTCAAGCTCTTCATTTGCGATGGCGCCGATCCTTATCCGCGCGCCAAGATGATCGACGGAGTGTCGGCGGCGCTTTCCAAGGCGCATGACCTGATCGCGGCCATGCAGAACGGGAATTGATCACATCCCCATCCCGCCCATGCCTTTCATGTCGCCGCGCATGTCTTCGGGATCGGGTGCTTTTGCTATCGCGTCCACCGCATTCTGGGCTTGCTGGCAGGTAACCCGCTGAGAAGAACCGGCCCATTCCCTCCCCTTCGGCAAGGACATCTCATCCTATCACGAAACAGACCGAGGATTTAGCGCCCGGCGGGAATGGCTTGCGCCGGCTGTTTGACCGCGGGCGCTGCAGGCGCCAACAGTTTGACGATAGTGCGGGTGCCGTTGTCGTCGCTGACTTGGGCGGTGATGGTCTGGCGGACCGATACGGCGGCAAGGGAAACCTCCGGCGACACGACATAAGCCTCGTTGCGGTTCAAGATCACAACATCGCCATCCGGTCCGATATAAGTGACCTCGCCCGTCACGATCGCGGCCAAGGCAAGGCGGGGAATGGCGAGCGCCAGGATCAGCAATGGAAATGAGAGAAGCTTCATTTGCACTGCCCCAAATGCCAGGCACATAACGGATCAGAAGACAAATCGTTGCCCGGCGCGGCAAGACCGCGCGAATGGACGGCCAGGACAATCGACAATCCGCTGCCCGGAAGATCGTGATCCCTTGCCCGGTCTTTTCACTGCCCGGGAAATCCGGTGAGGACCCGGGCAACTTTGAATCCACCACCGTGACTGGGAACCTTTGCGGGACGATGCAGAATCCGGAACCGCGGACGCGTAGGTCACCGCCCGGCTTGCATCATTGGCGAAAATCAACCTTTATCCGGAATGGCGCTGCACATGCGGCTGCCGCAGGACACGGGAATCAATGTCGGACCAAGGCGCAAGCCGAAATTCGGGTCAGCCGCTGGAATCAGCGTCGGAGAAAGAGCGCCTGACGCGCTATCGCCAGTTCGCGGAAGAGGCGCTGGAAAAGGCCAGGGAGGCCGGCAACGCCGATCTGCGCGCAGGCTTTCTCACCATGGCCGCGGGATGGCATTCCCTTGCTTATGAAATCGAACGGTCTGCGCGGACGGAAAAAACCGGCGGCCCGGAAATACCGGGATCCCAGGCGGAAACGAAAGCCTATTGACACCGCAAAGAAAAAGGCGCCGCGCAACGGCGGCGCCTTTTTAAACCACAAGGCGGTTCAGCTCAGTTCCAGCCCGACAAAGGCCGAGTGCCCGTTCCGCATCACCAGAAGCGGGATGGCGGCGCGCTTCTCCCGCTCGGCGGTATGGATGGCATCGGCCACGTCGGAAGGCGTATTGACCGATTTTCCCGCCACGCGCTGGATCACGTCGCCTGCCTGGACGCCGCTTTCGTCGGCCCGGCTGCCCTGGGTTACATCATTCACCAGGACACCACGGGTCGTGGCATCGAGATTGAGCTGCTGGCGCATGTCCGGCGTCAGTTCCTGAAGGGTGAGACCCACAGGGCTTTCCTGCGCCGCCGGTTCGTTGCTCGCCATGCGCTCGGACTTCTGCTCCGTGCCGATGGTGACATTGAGGTTGCGCTGGTGATTGTCGCGCCACACCGTGATGCTGGCGTTCCGGCCCGAAGGCGTCCCGGCCACTGCCATGGCGAGATCACGCGCATCCTTGATCGGCTTGCCGTCATAGGCGGTGATCACGTCGCCCTGCTGAACATCGCCTTTGGCCGCAGGCGAATTGGGGGTGACGGAATTGACCAGCACGCCTTCCTCCTTGGAAAGGCCGGCAGCCTTGGCCAGCGCCGGGGTGAGCGGCTGCATGGCGATGCCCAGCCAGCCGCGCGCCACCGTGCCGTGTTCGCGCAAATCGACCACGATCTTCTTCGCCACATTGGAAGGAATGGCGAAACCGATGCCGACGCTTCCACCGGTCGGTGAATAGATGGCGGTGTCGATGCCGACCACCTGGCCGTTCTGGTTGAACAAGGGTCCGCCGGAATTGCCCGGATTGATGGGGGCGTCGATCTGCAGGAAGTCGTCATACGGCCCGGCATTGATGTTGCGGCCATGCGCCGAGATGATGCCCGCCGTGACGGTGCCGCCAAGCCCATAGGGATTGCCGACCGCGATCACCCAATCGCCTTCCAATTCCTTGTCGGAATCGCCGAACGCGACATAAGGCAAGGGATGACCGGCTTCCACCTTGACCAGGGCGAGATCGGTCTTGTCGTCGCGCCCGATCACCTTGGCCTTGTAGTCGGTGCCGTCGGTCAACGTCACGGTGACTTCGCTGGCGCCGTCCACCACATGATTGTTGGTGACGATATAGCCGGCGGGATCGATGATGAATCCCGAGCCCTGGGCGCGCTGCTCGGGCATGCGCATCTGGCCGCCGCGCATGCCGAACTGACGCAGCATGTCGCCAAAGGGGCCGGGCAGGTTCGGCATCTGCTGCATCTGCATCTGATTGCCGTCCGCAGCCGCCAGCCTAGGCCGGGTGACGGTGGAGATCGACACCACCGCCGGCTTCACCTTGGCGGCCAGCTGGGAAAAGCCCGGCTGGATGGCGGTGGGATTCACGGTGATAGGCGCCGTGGGCGCGGCGAGAGAGGGCGACAAGGCCCAGATGCCGCCCGCGCCGATCACGGTGCCGAGCAGGAGAGCCGCGAGCGTTGCGTTCCTGCCTTTGGACACTTGGTCTGACATGGCTAAGTCCTCTTCATAGGAATGGGTTCGGCGTGGGGACGCCGGCAGAGCAAGAAGTAAGCAATCTTTATGGACATTCTATGGGTAGAAGATTACAAAACGGAAATATTTTTTGGAACCAAGTCATTGAATTCGCAGGATTCCGGGACTTCAGAGATGAATGAGGCAAAATTCATCACCGGGATAGCCTGGATGCCGGGTCAGCGTTCTCCGGAACCGGCTTGGAAGCTCTGCGCAGTCGCCCCGGACATATATATGTCCCGCATCTTGAAATAGGCCGTCTCCATATTGCGGGTGAAGCGGGCGCTGTCGAACAGGGGGACGGCGGCGCGGGCCGCTTCCAGCTTCCTGCGCAGCGCTCCAAGACGGACGGCATCGCGCGCCAGGGCCAGGGCGAGATTTTCGTAAGCCGCAAGGTTATCGGTGACCAGCTCGGCCAGATCCATGGCGTGCAGGGTGCTGGCGGCGACCCGGCCATAAAAGTTCTTTCCAAGACAGGTCACCAGCGGCACGCCCACCCAGAGTGAATCTTCGGCGGTGGTGTGGGCATTGTAAGGAAGCGTGTCCAGGAACAGGTCGGCGAGCCGGTGGCGCGCCATATGGTCCGCTTGCTTCACCCGCGGCGCGAAAATGACGCGCTTGGGGTCCACCCCGCGTTCCGACGCATGGTGCCGGAGATTTTCCATCGCCTCGTCATTGTCCTTGAGCAGCCAGAGCATGCTCCCCTCGACAGCCGTCAACAGCCGCATCCAGATGTCGAACAGGGGCTTGGCGATCTTCCAATTGTTGTTGAAGCAGCAGAAGACGAAACCATGCTCCGGCAGCCCGGCTTCGGCGCGTGACGGCGGTGGACCGGGCAATGCGCGGCGGTCGTCCGTTGCCATGTAGGTGTCGGGGAGTTGCACGATCTTCTCGCTGAAGAAAGGCTGGTGCGCGAAAGGCGTCACGATCGCATCGCCGATGATGTAATCGCAGAAATCCGCCGCCACCGTGCCGGCATAGCCCATGTAGTTCACCTGCACCGGCGCGGGCCGCCGGGTGAAAATGCCGGGCCGCGACCTGGTGGTATAGCCCATCAGGTCCACCGCGATATCAATCCCGAGACCGGCCATCAGTGCCGCCGTCTCCTCGTCGCTGCCGGTGAGCATGTCGTGGAAATGGTCAAAAGCCTTGAGGAGTCGCGCCCGCATCGCGCTCCTGTCGTCAGGGGCGAAGGAGACGGCATGCACTTCGAAGCGGTCCCGGTCATGGCATTCGAACATCCGGACCAGGAGCCGCGACACCGGATGGGAATGGAAATCCGCCGAGCAATAAGCGAGTTTTATCTTTTCACCGGAAAAAGGCTTGCGCCCCGAAGCGCGCCAGCGTGGCGGACCGGACGCAAGATGGAGGCTGCGGAAATAATTGGCGGCACAGGCTTTCTGCAAAGCCGGCTCGTCATGATAGGCGATCAGGGTGCCCGGCTGGATCTCGCTTCGGCCCGCCATCACCAGGGCGCGCATGCGGGACAAATATTCCTCATGCCGCGACCAGTCGCAGGCCTGGGCGGCGGCCCCCGCCAGGCCGTTCAGCGCAATCACATTGCCGGGCGAGAGCGCGTCCATCTGCCGGTAGCCGGACGCCGCCTCGGCGAAGCGCTTCATCTTCATGAGAGTGGCGGCGCGGTTGTTGATCACCGCGAAATTGCCGGGCTGCAATTGCAGGGCCCGGTCATAGCTCGCAACGGCGTCTTCGCGATGGCCCAATTCGTCCTGAACGATGCCGCGCTGGAACCAGCCCTCGATCAGGCCGGGCTCCGCCAGCAGGGCCTGGTCAAACTTCCGCACTGCCTCCGGCAGCCGGTTGAGCCGGCGAAGCGCCATGCCCTCGGCCAGCAACGCCTGAGACCTGCCCGGCGCCTGCTCGGGCATCCGCGAGAGCAGGATGCCGATTTCCTGAAGCGCCGCTTCCGGACCGGCCAGCGCGGCGCCCTGGATCTGGGCATAGAGACGCGCGGCGCCGTTCCGGTCGCCGCCCGCCATCCGGCGAGCCGCTTCATCGAACAGGGATTGGAGAAACATGCTTGGGACCCGGAGATGGCAGGCGGCGGTTACGTCGCGAAAGGCGCGAACAAGGCATTCATCTCCTTGCCGGAAGCGGCCTCCTTCAGCCCTTCGAACGAACCCTGCCGCATCTCTTCCGCGGCCCGGCGCACCGCGCCCCAGGCGACCCGCGCCAAGGCGCCGCCCACGCTGATGCGCCGGACTCCGAGATCCGCCAATTCGGCGGCCGAAAGACCTGGTCCCGACATCAGGACGTTGAGCGGCTTGGGCGCCACCGCCCGCACCATCACGGCGATGTTGGCCGCGCCCTGCGCGCCCGGCGCATACAGGCAGTCGGCGCCCGCGGCGGCGAAGGCGATCAGCCGGTCGATGACGGCGCTGAGCGAACCCGGATCGAACAGAAGGCCCTCGGCCCGGGCCACCAGAAACACATCCTGGTCCGCTATCGCGGCGCGCGCCGCCCGGATGCGCTCCACCGCCAGGCGATGCTCATAAAGCCCCGGCCCCGCGCCGATGCGGTCCTCGATGGAAAGACCGGCAATGCCGGTCGCCGCGGCCAGCCGCACATTCTCCGCCACCGCTTCCGGAGCGTCGGCAAAACCGGATTGGAAATCCGCGTTGACAGGCAGATCGACCGCGGCGCACAGGGCGGCGAGATGAGTGAGCGTGTCGTCACGGGTCACCGCGTAATCGGCCCGGCCGGCGGTCCAGGCAAAACCGGAGCTGGTGGTGGCCAGCGCCGCAAAACCCAGTTGCTGCAGAAGGCGGGCGCTGCCGATATCCCAGGGATTGGGGATGACGAAACATCCGTCTCGGTGCAAGGCCCGGAAGGCCGCACGTTTTTGCATGACATCGCTCATGGCTTTTCTTCCGCTTGCCTCGAAGCAAATTACTGCGGGATTTTGACCGCCAATAGTGTATGTAGGCGGCCATCAGCCATGCAATAACCCCACAACCCGAAGGTCATCCCTTGTCCAAGATTCTTGTCGCCCAAGGCGGCGGCCCCACCGCCGTAATCAACCAGTCGCTCACCGGCCTGGTGCTGGAAGCCCGCAAGCAGGCGGGCATCGGACGCGTCTATGGCGCGCTGCACGGCATACGCGGCATCGTCAATGAGGATTTTGTCGACCTCTCCGGCGAGAGCGCGCAGAACCTGGAAGGCATCGCCGAAACCCCCTCCTCCGCCCTGGGCTCCACCCGCGACAAACCCGACCTCAAATATTGCCAGGAAATTTTCCGCAGCCTGAAGGCGCACGGCATCGGCAGTTTCTTCTATATCGGCGGCAACGATTCGTCGGACACGGTGCGCATCGTCTCGGAAGAAGCGAGGAAAGAGAATTATCCCCTTCGCTGCATGCATATTCCCAAGACCATCGACAACGACCTGATGATCAACGACCACACGCCGGGTTTTCCCTCCGCGGCGCGCTTCGTCGCCCAGGCTTTCATGGGCGCCAATCTCGACAACCGCTCGCTCCCGGGCATCTACATGGCGGTGATCATGGGGCGCCATGCCGGTTTCTTGACCGCGGCGGCGGCGGCGGCGCGGGTCTTTCCCGATGACGGCCCCCACCTGGTCTATGTGCCCGAGCGCGCCTTCCATGAGGAAAGCTTCCTTTCGGAAGTGAAGAAGGTGATGGACAAACATGGCCGCTGCGTGGTGGCGCTGTCGGAAGGCATCGCCGACGAGAAGCACGTTCCCATCGCCACCAAGCTGATGAGCACGGTGTCGAAAGACGCGCACGGCAATGTCGAGCTGGCGGGCGGGGCGCTGGCGGATTCCCTCACCCAACTCGTCAAGGACAAGTTGGGCTATAAGCGGGTGCGGGCCGATACCTTCGGCTATGTGCAGCGGAGTTTCTTCGGCGTGGTCTCGGATGTGGACCAGCGCGAGGCGCGGGAAGCCGGGACGGCGGCGCTGCGCTTTGCCCTCAATGAAGGGCGCGACGGTTCGGTCACCATCCACCGCTCAAATAATCATCATGGCGATTACAAGGTGGATTACCGCCTCTCCAAGCTGGAAGACATTGGCGGCAAGACAAAAGTGATGCCGGATGACTTCATTGCCCCTTCCGGCACCGATGTCACCGGCAAATTCCTCGCCTATCTGAAGCCACTGCTCGGCAGCGATATGCCTGTTCCGCACCGGGTGGAAGGTGCGCGCGTGCCGAAGATTCTGGCGAAAGCGTAAGGTCGAACTCCGCAGGCGTCTTTCGTGACGCCGCGCGAGGCAGGCCGGGAAAAGCACGTGAAGCGGCTGCATGCTGGCCGGCTGCCGTTTTTGGTCCTGCCGGAGCCATGGGTTATGGTTCGGCATGGCGGAAAATCCTCTCGCCCAGGCGGCGCGATTCCTGCAGCGTGGCGACGTGGCCGCTGCCGAGCGCAGCATTGCCGCATTGCCGGGCTGGGAGTTGCAGGCAGATGCCTTGCATCTTCTGGGCTTGGCGCGGCTCCAACAAAACCGGCTGGACGAGGCACAGGGCCTGCTCGAACGGGCGCTCCATTTCCATCCCGGACATCCCCACGTCCTGTTGAATCTGGCGAGGCTTTTCCTTCGCCGCGGCCGCCAGGGCGACGCCTCAGCAGCGCTGCAGGCCGCCCTCCAGGCCGATCCGCGGCTGGCCGAGGCCTGGTACGAACTGGGGGCGCTGCGCTTTGCAGCGGGCGATAATCATGGCGCCGAAGACGCCTTCCGGCAGGTGCTGGCACTCGAACCGGGCCATCTTCCGGCGCGGCTCTGGCTGGGCGTGGCGATCAAGAATGAAGGGCGCGGAGCCGAGGCCGAGGCCATTCTTGAGGCCGGCGTGGCGCTGTCCCGGGAGGCGCCGCTCAAGGCGGCGTTCGTCTACAATCTCGCCTGGTCGCAATACCTCCAGGGCCGTAAACAGGCCGCGCTCGAGAACTTCGCCTTTGCCGGGCGGCTGGATTCCTCCCTCAACAGCGATCTCAACTGCGCCGATCTTCTGGAAGAACTGGGCCGCATCGAGGAGGCGCTGGCGCTCCTGGACGGCGTCGTCCGGCGCGAGCCGGGCAACGCGGCAGCGCATCTTGCCTATAACAACCTGTTGCACCGGCTCGGGCGCGACAAGGAAGTCGGGGCCTCTTATCGCCACGCGCCGCAGACCGCGGCGATGCTGGCAGCCAAGGCGGGGTTGCTGCTCAAAAAAGACAGGGCGGAAGAGGCGGAGGAAGTTTTCGCCGAGGCGCGCAGGCGCGAACCCGCCAGCCTGGAAGCCCTGAGCGGTTGCGCCGCCGCGCTCAATCAATTGGGCCGGCATGGCGAGGCGATGGCGGCGCTGGAACAGGCGCTGAAGCACCATCCCGCCAACGCGGCCCTCTATCAAAACCTTGCCGCCACCGCGCTGCAGATGCGCGATCCCGGGAAAGGCGCGGCTTTTGCCGAGCGCTCGCTCCGGCTGGCGCCCGTCGATCAGACCGGGCTGGCGCTCCTGGGGTCCGCCTGGCGGATGATGGGCGATGAACGCGACGAGATGCTCAACGGCTATGAGGAGCTGATCGGGGTTTTCGACCTGGAGCCGCCGCAAGGTTTTTCCCGCATGGATGATTTCAACCGGGAATTCGACGCCTGGCTTACCGGCATGCATGTCAATCTCCGCGAGCCCCTGGAACAGTCGCTCAAGGGCGGCAGCCAGACGCGCGGCTATCTGTTCGGTCAAGGCCATGACCTGGCCGAACGGCTCAAGGTCCGCATCGGCGAAGCGATCGCGCGTTATACCGCGGAGATCAAGCCGGATGCGCGCCATCCCTTCCGCGGGCGCAAAGGTTTGGGCTTCCGCTACAAAGACAGTTGGTCGTCACGGCTTCGGGATTGCGGCTTTCATGTGAATCACATCCATCCCGGCGGCTGGATCAGTTCCTGTTATTATGTCGCCCTGCCGGAAGCCGTGAAGGATGAGCGGCAAAAGCAGGGCTGGATCAAGTTCGGCGAGCCCAGTTTCGAAGCGGGGCTTGGCCCCCGCCGCGCCATCCAGCCCCGGCCGGGCCGGCTGGTTCTGTTTCCCTCTTACATGTGGCACGGCACCGTCCCGTTTCATGAGAACAGCGCACGGACCACGGTGGCGTTCGACGCCCTGCCGTCAGGCGCGACCCGGCCATAGCCGGGGCAAATTGGTCCGGCTTTCAGCGGCAAGCCGCGCTCTTGTCGCGTTTCGCGCTCTTGCCCCGAACGACAAAGCCCGGCGCTTTCCGCCGGGCTTTGTTCAAAAAGAGACGAAGTCCTGGCCGTCGAAGCGCAGGCTAGTAATTGAAGCGCACGCCCAGGCGGAAGGTTCGTCCCAACAGATCGTAGGTCGTGGTGTTGGTGGCGATATCCGTGCCGTTCGACTGGATCTGGCTCGATGTGGGCGGGACCAGCGGCGGCGGGGTGTTGATGGCGTTGTCGACGGCGCCGTAGATCTGGATATTGTCGTTCCATTTGTAGGAGCCGCGGAAATCCAGGTAGGCGGTAAACGGCACCTCGAAATGCGCCGGATCGTAGAGATTGGCCAGTGACGCCGTCGAGAGGTTACCGGTATTGGCGGTGTTGGTGTACTTGCTGGTGCCGTACCAGCGGGTCTGGACGGTGAAGGAGACCGGGCCGGTGGTGTAGTCCGCCGAGAGCACGCCTTTCCATTTCGGCGTGCCGCCGGTGCCGGCCGAGTCGTTGGTCGGATTGCCCGGATTCTTGAGGGTGTTCTCGTCCTGCAGGTTGGCGAAGGCCGTCCAGGCGATGTTACCGCCCATGAAATCCATGGTGTAGTTGGCCTGGACGTCGAGGCCGGACACCGACTGGCTGGCGATATTGACCGGCGAGTTGTTGATGTTGGTCAAGGCGCCGACCCCCGAACCGTTGCCGAACACCAGATGGGTGCAGAGCGGATCGTTGGCATTGCCCGGCTGGCCCGGATAGATGTTGCTGGGCAGGCTGGGATTGCACTGGTTCAGGATCACGTTGGACGACACCGTGGTGATTTCGCCGGTGACGTTGATCGAGAACCAGTCGGCCGACATGCTGAAGCCGTCCAGGAAGGTCGGCGTCAGCACCACGCCGCCGGAAATGGTGCGGGCGGTCTCGGGATTGAGGTTGGGATTGCCCGTGACATTGGTGATCACGGTCACGGTCTGGTTGGTCTTGGGGTCCTTGGCTGAGCCGGTGTTGATCGAGGTGGGGACGAACAATTCCTGGATTTGCGGCGCGCGGATGTCCACCGACCAGGTGGTGCGCAGCTTGAAGTCGTCCGTCACCTGGCTGGTCAGGCCCAGCTTCCAGGTCTCGACCAGGCCGGAGGTCGAATAGCTGGTCATGCGGCCCGCCATGGTGAAGTCCAGCGAATTGACGATGCCGTTCTTGATGATCGGCGCGTCCACTTCCGCGAAGCCTTCCATCACATTGTAGCTGGAGGACGGGAAGTTGGTGTAGTTGGCGGTGGCGTAAGCCGCCTGGGCGCCGAGCTGGGTGGCGGTGTTCTTGCCCTGCTCCTTGCGGTAGCCGGCGCCGAAGGCGACGGCGACCGGGCCCGCCGGCAGCTGCCAGGGCAGCGTGCCCTGCATCGAGCCTTCCAGCACATCCTGCTCCAGGAGCATATGCTCGAAATCCGGATTGCCGCCGGTGATGTAGCGGATGGCACTGGGCGAAACCGTGCCCTGGCCGAAGGGATCGGCCGGGATACAACCCGCCTGCGCCGTCACCCCGGCAAAGGTGAAGGGCGTGCCGGTCAGGGTGGAACGGCAGGCGATGCTGCCCAGCGGCAGACCGGAGGTGCCGCGGTTGGCGGTGGTGACGGTGACCGCGTCATAGGCGTTTTCGAGATTGGCCTCGATGGCATTGCCGCCATCGACATGCACCCAGAACCGCACTTCGCTGTGCTGGTAATAGGTGTTCCAGGACCAGTCGTCGCCCAGCGAGCCTTCCAGCGTGAACACGCCGCGCACCATTTCCCGGCGGTTCTCGGTCAGCGCCGGCGCGATGCTCTGCGCCGCCAGCTGGTTGTAGTTGGCGCCGGTCACGCCATAGCTGGGATAATTGTTGCTGTTGATGGTGCCCAGCTGGAAGGAGGTGATGCCGGTCGAGGTCATGGTCGCCTTGACCGAGGCGGGGATGAAGGCGTTGTCGCTCTTGATCGTGACGCCGTTGGTATTGAGCTGCTGGAAGGACTGCGCCGTGCCGTTGCCGGTGAAATAGCCATAGTTCAGCTGCAGGCTGGCCTGGATCGTGTCGGTGATCTTGTAGCGGCCGTAACCGAAGAGGGTGTAGGTGTTGTTGGCGCCCGAGATGGTCTGGAACGGCATGTCGGAATCCGCCGCGGTCAGCGAACCGCCATTGGACAAGACGCCCAAAGTGACATTGCCGAAATCGATGCGCTGGGGAATGCCGGCGCCGACAAAGGCGATGCCGCGCAGCGCATTGGCTGCCGTCGCCACGCCCGTGGGGCTGTTGGCGGCGGTGACGGCGGCGCTGGTGGTGATGATGCCGCCCTGGTTGCCGCCGGCCAGGCCGACGTCATTCGCCACGATCAGCTGTGGCTGGCCGTTGCCGGCGGCGTAGGCCGGGTTCGAGACCCAGTAGGCGCCGCGGAACCACTTCTCATTCGCCATCAGGGTGGTGTCGGGGCGCATATTCATGGTGCCGGCCAGGACCAGATGGCCGCGGCCGCCGAACATGTCGTCACCCCAGGCGGAGTTGATGGAGAAAGAGCGGTTGAGGTCGTTATAGGTGTCGGAGCCTTCCACGCTGGTCTTCCAGCCGGTGAAATTCTTGTTGAGGATGAAGTTGACCACGCCGGCCACGGCGTCGGAGCCCCAGGCGGCCGAAGCGCCGCCGGTGACGATATCGACGCGCGAAATCACCGCCGAAGGAAGCGTGGTGATGTCCACGCCGCCCGAGATATTGGAAACCACGACGCGCTGGCTGTCGAACAAGATCAAGGTGCGGTTGGTGCCGAGGTTGCGCAGATTGACCAGGTTGAGGCCGGCGGTGCCGGGCGAGCCTGCGCCCTGCGAGGCGCCGAAAGAGGCCGGCGGCGACTGGACTTGCGGCAATTCACGCACCGCGTCCTGGATGTTGGCATAGGCGTCTTTTTCCAGCTGGGCCGCGCCGACCACCGTTACCGGCGTGGGCTGCGTATAACCCGCGATGGTCACGCGGGAGGCGGACACCACCACCTGTTCGATATCGCCGCTGTTATCCTGGGCGAAAGCGGCCGCGGGCATTGCGGCCATCAACGCGGCTGTGGAACCGCCAAGCATCAACTTCTGCAACAAATTGTCCATTGAACCCTCTGAATAAGACACTCCTCAGCCTGCATTGTGATTTGCCTGCTTCAGCTGAGGGCGCGCACCTGACAAATTTCGGAACCACCTGTCAACGCGCGAAGATGACGAGTTGTGTCATCTCATTTGCATCAGAGAAAAAAACTTCCTGAACAAAAAATAACGTGCACGCGATTCAATGCGTGAATACGCGCTTATTCGCGCGCGTCGCTGATGAAGTGAAAAAATCTTTCCGGAAAATTTGCGCGGCGATGGGATAAATTTGCAACAAGTTTGCACGCGAAAGATTTTCGCCGCGCAAAACTTTCCGTCTGCGGATCAAATCCGAATCTCGCCCCGCAGCAAATTCGCGAACAGCATTTTTGGTCATCTGGATGGAGCGAAAGCCAAGTTGCCAGGCGAAATATTTTTTTGATGTGCCGGAATTCCGCTCACGGATCGAATCCGAATCCTGTGCCGCAAGATTTTGATTTAATCTGTCTCGCCTTCCCGGGAAGTCGTCCCATCGAACGGGAAACCTGTCGCCAAACAGCGCCGCGCATTTTCCGTCATCGCCGGCGCCATCAGACAGACGTTGGGCCATCGGCTTAGTCCCTGCCGGGCCCGCCCGGCGCGATCGCCAAATGGGCTTGTTGCATTGCAACAAAACGGGGTAATTGCCCCCATACGCGATTGGGCATAACTTCCGGCGCAAATTATGAAGGTCATGGGAGGACCGCCAATGCACAGCAAACGTGAGTTTTTGACAGGCCTGAGTCTCGCCTTGGCGGCGGCCTCTGCGCCGGCTTTCGCGCAGGACGCGAAAAAGGCGGCAGCGGCGGCGGCCGAAGAGGGCGGCCCGCGCCGCAAGCTTCCCAACCGGTCGGCAAAAACCACCAAATTGTTCAAGGCGCCGGGCCTTTGGCCCAACGCGCTGGCCAGTTCGCCGGAAGGTCTCTGGGTCGCACAGCAACATCTCACCGAAGGCGAAGCCAAGGGCGTCAATGTCGCCTGGCCCATCAAGGGCAAGGAAGAAGTCTGGTTGATGGACATGAACGGCAAGGTGCTCGCGACCAAGGTGAGCAACGCCTCCAACACTTCGGGTCTCGCCTACGGCAATGGCGATCTCTATGTCTGTTCGAACACGGATGACGAGGCCAGCGGCATCCACAAGGTCAATGTGGCGAGCGGCAAGCAGGTGGCGCAACTGCAGCTTCCCTTGAGCCCCAACAACCGCATGGGCGGCTGCCATGGAGCGAAATGGGACGCCCATGGCAAACTCTGGGTCGCAAACAACCGCATGCGCTCGCTGATGCGCATGGACCCGGTGAGCTGGAAGCCGGAACTGCAGATTCCCATCTACGCTCCGCCGGGCATGGGCCGTTTCCACGACTTCACCTTCGACAAGGACGGCACCCTGCTGCAGGTGATCGCCAATGAGGGATCGAAGAACCATGGCCAGAACATTGCCGGCCTGGTGCGCATGGAGGCGGAGACCGGCAAGCCGATCGAAACCATCACCTTCGAACCCGGTTCCTGCGATCCGCACGGCCTGGACTTCCACAATGGCCAGTTGATCGGCTGCGACGCCGGCTATCACCCGGGCTGGGCGAATTATGACTCGCCGTCCAGCCAGTGGGTTTTCCGCATCGACATCGTCTAGCGCTCGATAATAGCGCTGGGCTTTGGCCTAGCTTTTCTTATGAGCGCAGCGAATTGGAAAAGCTGGCCCCGCACCGAGCGCAAAGCGCGAGGGCGGTGCGCCCTCAAAACAGAAAAAGGCGGCCGGTGCGGCCGCCTTTTTTTTCGCTAGCGGAACTCGGGCCCCGTAATCCAGGCCACGATAGCCTTTCGCGTGCCGGAGGTGATCGGCGTCACCCGATGGATGGTGTGGGAGGCGAAGGCCACCGCCGCGCCGCGGTCGCGCGGCGCCTGGAGAAGAATCTTGCCGGTGTTGAACTGCAGGTCGCACCCCGTGTAGGCCGACGGCTCGCTGATCTGCACCGTCAGCGACAATTTCCGCGGCGGCAGCGAACCGGTATCCATGTGCCAGTCGAAATGGCCTTTTTCCGCGCCATGATAGATCATATATTGCGGCGGCTCGGAAAAGCCGCGCAGGTCGAAGCGGAAGGAACGGGTGTTGAGGCCGCGCACAATCTCGGCCAGCCGCTCATAAATCCACATCGCCTCCGGTGTTTGCGGGAGCTGGGCGACCTGGCAGACGCGCATGGTATCGTCGTAGAAATCATAGCCTTCCGGACCTTGAAGCGCGCTTCGCATCCGGCCTAAGCCGTCGCAATAGGCTTCGAGCCGGTCAAGCTCGGCACGGCTGAAGCCGCCCAGGCTGTAATCGTAGATTTTCGGCGGATCGGGTTTTGGATCTGGTCCGGCCATGGCGGCCCATCCGGGGCTTCGCCCGCCCCGGATGCCTTCAACGGTCAAAGGAACGGATCATTTCATCCGATCCGCGATCTTGGCCATCGCCGCCTTGGCGCAGACTTCGTCGGCCTGGCCGGAGGGCGAACCCGACACCGCGATGGCGCCCACCACGTCGGACCCGGCCATCAGCGGAAAGCCGCCGGGGCGCGCGGTGCCAAGGGACGCCATCACCGCCGGATCGGCCTTGGTGGCATCGGCCGAAGCACCCTTGGTCTTGAGCGAGATCATCGCCTTGCCCATGGCGATGCGCTGGGTGATGGCGGCGGCGCCGTCATCCGACACCATAGCCACCGGCACGCCTTCCGAGTCGACGATGATGGTGGTGGTCTTGTTGCCATTGGCCTTGCAGGTGGCGTTGGCGGTTTCTACCGCTTCCACCGCCAGCGCCGCGGGAATGCCGCGGGCACGCGGCGGACGGGGCGCGCGGGCCTCGTCATTGCTGGGATTGGGCAGAATGGTCTGGATCGCCTGGGCATAAACCGGACCGGCGGCCAGAAGGGCGATGGCGGTGAACAAAGCCTTTTTCATGCGTTCCTCCGATAATGGGCTGAAATTTTCGGTTGCTGTTCCCGTTACTTTCTCGCGTTACTTCTTTTCCGGCACCTTGACCGTATTGGCCGGCCCCTGGCCGTAAAGCACCAGCAGCACCGGCTCATCCTTGGCGCCGTCCCAATGAATCTGGCCGGCCTTGTCCATGCCGGTCGAACCTTTCGGCACAGGGTAGGTCTTGCTGGGGTCATAATGCGGGCTGTCGCTTACCCACCAGGTGCCTTCGGCCACATAGACAAAACGGTCGGTATTGTGGGTGTGCGGTGTGCTCATCGTATGGGGCTTCCATTTGATCAGCATGATATAGGGTCCCGGCTTGGTCGGATCGCCCATGATATAGGCCACCTCTTCCCCGAAATTCTGGTCGATGGTCCATTTAACGTCCTTGGCCATGGTCGCCACGATATGGGCGGGATCGGGCTTGACCGGCTGGGCTTCAGCTCCGCCCAGCGCCAATCCGCCCAACAGTGCGCATGCAATCACTCTTACCCGGGATGTCGAAATCCGCATCTTGTGTCCTTCAGGTTTGTCGCGAAAAGAACCGGCAGGATAGTCGAAAACAACCGGATGTGAAATCAGGCGCAGACCGGATTTTCGGGAATTCTGCTTCTTCCGGCTGCGCCGGCGCGACCGACGGCCAGGATTGCGCGCGCCTGTCCGGCATTTCATCAGTAGACTGATGATCTCCGTGCGGGTCCCCTCCCGGCCGGTCACTTCGGAGAGGCCTGGCCCGATGGACCGGAAGGACCGCCCGGACATTTGAATGCCCAAAGTATGCTTACAGTGGAAACATTGTCAAGGAACCGTCAAGCCCACCGGATATTTGAACAATTTTAACCACCCTGGGCTTGGCATACAGTCCGCCTTTGGGAGGCGAGTCGAGCCATGGGAGCTTTGCCGCAGACGTCTCCTTGTATTGGTGTGGAGCTCGACTATCGCGCGATTTTCGATGCCGCGCCTGGTCTTTACCTGCTGCTCGACTGCAACCTGACCATCATAACCGCCAATCAAGCCTATTGCCGCGCCACCATGACGGATGCGGCA
The DNA here is from genome assembly GCA_964511505.1 of uncultured Rhizobium sp. GTDB lineage: Bacteria > Pseudomonadota > Alphaproteobacteria > Micropepsales > Micropepsaceae > Rhizomicrobium. The sequence goes on from CAZEFQ010000186.1 coordinate 17,012, forward strand.
ACCATCACCGGCCGGCCCCTGTTCGAAATATTTCCCGACAATCCGGGCGATCCCAATGCCGACGGCGTGCGCAACCTCAAGGCCTCGCTGGAATGGGTATTGAAGAACAAGCAGTCCGACGCCATGGCAGTGCAGAAATATGATATCCGCAATGAGAGCGGCGATTTCGAGGAGCGCCATTGGAGTCCGCTCAACACGCCCGTGCTCGGTGCAAATGGGGAGGTGGCGTTCATCATCCACCGGGTCGAGGACGTCACCGAATTGGTGCGGCTTGAGAATCAGAGCGCGGTGCAGGATAAGATCGCCCGCGACCAGCAACACCTGATCGGCGAACTGCGCCGCACCATGCGGGAAAATGCGTTGCTGCAGGCGGGCCGGCATTATCTCGCCAGCATCGTGGAATCCTCCCACGACCCCATCATCGCCACCAACCTGGATGGCATCGTCACCAGCTGGAACCAGGCGGCCGAGCACCTGTTCGGCTATCCCAGCAATGAGATTGTCGGCCGGCCGGTCAGCCTGATCTTCCCTTCTTTCCTGCAGGAGGAGGGAAGCGAGCTGCTCAACCGCGTGGCCGAGGGCGAACATTTCACCCGCTTTTCCACCCAGCGCCTGGCCAAGAATGGTGCGGTGCTGGATGTGCGGCTGACGCTCTCGCCCATCCGCGATTCCGCCGGGGCGATAATCGGGATCTCGAAAATTGTCGAAGACGTGACCGAAAAGCTCCTGGCTGAGCACCGGATAAGACGGCTGGAAGCCGATCGCGGATACCTGGCCGATATCGTGGAATCCTCTCATGACGCGATCGTCGCCCGCAACATGGACGGGCTTATCGTGAGTTGGAACAAGGCGGCGGAGCGGCTGTTTGGCTATACGGCCGCCGAAGTGGTCGGGATGCCGGTCTCCATGCTGCTGCCCCCGGACCTGAAGCGGGAATCCGACGCCATGGCGGAGCAGCTTAGCGCCGGCGGGAACGCCATCCATTATGAAAGCACCAGGCCGCACCGGGACGGCACGCGTGTCCCGGTCTCGATCACCGTCTCCCCGGTGCTCGATGGGAAGGGAAACGTGAAAGGCGTGTCCTCCTTTCTGCGCGACATCACCGAACAGAAAGAGGCCGAGGCCCGGCTGAAGCATCTCCAGGCCGAGCTTATCCATCTGTCGCGCTGGAACACCATGGGCATGATGGCCTCCACCATCGCCCACGAATTGAACCAGCCGCTCACCGCCTCGGTGAATTATGTGCGCGCCGCCCGCCGCATCCTGTCGGGACCGGAACCCGACATCCTCCGCGCCGGCAGCTTCCTCGACAAGGCGGTGGAGGAGAACAAGCTCGCCGGCGGCATCATCCGCTCCTTGCGCGAATTCATCGACAAGCGGGAGACCAGCCGGGCCGCGGAAAACCTCAATAAGGTGGTGGAAGAGGCGATCAGCCTCAGCCTCGCGGGCGGACCGGGCAGCAAGACCCTGGTGGCGGTCCGGCTGGAGCCCCTGCTGCCGCCGGTGATGGTGGACAAGATCCAGATCGAGCAGGTGCTGCTCAATCTGATCCGCAACGCCATGGACGCGATGGAGGGAAAGGGCGAGATCACCATCACCACCGCGGCGGAAACGGGGTTTGTGCGGGTCTCGGTGGCCGACGACGGTCCCGGCATCGCGCCGGAGGTCATGAAGGCCCTGTTCCAGCCCTTTATCACCACCAAGGAAAAAGGCATGGGGATCGGGCTCACCATCTGCCAGTCGATCATCGAGGCGCATGGCGGGAAAGTCTGGGCGGAAAACGGCCCGCAAGGCGGGGCGATATTCCATTTCCGCCTGCCGGGCGCCGATACGCCGTCATAAGGGGACGCGGGGCATGACCGTTGGCATGAGCGAGGGGCTGGTGGTGGTGATCGACGACCACGAAGCGGTGCGCGATTCCATCCGCGCGCTGCTGGAGTCGGCGGGCCTGGTGGTGAAGGACTATCCTTCGGCCATTGCCTATCTGGCCGACCCGGAGGCCGGCGGCGACTGTCTGTTGGTCGATTTGCGCATGCCCCAGATGAGCGGATTGGAGCTGCAGGCGGAATTGCTCCGCCGCCGGTCACAAATCCCCATCATCTTGGTGACCGGTCATGGCGATGTGACGCGCGCGGTGGCGGCGATGAAGGCCGGCGCCTTCGATTTCATCGAAAAACCCTTTGACGACGACAGCTTGCTGGTGAGCATCCGCCGGGCGCTCGGCGAGAGGCGCCAGAGCCGCGACTCGGCGGCGGAAAACAAGGCCGCATCCGAACTGCTTTCCATCCTGACCGGGCGGGAACGCGAGGTGATGGACCAGCTGGTGCTGGGCAAATCCAACAAGCTGATCGCCCTTGCCCTGGGAATTTCGCCCCGCACGGTGGAAATCCACCGTGCCCGCCTCCAGGAAAAGCTCAAGGCACGCGATCTCTCCGACCTGGTACGCCTGGCGCGGGCCGCCGGGGCGCTCCACTGACCCCCGGCTCTCATAGGTAGTTACTACGTATATATTCCATGTCGCCCCCGACCGATTTTTAAAACAATAGCTTTTTCAGCAGGAATAAATTCACCATGGTGGCAGGAAAACCCATCGTCGTCTGGATCGTGGACGACATCGAATCCGTGCGCAAATCCATCGCGGCGGTGCTGGAAACCGCCAATATGGCAGTCTGCGACTATGCCTCCGCCGCCGATTTCCTGGCCGAATTCAAGCCCGGCGCGATCGGCTGCCTGGTGGTCGACCACCAGATGCCGGACATGACCGGACTTGAGCTTTTGCAGCATTTACAGACCCAATCCGGCGACGGCGCGCCCCCTGCCATCGTGATCACCGGTCATGGCAATGACTCTTTGCGGCAGCGCCTGATGGCCGCGGGCGCGGTGACCATGCTCAACAAGCCGGTGGACGCGGACGAACTGATCGACCTGATTGAGCGGGTCATGCTTAACCCGCGCTAACGCTGAAGCCGCCAAACTGGCAGGCTTCTTGCTCGGCGGCATGCTACGCACTTTTCCCGAATAAACTCCGCCCCGGCTCCACGCGATGATCCTGTCATCAAATTGACGGGAGCCTTTCATGTCTCAATCCTCCATCTGGGTTCTTATCGCCGGCGAGAATGAGGCCGCGATCTGGAGCAGCCAAGGCGGCACCTCGCGGCTCCAGCAGCTGATCCGCCAGGAGGGCAGCTCCGCTGCCGGCTCCGGCGCCGACTTTGCCTGGCGTTTGATGGGAGAGTTGTCGCGCGGCGCACGGAATAAGAGCTGCGACGGCATCATCATCATGTCCGATGACGTCATGCTCAGGGCGCTGCGCGAGGTGACGGTGCCGGAAGTCAAACGGCTGCTGGTCGCCGAGATTTTCGCGACGCCGGCGACCCTTGCCGCCATCCCCAAGGAAAAAGTGAGCCAGACCGAATGGGGGGTCGCGGCGTGATCTTCCGGGCCGCCTTCGCAATGGGACCGGTCTGGCACTTTCTCCCGCGCCAGCCCCTCTCCCGTTTCGCTGAAGCCGGCCCGGTCCCTTTTATTGGCGACGTATCGGCCTATTCAACAAAGTTTGCAGTGGGGGCCAGAGTCGTCCGCCTGCGTGGCGTATCCAGGACGGATGAAGGCGAGGCGGTCCGCATGAAAGCGGACCGCCTCGCCCATTTGGAAGGAGCGACAGTATGAGCGGTCAAACCATTTCGGCGAATGCATCGGCGATCCTGTCCGTGGACGGCGGTGCGACCTTGGATCAAGGCCAACCGGCCTTTTATTTCGACTTCGGCCCGGTCCTGGAGCGCAGCCGGGCACTCTCAAGCCACCCCGAACGCGTCCAGCTGATGTGCGAGAATTGCGTCAAGCGGCTGGCACCCGGGGACATCATGCTGCCCCAGGCGACAGGCTTTTTCCTGGTCGTCTTCTCGGTAGAGGGCATGGCCGCCGAGACCCTGGCGCAGGAGATCAATATCGCGCTGCTGGAACTGTTTTTCGGCACCGATACCGTCAGCCAGAATCTTTCCAACATCTGCCGCCGCGCCACGCTCAAGGAGATCAACGAAAAGGGCATCAAAATTCCCCCGGCGCCCAAAAAAGCGGCCTCCAAGCTCGACAGGGTGGAAACCGATCCTCTCGCCCGGCTCGCCAAGGGCGGCCTGCCGGGTTACGAGGGCCTCACCACCGGCTTTGCCCCGGTGATCAATCTTGAGCGCGAGAGATGCGCGCTTTATCTCTGTGGGGCGGTGCGTTCGCACAAAGGCAGGACGCTGTTCGGCCAGGCCGCGCTTTCGGGCATCAATCCCAGGGACCGCGCCTCTCTCGACGAGGCCATGCTGGAATACAGCCTCGCTTCGGTGCGGAGTGCGGCCGCCGCCGCCGCCAAGCCGGCCGATCCCATCGCCATCGTCACGCCGGTGCATTATGAGACACTGGCCTGGTCGCGCGGCCGCCAGCTTTACCAGAAGGCGCTGCGCAACGCCGGCGTGGCCGACAATCCGTTCCTGCTGCTCAAGCTTGAAGGCATTCCCACCGGCACGCCGGCGGCGCGTCTCAGCGAATTGATTTCCATGGTTCGGCCCTTCGTCCGCCGCATCTTTGTCGAGCTTCCGGAATGGAACGCCGGTATGATGCGCGGCGGCCATCTGGGCGTGGCGGGCTTCATGGGCGCGCTCCCGGATCATACCGGTCCCGGCAGTATCAGCCTGGAAGCGGCGGCACGGGCGGTGTCGAACCTGGTTCAGTTCGCCTCTGCCCAGCACGCGGTGGCCTGCGTCAGCAATATCGGCTCCCCCAACCAGCTGGCGCTGGCGCGCTCGGCCGGTGCGCGCTTCATCATCCGCTCCACCGAGACGGGCGTGATCCAGACCGGTCTGGTGCCTGAGGAACGGGTCGACCAGGCGGCCTAATTCCTGCCGGGACTGCTCGCGCCGGACGCCATGATCTGCCGCCAGCAATCGAGAATATCCGCCTCTTCCTGGCCCAAGGAATAATGGGCGGCGATGAAGCGGGCGGCCTCAAGCGCCTTTTCCGCCAGGGGCCGGGGCGCGCCGCGATAACCGGCCAGCAGCATTTCCGCAGTACGGGCATAGGTTTCGATATCGCCGAATTCGATCGGCCAGGAAAATTCCGGCCGGAAGAATTCCCTGCCGCCGCGCCCATGAAAGCCGATGGTGATGCAGCCTGACGCCATCGCCTCGGCGGGCGGCAGCCCGAAACCCTCGATCGCCGAAAAGCTGAAAAAGAAAGCCGATTCCCGCAGCACCTGCGCCGCCTCTTCATGACTCATGCCGCTTATCTCGGCGATCTCGAAGCCCGGCAGGCAGCCGCGGAATTTCAGGATATTGAAGACCTGGCGCGCCTCCTCCAGCTGGCGGCGCGGCATGAAGGCAATCTGCCTTTTCTTGGGCGTGCCCGGATGAAACAGGCTGGAGTCGATGCCGGGCCGGATGCGCAGGACGCGGGCGCCGGGAAAGGCATAAGCGAGATAGCGCAAGCTGTCCTCCGACACGGTGATGGTGGCGGCGATGTCGGGATGGAGATAAGGCGTTTCGCCCGGCTTGGTGTCGAGCGGATAGTGGCGGAAGGTATTGTAGCAATTCTGGTTGAAGATCACCTTGCGGATGCCCGGCGCCGTCCTGGCGATGTCCGGGCCGAACACTTCCGCCGCCACGATGAAATCCTCCTCAAGCGGCCGCACCGTACGGGCATAGACCACGGGGGTGTCGTTCCTGAACCAGCGGCAGCGAAACCCTTCGGCAAGATGCACCACCGCGGCGGCGATGCCGTGACGGTTCAGGACATCGGCCTGGCGATAGATTTTTTCCACGCCACCGTTGGGCTGATTGTCGTCCGGGCAATAGAAATAAATCATGGCATGGCGGTATAGCATGCCGCAGCCTGTCCCGGCGCCCGGCGGCCGCCTGATTCAAGGCGCTGATATCACAGGGATTTTTTGACAGACGGGAAGGTTTCCCGCACATGCGCCGGGGCGCTGGCGGGCGGGTGAAAAGGAGGCACCCTCGTGACTGGCCGTATTTGCGATCCTCCTGTATGAAGGCCCTTCACCTTAAGCCGCCTACGTAGAAGGCTACCTTATATAAGGAAACCTGCCATAGTCATGACGCGCAAAAGCCCATCCAAGCTTGAAAATCTCTCTTTCGGCCCCCTGCTGCGCCACTTCCTCCAGACCATTCGCTCGGCAATCGAGGAGTCCCTCAATCCCGCCGGCTTCAGCCTGCGCCAGGCGATGGTGCTTTCGGCGCTGAACCGCAACCCCGGCATGACCGGAGCGGAAATGGCCCAGTCGATGCTGATCACCCCCCAGGCGATCGGCGAATTGCTGCAGGAGATGGAGAAGACCGGGCTGGTCAAACGCCAGGCGCGGCGGGACAATGCCCGCAAGCGCGCCATCTTCCTCACGCCTTCCGGGCGCAAGGCGCTGTCCACCTGCTGCGCGGCGCTGCATGCGGTGGAGGACCGCATGCTGGCATCCCTGACGGGGCGGGAACGCAAGAGCCTGAGCCGGCTGCTGGTCCATTGCATTGAAGGCTTGGACCGATAGCGCCGGCCGTCGTCACGGGACCGGCGCGCCCGGAGGGCGCATTCTGCGCACAAGAGCCGCGTGCCCAGCCGGCTTGCCAGAACCGCGAGGACGATAATCCCGCCCACGGTCCCGTAAACCCAGAGCGGATCGGCAAGCCGATAAAGACCCAGAAGCCAGGCCAGGCCGGAAAGCAGGATGCTGGCGGCCAGCAGCAACAGCGCGCGGATCAGGCGCTCCACCCGGCCGGGCAATGTTTTTTCCGTTTCCCGCACAAGGCTTTCTATATCACAATCTCCTTTCGCGAAGCGGCGGCGGGAGCGACGGCAACGGGAATAGCGGATGCCGCTTGAACGGTCGCGCCTGCATCGGCGGATCAAGGCGGCCCGAAAGCCTGTTTTCCCGCCGCGAGAGTTTCTCTCATCTGCGCAAAGACCGAAGCCCAATCCCCCTCCGCCTTCTGCCGGAACAGCCGCATCGTGGGATACCAGGGACTGTCGGAGCGGTTGAGAAACCAGCGCCAATCGGCGGCATATTTGAGCGCCAGCCAGCAGGGAACGCCCAGTGCCCCCGCCAGATGGGCGGGGGAGGTGTCGGCGCTGACGATCAGATCCATGCCGGCCATCATTGCCGCGGTATCGAGAAAGGCATCGCCGCCCTGATCGGCAGGGCCGTCATCGAACGTGTGGGTCTCGACCTTCATCTCCGGCGGCAGGCTGTCCAGTTCCTCCAGCCCGTGATGCTTCTGCAGCGAGATCAGGCGCACGCCGGGAAGTCGGGAAATGTCCTTGAGTTCGGCCAGCGGAAAGGAACGGCCCAGCGCCCGCTCCTTTGTGGCTGCCCAGATCACCCCGATGCGGAAGCCTTCCTTTCCGATGGTCTTTTTCCAGGCGCGGGTGCGCGCCACCTGGACGCGGAGATAGGCAGGCCAGGCGGGAATGGTTTCCAGCCGTGTCCTGAAAGCCAAGGGCAGGCTCAAGAGCGGGATGTGGTAATCGAAATGGGGCGGCGCTTCCTCGGGTCCGATAATCTCCACTCCGGAGCGCGCATCCCGGAAAAGGCGGATGAGCGGGCCGGGCGCCGAGAAAATCACCGTCGCCCCTTTTTCCCGCGCGGCGATGCAGAAGCGGAAAAACAGGATGGCGTCTCCCCAGCCCTCCTCCCACCAGACGAACAACGTCTTGCCCGCAATATCTTCACCGCGCCAAAGCGGTTGAACGAAGTCCTTGAGCCGCGCGCTGGGGAGCTTCCGGCGCCATTCCCAAAGCGGCCAACCCTTCTCCAAGTCGCCCTTGGCGAGATGTTCCAGGGCCTGGTGAAACCATGCCGGAGGGTAATGCGGATCGGCCGCGACGGCCCGCTCGAAACTGGCCAGCGCCTCATCAAAGCGCTTCATGCCGTGCAGGGCGGCGCCCCGGTCATCCCATATCTCGGCGTCATCGGCGCCAAGCCGGATGGCATGATCGTAACTCGCCAGGGCTTCGGCATGGCGGTGCTGTTCCCTGAGCAGACGGCCGCGATTTTTCCAGATCGCCGCATTGTCCGGCGCCGCTTCCGCCGCCTTGCCATAGCTCGCCAGCGCCTCCTCGCCACGCCCTAGTGCCTGGAGCACGTTGCCGCGGTTGTTGAGAAGCGCGGCGTCGGCCAGGCCGCGAGAGACCGCCCAATCATAATCGGCCAGCGCTTCTGCATGACGCCCCAGCGCATTGAGCACATTGCCCCGGCAAAAATGCGCCGAGACCAGGTCGGGCTTGAGATCCAGGGCGTGGTGATAGCTGACCAGCGCTTCGGCCGGCCTGCCCAGTTCCTCCAGCAGAATGCCGAGATTGAGATGGGCGCCGGCCAGGCGCGGGTCGGCCTTGATCGCGCCGCGGATCAGCTTCTCGCCTTCGTCCCGGCGGCCGCCCTGCACCCGAAGCACGCCGAGAAGATTGAGGGCCTGGGCATGACCGGGTTCGATGGCCAGCGCATGCAGGTAAAGCCGCTCCGCCTCAGCGGCCTGCCCGCGCTGGTGAAGCGCCGCAGCCTGGCGGCACAAGCTTTGCGCGTCCATGGCGCCCGCTCCGAAAGCTGGCACTATCCGGTGGAGCGCGATAAGCTGTCAACGCTTGCCCTTGGACGTGTGCTTGCGGAAAGCCATCCACTTTTCCGGATCGCGTTCCGGCGGAGGAACGATGCGCGCATCATGGATTTTTGCGGTCATGCCGGCCTTCTGCGCGGCCGTGTCCAGCGCTTTTGCAGCGGCGGCGCCCGAAGCTTCCGGCGGCAAGCTGTCCCGCTATGGCATCTTTGTCTATTCCTCGATCTGCACCCAGGCGGGAAACGCGACGGGCAATCATGTGGTGCTGATCCGCGACGGCGACCGCGATATTCTTTACTGGTACTGGTCGGAAGGCGCGATGAAAGGACCTGCCCAGGCGAGTCCCCTCGCCATTGACGACAAGACCGGCCGGATCAAATTCTCCGTCGATACCGGCTCACCCGAGGGCGCGGCAAAATCCGAAAAAGCGGTCTTGGCCAGCTATCAGGGCAGTATCTCCGACGACGCGATCACCCTGACGTCCGCCGGCACGCCGCCGGTCAATACAGCCCAGGCCGTCACCATTCCGCGGGTAAAGGACTTCAGCAAAAAGACCGGGCCCTGCAATCCGGACAAATGATCCGGGAGCGGCTTTAAACCCCGCAGGCGGAATTCTGCGATGAGCGTGCCCATTCCGGTCCCAGCTGACTGAGCCCCCCCTGATGCGTGCCGGCGGGCGCCAGCTGTTTGGCCGAAGTCAATTTGATCTGGGCGCGGCCGAGATAGAATTCCACCACGCCGGCCATCTCCACGCGCTGGCCGTCAATGGCGTTCAGGTCGGGAAACTGCGCCTGGTCTTCCGTGCGGATGAAGCCGAAAGCCGAACTGTCCTTGCCGTCCAGGTCGACATCGATGCCCAACCGCTGCGGATCGGGGCGCACACTCGCGGTGCCCTCCACCACGACGCATTGGCCGCGATTGGCCAGGGCCTGGTGCGGGCTGATCGGGGACAGCGGCGCGGCAAAAGCCGGCAGCACGCTCAAAACCATGGCGGTGGCGGCGATTCCATATTTCATGACGGCCTCCAAATAAAAACAACGAACACTTCAACTTTACGCTCCCACGGGCCCGGCCTCAATGCGGAAGGCGCGCGGACGGCCCAGTTGTTCCATCATGATCCGGTAGGCGGATTCGAGATGGCGGCGGTAAAGATCGGTGTCGAAGAGCGGGCTTTTCGCCCGGTTTGCCGCGATTTTCTCCCTGATGCCGCAAAGATGAACGGGATCGCGGGCCAGCTGGAGAGCCCGTTGTTCATAGTCGTTCATGTTCAGGGCGATCAATTCGGGCATATCCATGGCGGTGAGCAGGCTGGCGGCAACGCGTCCCGGAAATGCCGTGCCCCGGCAGGTCAGGACCGGGAGGCCGGCCCATAAAGCGTCGCTGCAGGTGGTGTGCGCGTTATAAGGCAGCGTATCGAGAAACAGATCGGCAAGTTTCAGCCGCGCCAGATGATCTTTATTTTCCATCAGCGGCGCGAAGATCAGTCGGCCGCCCTCCACGCCCCGCGCCTCGGCCTCCTTGCGAAGATTGGCCTGAAACAGGGGATCCGCGTCCAGCAGCCAGAGCACGCTTCCTTCCAACGTGAGAAGGAGCCGCATCCAGCAATCGAACACCGCAGGCGTGAGCTTGTAGCTCTGGTTGAAGTTGCAGAAGACAAATCCTTTCTCGGGAAGCCCGTGAAGGACGCGGCTTGGCACCGGATCGGCGATGGCGCGCCGGTCGTCATTCACCTGATAGACGTGCGGCAGGGTGACGATCTTCTCTTCATACCAGCGCTGTTCGCTTTCCGGGAGCACGACGGCGTCGGCGATGATGTAATCGATGGTGGAGGTGCCGAGCGTGCCGGGATAGCCCAGCCAGTTGACCTGTACCGGCGCCGGCCGCCGCGCGAACAGCCCCATGCGGATATGGCCGGAAAGCCCATCCACATTGACCAGTATGTCGATATCCTCGGCGAGGACGCGCCGGGCCGCCTCGTCGTCGCCGAGCGCGGCAATGGGGATGAAACGATCAAAGGCCTTGATCAGACGCGCGCGAATGGCGCTTCCATCATCGCGGCCGGAATCGAAAGCGATGATTTCAAACTTCTCCCGGTCATGGCGCTCGTAAAGCCCGGCGGCCAGGTAGGCGAGCGCATGCCGGTTGAAATGGCCGCAGACATAACCGACCCGGATCCTGTTCCGCGGCCGGAATGAACCCTGCCAGAGAGCCGGCAGCGGCGGATAGTTGTTCTCCATATAGGTAACGGTGGCGCGATGAAGATCGGCGGGCGATTCCGACAGCGCCAGATAGGCGAAAGGCCGGATCACTTTCTTCCCCTGGCGCACATCCCTGTCGATGACCGCCATCTCGCTGCCGAAGTCCTGCCAGTCGCCCGCCAGCATCTTCATATGCATCAAATCGCCCCTGGCATAATCGGCGTGCGCGTCAAGGGCCACGGCGCGTTTGAGATCCTTGAGTGCGGGCTCCAGCCGGCGGAAGCGGTCCCATTGCAGATAACCGCGCGCCGCCAGCAGTGCCGCATGGTCCGGCGCCAGCGCCAGCGCCCGGTCGAAATCGGCAAGCGCCTCCGCCTCCCGCCCCAGTTGCCGGTTGAGCAGGCCGCGCTGGGCGATCACTGCCGCGAAATCCGGCTTGAGCGCCACCGCGCGGTCGTAATGGGAGCGGGCTTCGTCGAGGCGGCCGAGCGCTTCCAGCAATCGGCCGGCCCGGGCATGGGCCATGAGATTGCCGGGCTGGATCGCGGTGACGCGCAGGAATTGTTCGAGCGCCTCTTCGCCCCGCCCCAGCTCGAGCAGCAGCATGGCATGATTGAACAGCGCAGCCGCGGAGCCGGGCCCCAGACGCGCCGCTTTTTCCATCAGTTCCAGGGCTTCCGTCTTGCGCCCGCCGGCGGCGCGCAACACCCCAAGAAGACTTAGGGCCGGAACATAGTCCGGCGCCGCCGCCAGCACTTCCAGATAAAGCCGCTCGGCCTCTTCCGCCCTGCCGGCCTTCTGAAGCTCCGCCGCCCGCGCGCAGGTCGCTTGAAGATCCATCGTCATCCCAAGAAACATCGCCGCCCCGGTTGCCCGGAGCGGCGACATCTTTAGCTCAGCTTTGTCTCTGGTGCGTCAGAAACTGCGCGGCATGTCGCGGCGGCCGTCCTTGATGGGAGGCAGCTCGCCAACCGATTCGTTGTAAACCTCGGTGACAAAGCGGTCCTTGCTTTGCTGCGTATCGCCGAGCGTGGTGCCGTCATAGGGCTTGGTCAAGTCCATCGCCAGCACGTCTTTCAGCGACTTGCCGGATTTGCGCAGCTTGCCCACCTTGTCCATCATCTCCACCAGCATCTTGCGATAAGGCACCATGTCCTTTTTGTGGATCAGCGTGCCATGCCCGGGGACCAGGATGGTGTTGTCGTCGGCCAGGCTGTTGAAGAGATCGATCGCCTCCAGCATGCCCTTGATCGAGCCGCCATTGGCCTGGTCGGCGAAGGGATAGCCGAAATTGCGGTAGAAATCCTCGATATAGATCACATTGGCCTTCTCGAAGCGCACCACCGTGTCGCCGCCCATATGCGACGGCATCATCGGGATCAAATCCACCGTCTCGCCATTCATATGGATGGTGAGCGCGGGCTTGCCCTTGGTCGCCGGGTCGTATTTGTACGTCACCATCGGCAGGCTCATGGGATCGAACGGCTCGGCCGGGGGCGCGCCCGCCGGCCGCGGCGGCGCCTTGGGATCGGGCATCATCTCGTCGCGCAGATTCTCCTGCGCCATGATCACGGTGCCCTGCTTGGCGAAGAAGGCGTTGCCGCCGGTGTGATCGCTATGGGCATGGCTGTTGACCATCAGCTTGATCGGCGCCTTGGTGAGGGTGCGGATGGCGTCCAGGCTCTTCTGGCCCACCGGCTTGTTCTCGGAATCCACCAGGAACACGCCGTCCGGTCCGTAGAGCACCGCCATGCGGCCGCCCGAAGCGTCGGGATGAGCGGTGTCCACGCCTTCATTGCCGTGCAGGATCACCAGATTGGGAGAGAGCTTCTCCGTCACCATGATCTTCACTTTGCTGAAATCAGTGCGGTAACCTTGCGGGAAATTATAGGGGCCCTTTCCCACCGGCACGACTTGCACCGGATAGGTCTCCGCCGCCCAAACAATTGCAGGCGCCGCCGCCAGAAGCGCCGCGCCCAGATACAACCATGCCCGTTTCATGCGTTTTCCCCCTTTTACAAGTGTAATGGTTTTGTTGCGCGGTATGGCCCGCCTCGCAGGGTTTTAACGCGGGTCCGGCGGCAAGTAAAACAGGTAAGGCGGCGCAGGCGGCAAAAAACCGCCCAAAAGCCGGGCTTTCACGGGCCGGCGGGCGGCCCCTCCTGGACTGTCAATGGGTGAGATGGGGGGCGAGGAGCGGTTCGCCGAAGGCGAACGAAATGGTCCGGGGGACCATTTCGAGCGACGAACGCCCCGAGCCGCAGCGAGGGGCCGGGTGGATCAGCAAGCGGTTGGTAGATCGTTTGTGCTTGGCGCTCCGTTTTGGCTCAACGGACGAAATGGGGGTCTTTTTCCCCCGCCGTCATCGCCAACGGGATCGTGTCTACCGCCAGGGGACAGGTGAAATGCGCCGAGCGCGCGCAGTTGGGATTATAAGCCTGGTTGAAATCGATGGTGACATGCACGGGGGGGAATTTCCCGAAATCCGCCACATCGACATAGCGGCCCGCGCCATAGGCGCCCTTGCCGGTGAGATCGTCGGTGTAAAAAGCCGACATCTCCTTCACCTGCTTGGGATCATTGCTCTCGGCATAAAAAGGCAGGGTGACGCTCTTGCCCTTCAGCATGAACGTCGCCTCACCGGCATGGTAAAATTGCTTGTCGGTACCCCGTGATGTGTGGAAGACGCGGGGCGGCAAACGGTTATCCGGCTTGAAGCCGGCTTCGACCCGGAACGCGGCGTCATAAGGATAATAGGAGACGCCGGTGAATTTGAGCGCGTCCGGATTCTCCTGGTTGTAGACAAAGAGGCGCCAGCCTTGGATGCCGGCGCCCACCTGGGTGGGTTGGCCCGCCACGTCCACATCCTTGTCCACCGGGATGCTTTTGGAAGCCAGCCTGGCGTCGAAGGCCTTGCCGTTGAGCGTCACGCCGAGCCTGCCTTTGGCAAAGGAGATGACCAAAGGGCCGCTGCCCTTGTCATGCCATCGCCAGCTTCCCGGATCGCCCGGTTTTCCGGTCAACACCGCCGATTGCCCCTCGCCCAGATAGGCGGAATCCTGGATCTTCAGCATGGCGTGGGGGATCTGGGCGTAATCCTTGTTCTGATCGGCAATGGCGGCTTTCCAGGCGGCTTCGGGCGCCAAAGGCGCTGCCGCGCAAAAGAGCGGCGCCGCGGCGGACAAACCTATGGTGGCGGCAGAGGCGGCGATGATCATGACCCGCATGACTGGCTCCTGTCCCAAGCCCGGCCTATAATATCATAGGAAATAATCTCGGGGGAAAGTGATGAAAAACCACCTGTTCCTGCTTGCCCTTCTGATGGCCGGCGCCGCGCTGGCAAACCGTCCGGTCTTCGCCCAGGGCCAGGATTTTTCCAAGGTCGAAATCCAGTCCACCGATCTCGGCCATAACATGTATGCGCTGGCCGGCGCGGGCGGAAACATCACCATGGCGGTCGGCACCGACGGCATCATTGTGGTGGATACCGAATTCGCGCCGCTGCATGACAAGATCAAGGCCAAGATCGCCAGTCTCTCCCCCCTGCCCGTCAAATACATCCTCAACACCCATTTTCACGGCGATCATACCGGCGGCAACGAAGCCTTCGCCAAGGAAGGCGCCATCATCGTGGCGCATGAGAATGTCGGCAAGCGCATGGCCAATCCTCCTCCCGGCGCCAACGGCCAGCCCGGCACGCCCGCGCCCAAGGGCGCCCTGCCGGTTCAGACCTATGCCGGCCAGGGCACTGAAGTGAAAGTCGCCGGCCAGGCCGCCGAACTGGTCCATTTTGAAAATGCCCATACCGACGGCGACAGCTTCGTGTTCTGGCCCGCCGCCAACGTGATTTCCACCGGCGACATTGTGAGCACGGCCAGTTATCCCAATATCGATGTGGCCACGGGCGGCGGGATTGACGGCATGATCGCCGGCGCCGATTTCGTGATCGCCCATGCGGACGGCAAGACCAAGATCGTTCCCGGCCATGGTCCGGTCACCGACAAGAAAGGCGTGATCGCCTATCGCGCCATGCTCAAGACCGCGCGCGACCGCATCGCCGCAGCCAAGAAAAAGGGCCTGAGCGAGGATGACGTGGCGAATGGCACGCTGCTGGCGGACCTGGACAAGAAATGGAAACCGCAGGGCAGCACCACGCCGCCGCGCTTCTACCGGCTGGTGTACCAGTCGGTGAAATAAAGCGCCGGCGACGCGCCATCCCTGCGGGATCCGCATGGCCGGTTCCCGGCAACCCGCGCTTTTTTCGGGCGTTTTCCCTTAGAAGGTTATTCGAAGGAGAAGGTGATGACCGATTTACGTCCGGTCCATGTTGACATCGACACGGACCCGAACAATCGGGGGAAAATCATCGCCGGCGCGATTGTGCTTCTGGCGGTCGTCGCCATTGGCGGATTCGGTTATCAGGCCGGCTGGTTCCATGTCACGCATGAGGCGGTGCCCGACAGCCGCCTGCCGCAGGCCAGCATGCCGTTGAACGCACCCGCCAAAAGCTAGGCTCGGGCCAGAAGAAGCGCGCCCTTTGCACCGGAGAAATGGCGCCTGGGTCAGGGCCCCCCCGGCGCCGGCATTTCTTGCCTTACGGGGCGATGTTAGGATGGGTCATGTCCATCCTCAGCGAAATCAGCGCCGGCATGATCACGCCTGCCCGGGCCGAAGCCCTGCATGATGCCGGCCGTTTTGACGAGGCGCTGGAGATGTACCGGGCGCTCCTGGCGCGTGATCCGTTCAATGTCGCCCTTCACAATGACTATAACGACCTGCTCTATCGCCTGGAGCGGCATGACGAGTATCTGAAATCCTTCGACCGCGCCCCGCCCAATCGCGGACTTTATCTCGCCAAGGCCGCTTTGCTGATGCATGGCCGGCGCCATGAAGAAGCCTGCGAGGTCTTCGCCGCGATTCTGAAGCGCGAACCCGACAACAAGCATGCCGGGACGGGCATGGCCGCAGCATTGTCGCGGCTTTCCCGCCATGAGCAAGCCGCTTCGCTTTTTGCAAAGCTGGTGGAGCGGCACCCGAACGACGCCAATCTCTGCGGCAATGCCGCCCAGGCCGCCATCGCCCGCGGCGACGCAAAGAGGGCTTTGGCTTTCTGCGAAAAGGGCCTGGCAGTCGTCCCGGACAACCAGGCCTGCCTTGCCCTTTCAAGCCTGGCTTACCGACTCCTTGGCGATGAACGCGACGAGCTTCTCAGCGGCTATGACCGCTTCATCCGCGTTTTCGATCTGGAGCCGCCGCAAGGTTTTTCCGACATGCCGGCATTCAATGCCGCGCTCGACGCCTATCTCGACCGCCTGCATCCCCATAGAAAGGAGCACGTCGCCCAGTCCTTGCGCGGCGGCAGCCAGACGGTGGAACAGGTCTTCGGCGCCGGCCATGACCTGATCGGCCGTCTGCAGCGGCGCATCGATGAAACAGTCGCCCGCTACATCGCCGAACTGGAGCAGGATTCCACCCACCCGTTCCTGTCGCGCAAAACGAAACGTTTTTCCTATAGCGGCTCCTGGTCGTCGCGGCTGCACGATCATGGCTTCCATGCCGACCATTTCCATCCCGAAGGCTGGATCAGCTCCTGTTACTATGTGGCGGTGCCGGACGTGGTGAAGGACCGGGATTCCAAACAGGGCTGGATCAAATTCGGCGAACCCGATTTCGACACGAAGCTGCCGGCGCCCGTCCGCCGGGCCATCGAACCGGCGGCCGGCCGCCTGATCCTGTTTCCTTCCTATCTCTGGCATGGCACCATTCCCTTCCACGCCGCCACGTCGCGGACCACCATAGCCTTCGACGCGGTGCCGACTTAAAAGAAGCGAATGAGCAGAATCTCCAATCTGGCGGTCATGCCTGCCCTGGCGGCCGTTTTATCCGCCGGCGCAAGCGCGCAGGACGTCCAGACGCTGCATGGCGCATGCCAGTCGGAAAGCCGGATCAGCGGCGCGGCCAACGCTCCCTTTTCCTGCGACAGCGCCGTCATTGTGTTTTTCGATAACAACAATTCACACCTGATGGTGCAGTTCGGGATGAAGAGCTCCCCACATGCCGATCTGCTCGGCTTTGCCGGAATCATGCGGCCGGATGGGCAAGTGTTGGATGTTGACCATCTCTATTTCACGCCCGGAAAGGCCCAAAGCGCCACAGGCTCCACTTGCCGCTTTTCCTTTTCTCCACCGCGTATGACAGCCATCGCCTGCAATGGCACCGCGACGGAAAATAACCAGCCGAAGACTGCGGTCGTCCATTTCGCCGTCAAGGATGGCTGATCGGTGGCAAGTCCTCAGGTTTTAGGTTGGCTGCAAGAGGCGGTGCGCCTGCACCGGGCCGGAAACCTGGATGGCGCCGCCCCGATATATCGCCGGATACTCTCGCTCGATCCCAAGAATCCGGACGCGCTGCATCTCCTGGGCATGGTGGCGCTGCAGACCGGGCAGAATGAGACCGCAATCGACCTGATCCGCCAGGCCATCTCCGCCAACAGCCGGGAAGCCTCGTTCCATTTTCACCTGGGCTGCGCCCAGCAGGCGCTGGGCCAGACCGACCAGGCGCTGGCCTCCTACCGCCGCGCCCTCACCCTTAACCCCAACGATCCCGACACCCTCAACAACCTCGCCAACATCCTGGCGGGCCAAAACAAGTTCGAGGAAGCGGCCGCCGGCTTCCGGCGCATCCTTTCCATCCAGCCCGGCAACGAAGTGGCCTGGAGCAATTTGGGCAACGTGCTCTGGAGCATGGGCGACCGCGACCAGGCGGAAGCGCATTACCGCAAGGCGGTTTCCCTCAAGCCCGACTATGCCGATGCGCTCAACAATCTCGGCAACATCCATCGCGACAAGGGGGAGCTGAACGAAGCGCTCGCCTGCTATCAGCGGGCCTTGGCGCTGAACCGCAATGCCGATTTCCACAATAACCTGGGGCTGGTCTATTGGGGCCTGGGGCGGCGCAGCGAGGCGATGGCGGCTTACCGCGCCGGCCTCAAGCTCAATCCTCATCACATCGATTGCCTGGCCAATCTTGCCATCGGGCTATGGGAGAAAGGCGAATTGGACGAGGCCAACGCCATTTATCGCCGCATCCTGCCGCTGAGATCCGCCGATGCAGAGATGCTCAACAATTTCGCGGCGCTCTCCATGGCGCGCGGCGACGGACAGACGGCGCTGCAAGCCCTGGCCCATTCGCTGGCCGCCGAAGAAACCAGGCGGGCCAGGAAGCTTTTCGTGTCGCTGGCGGGCGGCGCGGAATGGGGCGGAGACAGCGCCGAAATCAGGGCGTTGATGATCCGCGCCCTCACCGAGCCCTGGGACCGGCCGGCCAGGCTTGTTCACGGCGCGGTCAATCTCCTCTCTTTCAGTCCGGTCATCGGACCGGCGGTGATCCGCGCCAACGCGGCCTGGCCGAAGCGGCTTTCCGCGGCGGAATTGCTGGGCGATGGCGGTTTCGTGGGCCTGGCCGAGGACGCGCTCCTGATCGCGCTTCTCACTTCCACGCCCAACATCGACATCAAGATGGAACGGTTTTTGACCCTGGTGCGGAGCGCGATGGCAGACGCCGCCTCCGACGAGAAATCGCTCGCTTTCCTGAGCGCGCTGGCCCAGCAATGCTTCATCAATGAATATGTCTTCCTGCCTTCGGAAGCGGAAGAAGAAGCGGCGGACAGGCTTCATCGCGACATGGCCGCCGCGTTGGACGAGGGCCGCGATATCGCCCCGCTCCCGCTTCTCACCCTGGCCTGCCATCGTGCGCTCCACACCCTGCCTGCACCCGAGCGCCTGCTGGAACGGACCTGGCCCGCCGCCATCGAAGCCGTGCTCACCCAGCAGGTGCGCGAGCCGATGGAGGAAGCCCGCCTCAAGCGCGACATCCCCCGGCTCACCCCCATCCAGGATTCGGTCTCCCAACTGGTGCGCGATCAATATGAGGAGAATCCCTATCCGCGCTGGGTCAGGGTCGCGGGCGGGCGAAAAAACAACGTCCTGAACTTCCTTGGTGAAAAATTTGCCGCCGCCCGCTTCGACCGCCAGCCGGGCCGCGAGATGAAGGATTTCCTGGTCGCCGGCTGCGGCACCGGGCAACATCCCATTTCCACCTACCAAACCTATGGCAGCGGCGGAAACATGCTGGCGGTGGATCTGAGCCTCAGCAGCCTTGCCTACGCCAGACGCAAATCCCGGGACCTGGGGCTTGAGATCGCCTATGGCCAGGCGGACATATTGGAACTTGCCGGACTGGGGCGGCAGTTCGATGTGATCGAATCCACCGGCGTGCTGCACCATATGCAGGATCCCTTCGCGGGCTGGAAAGTGCTGGTCTCGCTGCTCCGGCCCAGGGGTTTCATGTGGCTCGGCTTCTACAGCGCGGTGGCGCGGCGCAATATCGTCGAGGCGCGCGCCCGCATCGCCGCCAGGGGAATCGGCAGCTCCGCCGCCGATATCCGCCGCTTCCGCCAGGATCTGGTGGACGCGCCGGATGCGCAAGCCTTTGCCTCGGCCATCAAATCGGAAGATTTCTTCAGCGTCAGCGCCTGCCGCGATCTTCTGTTCCACGCCCAGGAACACCGCATGACGCTGCCCGTCATCGACGCGTTCCTCAAGGAGAACAACCTCACCTTCATCGGCTTTGAACTGGATGACGCTCTTTTCCAGGCCTATCGCCGAAGGTTCCCGGACGACGCCACGGCGACAGACCTGGCCAACTGGGATATTTTCGAGCAGGAAAATCCCGGCCTGTTCGCCGCCATGTATGTGTTCTGGGTCCAGAAGGCATGAGATACGCCCTGCCCTCGCCTTTCGCGCAAAAAAGCGTGCCCACCGGCCTGTTGATCGGGGGCGAATGGCGCGACACCCAGAAGCGCGCCGCAGTCGACAATCCTTCCACCGGCAAGACCCTCACCGAAGTCGCCGATGGCGATGAGACTGATGCCCTGGCCGCGGTGGATGCAGCGGCAAAAGCATTGCCCGGATGGTCCGCCACCCCGCCCCGCCGCCGCGGGGAAATATTGCGCGCCTGTTATGAGCGCATGCTGGCCGACGCGGATTTCCTCGGTTTCCTGATGGCGCTGGAAAACGGCAAGGCGCTCGCCGACGCCAGAAGCGAAACGCTTTATGCCGCGGATTTCCTCCGCTGGTATTCGGAAGAGGCGGTGCGGATATTGGGTGACGTCTCCATCGCCCCCGGCGGCGCCAACCGCATCCTCACCCAATACCAGCCCATCGGCGTGTCGTTCCTGATCACGCCCTGGAATTTTCCCGCCGCCATGGCCACGCGCAAGCTTGCTCCCGCGCTGGCCGCCGGCTGCAGCGTGATCCTGAAGCCGGCGCTGGAGACCCCGCTCACCGCCTTCGCCATCGCCGGGATCATGAACGAATGCGGCGTGCCGCCTGGGGTGGTGAATATCATCACCACCAGCCGGCCGGCCGATATTGCCAAAACAATCCTCCACGATCCGCGGGTGCGCAAACTCTCCTTCACCGGCTCGACTGGGGTCGGGCGCGGCCTGTTGCGCGAAGCCGCGGATCAGGTGCTGTCCTGCTCCATGGAACTGGGCGGCAACGCCCCTTTCATCGTCTGCGACGATGCCGATCTTTCCGCCGCGCTCGATGGCGCCATGATCGCCAAGATGCGCAATGGCGGCGAGGCCTGCACCTCCGCCAACCGTTTCTATGTCCAGCACGGCCTCTGCAAGCCGTTCACCGACGGCATGGTGGAACGGATGGGAGCGCTCAAGCTGGGCGAAGGCACCGATCCGCAAACCTCGCTGGGCGCCATGATCAACGAGAAGGCCATCGCCAAGATCAGCGAACTGGTGGAAGACGCGCTGGCCAAAGGCGGGAGACTTTTATTGGGCGGCACCCGCCTCAACCGGCCGGGCTATTTTTATCCGCCCACCGTCATCGCCGATGTGCCGGACAATGCCCGCCTGCTGAAAGAAGAGATTTTCGGCCCCGTCGCGGCGATCCAGCCTTTCGACAGCGACGACGAAGTAATCGCCAAGGCCAATGACACCGAATACGGCCTTTCCGCCTATCTCTATACCGGCAATCTCAAGCGCGGGCTCGCCATCGCCGGGAAATTGGAGGCCGGCATGGTGGGCCTCAACCGCGGCCTGGTTTCGGATGTCGCCGCGCCCTTCGGCGGGGTGAAGCAGAGCGGGCTCGGCCGCGAAGGCGGCCATCACGGCCTCTTGGAATTCACCGAATGCAAATATGTGGCGGTGAGCTGGTGACGTTGCGTAGCAACGTCACCATCCCCGGCGAGCACCGCATCCGTGATGCGGTGCGAGGGAAGGGGATCCAATCAATCTAAGGAATCCGCGGATCTTCCACCGAATGGGCGCGGATGATGGCCTCCTTCAGCCTGGGCTCCAGCCGGCCGCGATCCAGCACCACCTTCTCGTCATGGACGTCTTTCACGGCGGACAGCGGCACCTCGAAATCCCCGCCATTCTCGACATAGATCACGATGCCGTGCTTGTGCACCTGGCGCACCGCGCCGAAGGCCTTGGCGCCGTCATGGACGAAAACATCAAAGCCTTCGGAAATCTTCTCGGCCATGAAAGCCTCCTCAATAATAGCGCGGGATCGGGCCCAGTTGCGGGGTCACATCCGCGCCCAGATCGAACATCACCTCGTCAATATAACACCAGCCCCAGCCCTCCGGCGGATCATACCCTTCGATGATGGGATGTTTGCTGCGGTGGAAATGCCTGGTGGCATGCTTGCCCTTGGACTGGTCGCAACAGCCGACATGGCCGCAGGTGCGGCAGACGCGCAGATGAAACCAGGCCTGGCCCAGTTTCAGGCATTCCTCGCAGCCCTTGGCGCTGGGCGTCACCTTGCGGATGGTGTCGAGATGGCTGCAGGTATCGGCCATGATCTGTTCTTCTTAGCATACTTTGCCGTCACCGCCCTGCCCTTCGCTTGCGCTTCGGGCGTTCGCCACTTTCGCAGGTCCACCGGACCTGCTCACGCGCTTCGCGCGCCGTGGCTCACTCGGCAGCCTTGGCCAACTCACGCTGCTCGGCCAAGAATGCGTGAATGGCGGAAACCACCGTGGCGCCCTCGCCCACCGAGGATGCCACCCGCTTGATCGAGCCGCAGCGTATGTCGCCCACCGCGAAAACGCCGTCGCGATTGGTCGCCAGCATGTGCCGGCCGTTTTCCCCGGTGACGACAAAGCCTTTTGCGTCCAGCTTGACGTCGCAATCGGTCAGCCAGTCGGTATTGGGATCGGCGCCGATAAAAGAGAAAAGATGGGCGACGGCGTGACTCTCTTCCGCACCGCTGTCGCGGTTCTTCCAGTGCACGCGCCGCAAGACCTTGTTCTCCCCTTCCAGCACCGAGATCTCGGTGCGCAGCTTGACCTCGACATTGGGCAGCGCCTTGATGCGTTCGATCAGATATTGCGACATGGTGTCTTCCAGCCGCTTGCCCCTCACCAGCATCCAGACTTTCCTGGCCTGGGCCGCCAGATAGACCACAGCCTGGCCCGCGGAATTGCCCGCCCCGCACAGCGCGACTTCCTGGCCGGCGCATAATTTGGTTTCGATGGGCGAAGCCCAGTAATGCACGCTGGAGCCTTCGAATTCCTCCAGATTGGCAAGCGGCAGGCGGCGGTAGCGCGCCCCGCCCGCCAAGACCAGGCTGCGTCCCTTCACGCTCTCGCCATTGCCCAGCAGCACGCGAAAGTCGCCCGGCCGGCCTTCCAGCTGCCTCGCCTCGTCGGGAATGGCGATCTCGGCGCCGAATTTCTGCGCCTGGTTATAGGCGCGCGCCATCAGGGCGATGCCGGAAATGCCGGTGGGGAAGCCCAGGTAATTCTCGATGCGCGCCGAGGCCCCGGCCTGGCCGCCGAAACTGCGGCAGTCCAGCACCAGCACATCCAAACCCTCGGAGGTGGCATATACAGCCGCCGCCAGGCCCGCGGGGCCCGCGCCCACAATCACCGCGTCATAGAGATGCCCGGGATCGATGGACTTCAAAAGCCCGATGCAGCGCGCCAGTTCGCCTTCGGTCGGGTTGTGCAAAAGCTGCCCGCCGGGACAAAGCACGATAGGAAGCTCGCTCTCCTTTACCTTGAAGCGTTCCTGCAGGGTGCGGGCGCAGCCATCGCTGCGGGAATCCAGGCTTTTGAAAGGCTGGCCGTTGCGGCGCAGGAAATTTTCCAGCCTCAGCACATCGGCATGGCCGGAAGGCCCGATCAGGATGGGCCCGCCCGCGCCCGCTTCCAAAAGCCCCACCCGGCGCAGGATCAGGGCCCGCATCAGCCGCTCGCCCAGCTCGGCTTCCTGCACCAGCACATCGCGCAAGGCGCGCGGCGGAATCACCAGCGCCTCGACCTCGGTCGCCGCCACCGCGTCCACCAGCGCGGGCCGGTCGGACAATTGCGCCAGCTCGCCCTGGAACTGGCCGGCGCCATGGCTGACATAATTCGCGCCCGAGCCGTAAGCCCCGCCCAGCTTGACCGTGATCGTCCCTGCCAACACCACCACCAGACCGGGCGCGAGATCGCCGGCCTTGACGATCACCGTGCCTTGCGGCCAGGCGCGGACTTCGCCGAAGCGCCTGAGCCGGTCGATGTCCAGCCCGTTCAAGACCGGAAACATCTGCTCGCGGCGGGCTTCCATGATGGGGGTTTGCGCCAGGGGAACCTCCTGCCAAAGGCTCCATTCCATCACGAAAAAACCGCAAGAGGAATGACACTTTGAGTAGGGCCGCAACGGCCTTTCCGGGACGGCAGCTAGTGCGATGTTCTCACTGAGGAATTCGCTGACGCATTCGCCGGCAGACGAAAGAGTTCCTCTTCTCTGCCACCGGAGGCTTCTTCGTGCGTTGTCTGTGGCGCACGGAAGCGGTTGGCCGTGCGACCATTAAAGCGAGGCCATTTCATGCACCTGGATATTGTATTGATCGAGCCCCTGGTGGCGCTGCTTTTCGGAATTTTGATCCTGATCCTGCCGCGCCTGCTCAATTACCTGATCGCCTTCTATCTGATCCTGATCGGGCTGGCGGGACTGTTTCCCCATCTCTTTACCACCACGGTTTCGACCTGAAGGAGCAGAAAGCCATGACCCCCAGTGCCACCCATCCTTCCGGCCACAAGGTGCCGGAACATCTCTCCACCTCCAAACGCGCCGGGACGCGGGAGGAAAAAATCGACCAGCAGATGGAAGATTCCTTCCCCGCCTCCGATCCGCCCTCCTATTCCGGCGGCAATCACATCATCGGCGCGCCGCCGGCGCGGGAAAGCGAAGCGCCCTCGTCCGACGAAGTGAAAGAAGCGGAAAAGAAAGCGCGGGAGACCAAAAAACCGGCGGGCTAACTTGCTCTAGCTCCCGATCGCCGACAGCACGCCTGATTCCGTCAGTATCTGGGGCAGGATCACCGGCTTGTCGCTGCCCGGCGCGTAATAAAGATAAAGCGGTACGCCGGAACGGCCATTATCGTCCAGCAACTTGGTGATGGCGGCATCGCGGTTGGTCCAGTCCGCCACCATGTAAGCGACTTGCTTCTGGTTGAAGGCGTCCTTGACCGAGGCGCGCGACAACACCGCCTGTTCATTGACCAGACAGGTGATGCACCAGGCGGCCGTGGCATCCACGAACACCGGCTTGCCCTCGGCGCGGTAGGAAGCGAGCTTCTCAGGGCTGAATTTTTCACCCGCAATTGCCGCGCTCGGCGGCGGCGCGCTGGCGCCCGAAAGCGTCGAAAGCCCGTAAAGCGCCGCCACCAGGATCACGCCGGCGACGCCCGCGCCGGTCAAGCGGCCGCGTGTTTCCAGGTCGCGGGTGATGCTCCACAGCCAGGCCGCCAGCGCGGTGCCCACAAAAGCGGAGAGCAGGACCGCCACCGCATTGGCGCCGGCTTCCTGCGCCAACACCCAGGCCAGCCAAACCGCCGCGCCATACATGGGAAAGGCGAGGAACTGTTTCAGCCGGAGCATCCAGGGCCCCGGCTTGGGCAGGAAGGAAAGTGCGCGCGGCCAGAACCCCAAAATCAGGAAGGGAAGCGCGAAGCCGAGGCCCAGCGCCAGGAAAATCAGCATCGCCAGCACGGCACTCTGGCTCAGCGCAAAGCCCAGCGCCGCCGCCATGAAAGGCGCGGTGCAAGGCGCCGCCACCGCCACCGCCAGCACGCCGGTGAAGAAAGGCCCCACCCAGCCGCTTTTCGCGGTGAGGCTTTCGCCCGCCGTAACCGTGCCGAATTCAAACAGGCCGGAGAGATTCAAGCCCACCAGGAAAACCAGGAGCGCAAAGCCCGCCACCGCCACCGGATTCTGCAACTGGAAGCCCCAGCCCACCGCCTCGCCGCCCTGGCGCAGTGCCACGATCACCAGGCCGAAAACCAGGAAGCTCAAAATCGCGCCGGCGGCATAGGC
>CAZEFQ010000187.1:0-38052 GCA_964511505.1 uncultured Rhizobium sp.
GACGCGAACGTCATTGTTCACCTGATAGCCGGTGACGCGCGCCGGCTGGTTGTTGCCGCCCGTCATCTGCGGCGAGACATTGAAATTGAGGGTCTGGATGTCCTTATCGGCGATGCCAAGCTTCTTGAGCGCGGCAAACACCGCCTGCATATGGGTGGTGTTGGCGGAAAGCGCGGCCGCCGCCGTGCCGGCCTGGCTGGAAACACCTGCTGTCAGGGTGACCGTGTCCGGCACCGCGCGGACTTCTCCCAGCCCCGACATGGTCAGGGTGCGCGGCAGGGCGGTTGATGCACCCTGGCCCCAGGCTGGCGCCAAGCCCAGGCCAGCGCTCAGCACCAGAGCGGTAAAAAGGGCGGTTTTCATGGGCCAATCCTTCCTGAATTCCATTCCATGCTGGCGGCGGACAGAGGCAAAATCGCGGCGGCGGCGGAGATTGTTGGCGAATGGCCAAATCCTGTTATATCCCGCCTGTTATACCCCTTTGGGGGGCCTGTAGCTCAGTTGGTTAGAGCTGACCGCTCATAACGGTTAGGTCGCAGGTTCGAGTCCTGCCGGGCCCACCAGCATCTCCCTTGGATTCTGAAAGTCACGCAAACGACCCCGATCGAGCGTTGGCGGCCAAAACAGGACGCGCTGCAAGGAATAATATCCACGCTTAGTTCGGTATTACGTCAAAGGCGATGGTGGTGCGCGCCGCTTTTTCGCGGAAGGGAACCGTGCCATGCCACATATAGGAGGGGAACAGCACCAGCCGACCGACTTTGGGCTGAACGGCGCGGCGCAGAGAAAGCCCGACCTCGAAGCCAGGCTCCCCGAACTTGATCCAACCCTGTTTGCCGCTTTCGTCCTTCACTGCTTCGGGCAATGCCACATAGTAGCAGGAACTGATCCATCCGCCCCGGTGGATGTGGTTGGCGTGAAAGCCGCCATCGCGCAGCCGCGAGGACCAGGAATCCCGAAATCGGAAGCCGCGGCCGCTACGCCCGCGAAAAGGATGTTTGGCATCGGGTTTCATCGCGGCGAGATAGCTTGTGATCGCTTCTTCAATCCGCACTTTCAGCCTCTCGGCCAGCGTGTGGCCCCGGCCGAAGATATAGCCGGGCGTCTGACTGCCGCCCCGCAGCGATTGCTGCAGCGGCTCGCGGGCGTCGGTGTGCAAACCGGAAAGCCAGGCATTCAGCTCGATATTGAAGTCCTCCATGCTGGAATAGCCTTGCGGCGGCTCCAGATCGAAGACCCGGATCAGTTCGTTATAGCCGTTCAGAGTTTCATCGCGTGCATCACCCATCATGCGCCAGGCGGTGCCCAGCAACGCCAGGCCTGCCTGATCCGTGGGTGCAATACGCAAGGACTGTTCGGCCATGGCTGCCGCCTTTTGCGGATCGCGCAACTGCAGAGCGGTGCAGGCAAGAGTATGGTATAGCTCCGAGCTCTCAGGCTGGTGTCTCAGCGTCTGCTCCAATAGCGCAACGGCCTCTGCGTTGCGGTTAAGGCCACTGAGTGCCGCGGCCACGCCGACCGCCGCTTGAACATTGTCGGGCTCGCTTTTCAGTACTTCGGAATAGAGACTTTGCGCCTCGGCCGGGCGTCCTCTCTTGAGCAGCAGGTCCGCCTTGCTCGCCAAGAGCGCTGGGCTTTTCGGCGCGCGATCATAGGAGGTGAGAAATGTCTCGTCGCGCCCCAACCGGTACAGAAGATTGTTGTAGGCGCCATGGACGGCGACATTGCCTGGCTCCCGCGCCAGAATCCGTTCCAGTAGCGCCACAGCCTCGTCGGAACGCTGCATTTCTTCCAATATTTCGGCGCGCTTGAGGTCGGCGTCGGCGTTGAATTGGGGATTGAGCCGCGAGGCCAGGGCGAAATTGTCCAGCGCGCGTTCTTTTTTGCCTTGCTGATGTTGCGCTGAAGCCAAATAGTAGACAAAGGTTGCCTTCAGGCTCGTTTCACGCGCCTGGATCAAGCCTGCGCCCAGAAGCGCTTCAGCTTCGGCGAGCCGGCCGCTATCCTTGAAAACCAGGCCCAGCCACAATTGGGCCTGGGCATGATTGGGCATCTGCACCAACACTCTTTGAAGCAGGCTTTCCGCCTCCGCGTAATCCCCGGCGCGATATTGAAGCTCGCCCAATTCGCAAAGTGCATCGGCCAGATCGGGCTGGCCTGCCAGCGCGGCGTTGAAAGCCGAAACTGCCTCGGCGTTTCGGCCCAGAAATTTGAGGGTCTTACCCAGATTGGTCAGAACATGCGGATGACCCGGCCGTTCGGCCAGCGAGCGGTTGAAGAAATCCAGCGCTTCGGAATGCAGGTTTTGTTCACACCGCACCAGACCCAGCAGATGCAGCGCATCGGGGTTGCTCTCGCCCACCGCATTGGCCGCGCGCGCTGCCTTGACCAGATCGCCCAGCTTCAGGAATTCGACTGCCTCGGCGATGGAGCTCACATCGGCGTCCGCCATAAATCCAAGATAACCCATTTCCCATCGCGTTCAAAACCTCGCCCGGGACGGTGATTGAAAGCCGACATACGCTGCGCTTCATCGCCATAAGATTTGCCGGCCAGCGGCGGTCAAGAAATCGCCCTGGGCACCAATGCATGTCTCGGCTCCCGCGCAACGGCAGCGCAGGCCTCTGAGGCGGGTACACCATAAGGAACGACGGCTACTCCCGTTCTGCGTCCCGTCTGTAGGCATGGAAACGGAGTCTGGGCGGTCGGATTTGATTGATAAAAAATCTGTCCCGCTGCCAGGACCTTGGCAAGCAGCCGCCCATCGAGATTGACGCCATCATAGCTGTCGAATGCAAATCGTGAATGTCCTATATCGAAATCGTGAACGACCACGACTCCACTCCTGATAAGGGAAAGCTCGTCCAGAATTGGCCAAGCGGCGGCCCCATGGGCATCAAGAAAATAGATCGACCGGGTAAATTTGCCGGCTGTCTGCTTGATAAGTTCAACCGATGGTTCGGTGCGCACGCTGACATGGGGGTATCTCACGGTGCGTTGAGATGCAATCGCTGCGCAAAGCGGATCTACATCGCAGGAAACGATCGGAACTTCGGGATATCTGTGCGCGAGATAGACCGTGGTATCGCCAAAGGAGGACCCACATTCGACAATGCTGTCCGGTTCATATGCACGCACCAAATCGTCAAACAGGAGAGCGAGCAGGATATCGAGACCAAAAGGCCCCCCGCCGTCGGCCAACGCGGCGGCCCCACAGCGCTCAACCCGATAGAAATCGTTGTAGACCAACTCGTATCGATCCGTCAGACGCGAGCCCCTATCTTGCGATGGAACGAAAGCTAGCACGTAGAGCCAAACTCGGCCAAGCGCCGTGGCCGATCGCAAACTGTTGATCGGAAAGACCTAGCCCGGGCGATGTTTGAACGCGACGGGAAATGGATTATCTTGGATTTATGTCCAACCCCAATGTGAACTCTATCGCCACGGCAGTCGAGTTCCTGGAGCGGGGCGATCTGGCCAATGCGGCGCGCGCCGCCACCGCGGTGGGCGAGAGCGACCCTGATGCGCTGCATCTGCTAGGTCTGGTGCGATGCGAACAAAGTCTCCGTGCTGAAGCGCTGGATTTCTTCAACCGCTCGTTGGCCCGGCGCCCGGGTCATCCGCATGTGCTGACCAATCTGGGCAAGACCCTCAAATTTCTGGGCCGGAACGCCGAGGCGGCCTCGGCTTTCAACGCCGCCCTGGCAAGCCAACCCGATCTGGCCGATGCGCTTTGCGAATTGGGCGAGCTTCAGTACCACGCCGGGGATTATGCGGGTGCGGAATCCTCACTCCGCCGGGTATTGAAACAAATGCCCAACCATGCACAAGCCAAATTGTGGCTGGGCCTCATCTTCAAGGATGATGGCCGGCTCTCCGAGGCTGAAGCGCTTCTGGGGGAAGGCTTGTCCCAAACCCATGAAACCAGGCTAAAAGCGGCTTTTGCATGCTATTTGGCATCTGCGCAATATGACCGGGGCAGAAAGAAAGACGCGCTGGATAATTTTGCTCTCGCCGCGCAACTGATCATGTCACTTGGAGAGCATGAGCGCAGCGCGCTGTTGCGCGAATGGTGCAAGCGCCGCGGATAACTGGCCGGCTACAGCGCCCCCAATCCGTCAGGCGTGCGCGACTTAGTCGTTTGCAACAAAAGCTAAATACGCCGGCGAGGAAAGACGACAGGAGAGATTATTGCGCGTTCTCAGACGCCCGTCTGAATTGTGATCGCGCGGGTACGATCATGACCAAGAAGTAATGTACCCGATGTAAACCGAGACTCCTTTTTTGAATCTGACGGCATTTGCGCCATCGGATTGTAGGGCGTTCCGCTCTGTTGATGTCGCTAATTTCATTCAGCTTCGCGATGACGATCTGTCAAAGTCGATAGTGTCAAAGTTCGCCATTAGGCGAGCATAAAATTATGAGCGCGCATCGCGGCGACGTTCAAAAAGGGGGAACAATGAATAAATTGTGGCGCAAATTGATGCTGGGCGGGTCCACCATGGCCCTGTTTACAACGGCATCAGCAGGGGCCGCTTTGGCCCAAGGCTCGGCAACGCCAAGCGATGATATCGAAACTGTAACAGTCTCCGCTTCGCGAATTACCGTTGCGGGTTACACCCAGCCGACGCCGGTGACGGTCGTGGGCGCCGCCCTGCTCGACAAAGACGCATACGCCGACATCATGGACTCCGTGCGCAACCTGCCCCAGGTGACAGCGCCGTCGGCTCTTGCCAGTTCGACCAATGGTTCCGGTTCCGGCGGCAACGCGGGCGAACAGCTCCTCAACTTGCGCAATCTGGGCACCACCAGAACGCTGGTCCTGTTCGACGGCCAGCGTGTGGTGGCTTCCAATATCACCGGCGGCGTCGATGTCAGCACCCTGCCCAGCAGTCTGGTCCAGCGCGTGGACGTGGTGACCGGAGGCGCCTCGGCGGTCTGGGGTTCGGACGCGGTGGCCGGCGTGGTCAATTTCGTGCTCAACAAGAATTTCACCGGGTTCAAGGCCAAGGTCCAAGTCGGCGCAACGGTCGGAGGCTTGAACCCCAACCAGGCTGTTGAGGCCGATTGGGGCGCCGATATCTTCGGCGGCCGCGGTCATCTGATACTGGCCGGGACTTGGAGCCAGGCTCCGCAGCCCGTCCCGCTGGCCGATCTAAGGTGGTACCAAAAAAGGCAGGGCGCGGCTTACTGGGTCGCAAATCCGGCTTATGCGCCCGGCAACGGCCAAACCAATTTTATCGAGGCCACCAATGTCGGCCTTGCCTCAGCAACGGTGGGCGGCCTCATCGTTGCCAGCCCGAAAGGCACCAATGCGCCGGCCAATGCCTTAAGGGGTATTCAGTTTGTGGGTAGCGGCGCCGCGCCCACGCCCGTGAATTTCGGCAATATTACCGCGGGTGCGCTCTCCAATGGCGGGTCGCTGGGCTATCAGGACGGCGAAGATAATCTCGAGAATTTGGCCCCTCCCACCACCCGATATACCGCATTTGCCTTTGTCCGTTACAAGCTGACGGACACGATCCAGGCCTCTCTGCAGCTGAATTACGGCTATAACAACGTCTGGAGCCGTACCGACCCGCTTTTGCAGAACGGGCTTACGATCAAGAGCGGCAATCCCTACATCCCCGCTGCCGTTCAATCCACCATGACGGCCGACGGGATCACCTCTTTCACCCTGGGCGAAATCCTCTCGAACAATTTCGACAACTATCACGTGACGCCCGGCAATTATAAGGCGATGAACCAGAATTCGCTCAACGTGACCATCCTGGATCACCGCCAGTTGATGCGTGCCGTCTTCTCGCTGGATGGCGCGATCGGCAACGACTGGTCATGGAACGCCTATTACCAACATTCAACAGTCCAGGTGGCCAATCATACCCTGAACAATCCGCTGAAAACGCTGGTGCCCCTGGCGGTAGATGCGGTTCTGGTGACCACGGCCAATCGCGGCACCTCAGGCCTGCCGATTGGCTCGATTGCCTGCGCCTCCACCCTTACCAGCCCCACCAATGGCTGCGTGCCCTTGAACGTTTTCGGCAACGGCAATTATTCCCTGGGCGCCATGAATTATTTGTCCATGAACAACGTTGACTTCGAGGACATGGTGCTGAACCAGGATGTGCTCGAAGGCAGCGCGCAGGGCGTGCTGCCTTATGGCTTGCCCGCGGGCCAGATCGCGGTTTCGGTAGGCGGCAATTGGCGCCAGGAGGAAGCCGTTCAAAGGGCCACTCCCTACGGACCGTTGGGACTCTTTCCGGGGTCCGACTACGGCCCGTTCCCGAGAAGCAGCTATCATGTCTTCGAGGGATTTGCGGAAATCAACACACCGCTCCTCAAAAACGACATCGTGCAATCCGCGAATTTGGACCTGGCCGGCCGCATAACCGACTATTCAACCAGCGGCCCGGTCGAAACCTGGAAAGTGGGTCTTACTACCCAGATCAATGACGATATCAAGCTCAGGGCCGCCGAATCCATTGACATTCGCGCACCCCAGCTCAACGAGCTGTTCAATGTCGGTGCGTCTTCGGGCATCCCCCTGCAGGACCCCAAGACCAATCTTACCCAACAGGTCGCCGGCACGACGGTGGGTAATCCCAACCTGGTCCCGGAAACGGCCCGCACCTTTGCCGCCGGCGTGGTATTGACGCCAAGCTTTATCCCCAACCTCAGCTTTTCAGCGGATTATTATTGGATTCGGGTGACGGACGAGATCGCCACCATTCCGGATTTGACGGTCACAAACCAATGCAATCCCACTCTGGCCAGTTCCATTCATCCTGGCCAGCTGGGCAATCCGAACGATCCGCTCTGCAAGGAGCTGATATTCGACGGCCCGGGCGGTGCGCTATCCGAGATCCTTCGCCAGCCACTCAATATCGCCTACCAGATCACGAATGGTCTTGACCTGGCCGCCGATTACTCGATGGATTTCATGGATGGCACGCTCGCCTGGTCGGCAAACGCCAATCTGGATTCCGTGAATGCCGTCTTCAATCCCAGCTCGGGGTTCAATGACAGTATCGGTTCCAACGGTGTTCCGAAATGGAGAGGCCAGCTTTCGGCGACCTATAGCGCCGGGCCTTATTCCTTCACGGTGGGGAGCCGGTGGTTTGGCACCAGCGTGAATACCAACACCGCCGATACCGGCAATCTGGCAACCCCGACAACCGCACACTGGTATCCCCTTGATGAGTTTGAGATTCCGTTTGTCGCCTATCTCGACCTGCGCGGATCCTACCAATGGACCCCGAATATCCAGGTCTATGGCGCCATGGACAACGTCTTGAACGCAGCGCCGCCCTCGATTCCCCTGACATCCGCTACCGTTCAGTCGCAAGGCGCTCTGGCCGGGACCAATATCACCACCTATGACATGCTGGGGCAGGTGGTACGTCTCGGTCTCCGGTTTAGCTACTGAGCAGGGCGGAGTGTCGGGTCATGCACCGGTTGTCGAGGTCGGAAGTGTTTGGTGCCGCCGCGGTCGCGGGATTGACCGTCATGCTTCTGTCAGCGCAACCGGCCCTGGCGGCCAACGCGACAAGTTCCGGCGCTCTCATGGTCGAACGCCCGACGCTTATCTCCGCCGGGTATGAGTGGCGCATCACAGGCGATGACAACCGCAATGCCAAGGTCGAGGTAACCTACCGCAAGAAAGGGGAAACGGCTTGGCATTCCGCCATCGCGCCGATGCGTCAGAACGGCGAGGTCACAAGGGGCGGCGGCGCCCAGCCCCAGCCCGGCGAACCGCCGGTGAGGGTGGATCCAAAGACCGATCCCGCGACGCTTTCCGTCACCTATATCTCCCCCAATATGTTTGCGGGCAGCATCTTCAATTTGCAGGAAGACACCGATTACGAGGTGCGCTTGGTGCTGTCGGACCCGGATGGCGTTACCGGCGACAAGGAAAAAGACTTCACCGTCCACACCCGCAAGGAGCCCGTGCCCGCCCCCGGCGGGAATGTCTATAATGTCTATCCCGCCGACTGGAAGGGCCCCAAGGTCAAGCCTTATTACCTGGGGCTGATGGCCGCCTATTACTTGGCCGCGCCGGATATCGACTGGCAGAATGCCTATCCGCCGCGCGTCAAGCCCGGTGATGTGATCCTCATGCATGCCGGGACCTACCTGGCCGACCGCTACCACTATATGAACGGCCAGCCCGAGCCCGGCCATCTCAGCCTGGGCGCCATCGTGGACGGCACCTATTACTTGACCGCCAAGGGCACGGCGGAGAAGCCCATCGTGATCAAATCGGCCGGCGACGGCGAAGTGATTTTCGACGGTGATGGCGCTCAGACGCTCTTCAACCTCATGGCCGCCGATTACAATTATTTTGATGGCATAACGGTCAGGAACACCAATGTCGCCTTCCTGCTGGGCCTCAAGAATGAGATGGGCGAGACCGGCTTCACCCTGAAACATTCGCGCATCTACAATGTCGGCCGTGCCGTCCAGGACGATTGGTCCGGCTCCAAGGATTTCTACATCGCCGACAATGTCTTCATCGGGCGGCATGAACCGGAAAAGATGATGAGCTGGGGCCAATCGCTCTGGGCCAAATTCCCGGAATACCCGGAACTGGTGGGAGGCCCGAACGCCTCGGAATATGCCGTGAAGATCTATGGCCAAGGCCATGTCGTCGCTTACAATTACTTCGCGGCGTGGCATGACGGCGTGGACATGGCCACCTATGGCGTGCCGGACGGTACCCCCAACGAAGACCCGGACCGGGTTCCCGTCTCCGACGATTTCTATAATAACGACTTCTACAATATGGGCGATAATTGCATCGAGTCGGATGGCGGGGCACACAATATCCGCGTCTTCCGCAACCGTTGCTTCAACGCGCCGGGCGGCTCCTTCAGCGCCCAGCCGCTATGGGGTGGCCCGGTCTATTTCGTGCAGAATCTTTCCTACAACACGCCCACCTTCGGGACGTGCAAATGGGGACCGGTATCGGGCCTTTATATGCTGCAGAACACTTTCGTCGGCGAATGCCGCAGCGGAGCCGCCAACTTCTATTTCGCCAACAATCTCATTCTGGCCCAGGGCGCCAATGCCGGCATGGCGGTGCAAGGGGTTACCACCACCACCAACTATTCGGAATCCGACCATAACGGCTTCCGTCTCCTGCCCGGCTTCGACGATCCCTTCGAATGGAATTCGCCCGCCTTCGGCACGCCGTCGGATTATTATGGCACTCTGGTGCAGCGCCACTTCAAGACGCTGAAGGAGTATCAGGACGCCACGGGCCAGGACAAACATTCCATCCTGGTGGACTATAATACCTTCGTGAAGGTGGGCATCCCCGACATGAGCGATCCGCAACATGTGTATAGGCCGGAGGATTACGATTTCCATCTGAAGCCCGGCTCGGCCGCCATTGACAAGGGCATCGTGCTGGGTTCGATCAATGACGACTTTACCGGCAAGGCGCCTGATCTGGGCGCGTGGGAAACCGGAAAGCCCGCGCCCCACTATGGCCCGCGCGGCCCGGTGTTGGGTGGCCAGCAATATGGCTCGACCTTCCGTGCCTTCACCGGCCCGCCGCCGCCGGAGAACATGACCTATGTTGCGGCACCGGGCGCGGCGGCGCCGGTTGCGGCCGCGCCGGCCCCCCGCGGCGGACGCGGCAATGCCGGAGGTGGAGGGGATTGAAACCGCGTACCTGGTGCTGATGTGCTTCAAACAGGGCACGAATGCAGGTCGGGACAACAATCTAGTACAGGGACGTCGCAGCGGTTCGCTTCAGTTTCGGCCGCTTCGTCACGCCAACGCAAGTGCTACACATCCGCCTTGCGCCGGCTTTAGCGAAAGCCAAACGAATTCTCCACCAGTCCAATGTCCGCCGTTGGCGCAAAGCGGACATAAACCCCTGACTCATTTGCGGTCCAGCCTCTGGCGCAGGAACGTCAGGGTCCGCTCGAGTGCAGAGGATGCAGGTTGCCGGCGGCTCAGCTTTCGGCGCCCGCTTTGTGCTCGCGGCTGGTCGCTCGTTACCTCGCTCCCGCCGCTGCGCGGACTGGGCTTGGCTTAGCTTTTCTTGGCGAGCGTAGCGAGCTTAGAAAAGCTTGCCCCTCTTCGAGCGAAGCGAGGGGGGCGCCGCGCGCTGCCGCTAGCGCGGCTCGCCCGTTCGGCGCTCAAATCGGTCCACTGGACCGATTTGACCCGCTGCGCGGGTCGCGCCTCACCTTGGCGGGGACGGGAAAGCGTGATTGAGTGACCGCCAGAAGCAGCAGGATGCTGCCGGATATCTTGGGGAGGACGTCCATGAAGAATTTTTCTCGTAAATTTTTGCTTGGCGCCGGCTTCGCTTTTATCGCTGCGCTGGCTGGCACCCAGACACTCAATGTCAGCCTGGTCAGCAACGCCGAGGCCCAGGCCCAGGGCGATCCCCTGGTACCCTGGTTCGAAGCCGATCCGCTTTGGCCCAAGCCGCTACCCAACAATTGGCTGATCGGTTCGACCATCGGGCTGGATGTGGATTCCAAGGATAATGTCTGGATCGTCCACCGTCCCGGCACCCTGCAAGCCGATGAAACCTATCTGACCCGCAATGCCGGGACCTGTTGCACGGCGGCGCCGGACGTTCTGGAATTCGACGCCGCGGGCAACCTGATCCGCAGTTGGGGCCGTGACACGCCCGGCATCCATGACCATGACTGGCCCAGTTCCAACCACGGCATCACCATCGACAAGGATGGCAATGTCTGGCTTGGCGCCAATTCCGCGGCCCAGCCGCCGTCTTATAAACCAGGCAGCGCCGAGCAGTTCGCCCGCCGCGGCGGCGGCGGATTTGTCGAAGGTGGCGGCGAGAAAGGCCGATATCACGACAGCTTCCTGCTGAAATACACCCCGGACGGAAAATTCCTGGGCGAAATCGGCAAGGCCAATGGCAGCAAAGGCAGCCTGGACCTCAACAATGTCCGCGGCGTCGCCCAGATTCGCTTCCTGCCCGACGGCACCCTGGTCGCCGCCGATGGTTACGGCAACCATCGCGTCTCGGAATGGGATCCGAAAACGATGAAGAACATCCGCATCTGGGGCGCGTACGGCAAGCCGCCGAGCGACGATCCGATCCCGCACTATAATGTGAATTCGCCGCAATTCGGCAATCCGGTGCACTGCGCCGAACCTTCGAACGATGCGATCCTCTATGTCTGCGACCGCACCAACAACCGGGTGCAACTGTTCAAGTTCGACGGCACCTATTTAAAGCAGTTCACCATCGCAACGAGCACCCAAGGCTCGGGCGCGGCCTGGGAGATCGCCTTCTCCAAGGATCCGGCGCAGAGATTCATCTATCTGACCGACGGTGCGAACGAGAAGATTCACGTGGTGGACCGTCAGTCCATGAAGGAGCTTTATGCCTTCGGCGGCGGCGGACGCCAGCCGGGCCAGTTCTATGGCGTGCACAGCATCCGGACCGACTCCAAGGGGAACATCTTCACCACCGAAACCTATGAAGGAAAGCGGGTGCAGAAGTTCATCTACAAGGGCTTGGCGCCGCTGAGCCAGGTGATGGCAAAGAAATTCAGCGGCAACAGCATCCTCTATCGGTAAAAGCAGAACTGGGCCCCCGCGCCGGCGGGGGCGGCGTGGCGAGACACTGAGTTCGGATCTCATCATCGCCGCTTGGACATCGTGAGCAGGTCTATGTGGGTGCCTCCCTGCTCGGAGGCGACATAGATGATCTCGCCGGTTTTGGGGTTGACTGCCATCTTGCTCATGAGGCCGGTTTCCTTGGCCTGGGCTCCTGGAGCGTAGGCCACAACCCGGTCTGGGCCGCCAGCCAGCGGCTGGGCGAGGATGCAAGGGCCATCCGCGGCGTCGAAATCCGGAACCAGGACGTCGTCGTGCAAGAAGGTGATGGGGGGATCGAAATGGATCGGGTACTTGTCACTGATCCGTGTGGCTTCCTGGTCGATCCGCCAAAGTCCCGGCGCGTCGACGCGGCTTGAATAGATGCCTTCGCCGCGGATCGCGACGCCAGCCCATGGAGGGGCGGCAGCGACCTGGGTGCGTTGTGCGGGGTTGTCCACCGAGACGCGGACTTCATGCAGGAGGGACCTGTCGAACACAAGCACTTCCCTTCCGTCCGGCACCCAGTTCGGATGACCGTACCCCAGGGTCGGAGAGTCGAACGCCGTCACGACGGCGCCCTCCGAGGTGAGGATTTTTATCGTGATGCCGTCCGGCGTCGCGATGGCCGCGGCCAATAGCGATCCGTCGGGCGAATATTCCAGGCGAAACATATGCGCGAGGCCGGCATCGTAAAGGAGGGTGGGCGCCTTGCCCGGCTTCATCACCCAGATTGCATTGGTGCTTGAACGGTTCGAAAGAAAGGCCAGCGTGCCATCGGGCGCGAAGGTGGGCGCCCAGCTCCTGCCATTTGCCGGATCAATGAAATCGGGCCGCGTCGCCTGTTCGCGGCATGCGCGCGCCAGACGTACGCGGCTGGAGCCGGACTCCAGCGCCAGAAAGCCGCCGTTTCCGGCGGAAAGGTGGCCGATATCGGTCGCGGCCGCATAGACGCGATAAGATACACCGCCGTCCGCCGGATACGCCGTGATTTCGCTTCCGATTCCACTGGCCGTGGTGGCCAGCACGGCGAGAGAGTCCTCGGTCCAGGCTGCCGAACCTCCGACGATACTGCCCAGCGTCCGGTCTGCCCCGCTGGCCAGATCGCGGATCACGATCGCGTTCGTCGAAGCGGTCTTCCGCCAAACATAGAGCAGCGACTTCCCGTCCGGCGAACATTGCAGATGTGTGATCGCCTGGAACAATGCTCCAGAGTCCCGTGGCACATGCGTCTTGGCAAGCTGGAGGCAAATCCCGGTATCGAGATCGAGACGGAAGATGCAGGCGCCGGCCTCGCCTACCAGGTCGTGGAAATAGAGGAATGACGTGCCCGGCTGCCAGGAAACGGTGCTGGATTGCGCGCGCGCACATTGCCAGACCTCCCGTGCCTCTCCAACCGGGAAGCCTGCTACCATGATGCGGCATGGCTCGCCCTGTCGGCGGCCCACATAGGCGATACGGGTGCCATCTGAGGACCAGCTGGGAGAACCATTGTCAAAAGAATCGCTGGTTATCCTGATGCCGTCTCCCCGCGCCACGCTGCGAACATGGATTTTACGGGATTGCGCGTCGTCACCAGACGTGTAGGCGAGCATCTTGCCATCGGCGGAGAAAGCCGGCTCCCCCTCCATCGCGCAGAGAGGTATCAACGGCCGGCTGGTTTCCACCTTCCAGGGGGATGGCAACGGTGGCTCGAGGCGGTCGCGCCCTTCCGGTCCGGGCTGCGGCCCGCCCGGTGCTGTGAGCCTGAACCCAACCTTCGAAATGGTCTCAATCGCGAAGGAGGCGCCCTCATCTGCTTCCGCCACGCGCCGCAGCTTGCTCACAACGCGGTTGATGGCATGTTCGCTGACGACCCGTCCTTCCCAACAGCTTAGGGTCAGGTCGTCCCGGGAAACCACCCTGCCGTCGGCTCGGAACAGCGCCACCAGCACCTGCATGATGCGCGGCTCAAGCGTCTCGCTCCGCCCATGGCGCACCACCTGCCGCGTCGCCGGGTAGACCGACACATCTCCCAAGCGAAAAGGGGGCTCGCGCGCCAGATGGATCGCCGCCGGCACCGTATTCCCACTGTGCGCCAAGCAATCCGCCCGCCCAAAAGCCCAAATTCCCACTACCAGCAATTGGCGGAATTGTCATGGGACGAGCCGCGCATCAACGAAAGTAACCGAGGAATTTCAATAAGATGCCGGCGAGCTGGCCCGGTTCTCCCCGGTAAAGCTGGGCCGATAGGAAGATGCCGCGAAGGCCACGCCCTTAGCCGGACGGAAGACGGGTACGTCATTTTTCATCAGCAAAACATCAGCGGATCATCACCCGCGCGATGTGGCGGATTCTCGCCTTCCTCCTACAGTCGAGCGTGCCTTTGAGAGGACCTGTTGCGTTTATCGATGGGGAAATGACATGAAAATCATACGCGTGATCGTTGTTTCACTTTTCGGTGCCTCGCTGGTTGGTCTGAGCTTTCCGGGCCAGGCCGCTACAATTGACATCACCTACAGCTTCAGTGGTGGATTGACGGCGCCACCCGTCCTGAGCGGCGGGCTACTGTACCTGAATGCATCGGCAATGGGCTCGGTCGATCAGTTCGCTCTCTTGAATCCGGTCACCTTCGACACCTCAGACGCCCTGGATCTGTCGACCGGCCTGGATCACGGCACCTTCACATGGACCTTTGCGAACGGGGACACGCTGTTCGGCTCGCTGTTCGAAGATGACACCATGGTGAATCTGGCGACAGATACGGGGCCATTCACGCAGACGCTGACCTTCACCGGCGGGACGGGAGAGTTCGCCGGCGTTACCGGCTCCGGCTCCGGCGAGGGCTCGATATCACCCGCCGGATACACGCTCACGGGCAGGGGAACATTGAATGGCGACATTCCCGGCGTCCCAGAACCTTCGACTTGGGTGACGCTCCTTATCGGCTTCGCTGGCATCGGCTTCATGATCCGGAGTTTGCGCTCGAAGGAAGTTGCTGCCTGACTTCGAATGCAAGCGACCGAGGTGCCGCCCTCCACAGCGCTGCTGACGATCGGGCCTTTCGAGGGGGTAACTGGGATCATCACTCCCCCGGGGTGAGCGATCGGTTTTGGAGCCGGCGCCTGATTCAACGGCCGGGCTCTTCAACAATTGCAGGCGCATGACAGGACGGCTCTTGGCGTCTTGCCGAAGTACCGACAGAGCGAAGGGGAGGCGGCGCGGCGCCTGACTGAAGTTTGATTTGGCGCAAGGAACAGCGCGGCATTCCTGCCATAAGAATCACCTATGGTTTTCTTGCGCCGCCATTTTCGTCTCCTGCTTCTCGCGATTGCCGCGATTCTCGCCATCACTGTTGCTCCTGCTGCGCGGACGCTCCAGGAATGGCTGGGCCTTTCTCTGTCGCCAGTTCAGAATGGGGATCACTCTGACGGGCTTGTTGTTCTCAAGTTATTGTTATTGGTTGCCACTGCAAACAGCGCACCTTTGCTGTTGAAATGGGCTTCGGGAAAACAATTCGCTCCGCTGGATGGAGGAGTTCTATTCTCAGATCGAAGGCCGTTATTCGGCCGCTCCAAGACGTGGGCCGGATTGCTCTGTTCGATAATCGCCACAGCCGTGGTGGCCTGGGCTCTGGGGCTTTCGCTAGATGCCGGTGTTCATGCCGGGGCCGCTGCCATGGTGGGCGATCTCGCCTCCAGCTTTATCAAGCGCCGGCTGGCTATGCCCCCGAGCGCGCCTGCCCCGGTTCTTGATCAGCTGCCGGAGGCGATATTTCCGCTTCTCGTCTTGCGGCGTTTTGTTGCCTTCTCGTGGATGGATTTTGGCGTCGTTTTGATACTTTTCTGCTTTGGCGAAATGGCGGTTGCGGCCGGGTTGGCCAGGGTTGGCGTTCGCGAGCCTCCCGTTTGAATTGCGGCGTAGCCTGCATAACGCGACATCTGAAAGCCGAGCTTTCCTATGCGGTATCAAGGTCTTTCGTCCGTCGAGGCGGCCCGGCTGCTTGAAGCCGTCGGACCCAACGCCGTCGAAAGCGGCCGACGCATTACGCTTTGGCACAGTTTTCTTTCGCGTCTGCGTAACCCGCTTGTCTTGGTGCTTATCGCGGCGGCCTTTCTTTCCGCCTCAACGGGGAATGCACAAAGCGCAGTCATAATTGTCGCGATCGTGGGAATGTCGGCAAGCCTCGACATTTTTCAGGAACACCGCGCGGGCGACGCTGCAGATCGTCTCAGGGCCAGCGTGGCGCTGACATGCCGCGTGGTGCGCGACGGCCAGGAGAGCAGCGTCCCATCCGCGGAATTGGTGCCGGGCGATCTTGTCATCCTTTCTGCCGGAGACCTTGTGCCTGCGGACGGCGTGCTGATCTCGGCGCTCGATTTCTTTGTCAATGAGGCGCTGCTTACCGGTGAGTCCTTTCCCGTCGAGAAAAATATTGAGGAGAACAAGGGCGCTAAAAACAAGGTATGGATGGGCAGTTCGGTTATCAGCGGTGCCGGCACCGTCAAAATCACATCCACCGGCTCGAACACTCAATTTGGCGGCATTGCGCATCGCCTTGGCAAAAGCCCGCCTCCATCGTCTTTCGTAATCGGCCTGCAAAACTTCAGCGCTCTGATCGTCCGCTTAACACTATTGATGGTCTTGGCAACGTTATTGGTGAATCTTCTCCTTCATCGGCCAATTGCCGAGTCTTTTCTTTTTGCCATCGCGCTGGCGGTCGGTCTTACGCCGGAACTCCTGCCGATGATCGTGTCTGTAACCTTGGCGCGCGGAGCCATCAGGCTCTCTCGGCGGGAAGTGATCGTCAAGCACCTGTCGACCATTCACGACCTGGGCAGCATGGACGTCTTATGCAGCGATAAGACAGGAACTCTAACAGAGGCCACCATCAGCCTGGTGCGGCAGGTGGATGCTGAGGGCCGACCCAGCCCCCTCGTGCTCAAACTCGCCCAAATCAACGCCCGTTTCGAGACCGGCCTCAAAAGCCCGCTGGACCAGGCCATCCTGGCGAGCGCCGGCGAAGATATTTCTTCCTGGCGGAAGCTCGATGAGGTGCCGTTCGATTTTGAAAGACGCCGCGTCTCTGTGCTGGCCGGAGGTGAGGGAAAGCGACTTGTCATTGTTAAGGGCGCTCCGGAGGACATTCTGACGCTATGCTCGCATTGCCAACCGGTCGGCGGCCAACCCCTGGAGCTGGACGAAGATCGCCAGACGCAGATACGGCGCGATCTACAGAGGATGGGAAAGGAGGGGATCCGCGTCTTGGCAGTCGCTTTCCGCGTTGCTGACCCCGGGTGCATGAGCGCGCAATGCGATAAAAGGGACATGACTTTTGCCGGCATACTGGGCTTCCTCGACCCGCCGAAAAGGGGCGCCGGCGAGGCTCTCGGCAAGCTTCGGGACTTGGGAGTCGCTATCAAGATCGTGACGGGCGATGCGCCCGATGTTGCGGTCCATGTGTGCCGCGACCTCGGCCTGGACGCTTCAGAAGTGCTGACAGGAACAGAATTGGCTGCAATGAGTGATGAGGCGTTGGCCGCGCGCCTCTCC
Organism: uncultured Rhizobium sp.; assembly: GCA_964511505.1. Classification (GTDB taxonomy): domain Bacteria; phylum Pseudomonadota; class Alphaproteobacteria; order Micropepsales; family Micropepsaceae; genus Rhizomicrobium. Next base: position 17,122 of record CAZEFQ010000187.1, read on the forward strand.
AGCACGACAATCTTCTGCCGCATGACCCCATCCCAGAAGCTGCGGGTGTTGTCGGCACTTCGCCGCCAAGGCCATGTCGTGGGCTATTTGGGGGACGGGATAAACGATGCGCCGGCGCTGCATGAAGCCGACATTGGATTCTCGATAGATAGCGCGGCAGACGTCGCTAAAGAAGCAGCCGGGATCATCCTTCTGCGTAAGGATCTGGGGGTATTGGCTGAGGGAGTCCGGGAGGGACGTCGCACCTACGCCAATATCCTCAAATACATCATGATGGCGAGCAGCTCGAATTTTGGGAATATGTTCTCGATGGCCGGCGGCGCGTTGTTGCTGCCATTTCTGCCGATGCTTCCGCTCCAGATACTTTTGAACAATTTGCTCTACGACTTTTCGGAAATCGCGATTCCGATGGATGGGGCGGATCCGGCTCTTATCGCCAGGCCGCACCGCTGGAAGATGGCCGACATCCGGCGCTTCATGTTTTTCTTCGGCCCGTTCAGCTCGTTGTTTGATTTCCTGACCTTCTATGTGCTCCTGCACTTTTTCGTCGCAGGCCCGGCCCTGTTCCATACCGCATGGTTTGTCGAGTCGATTGCCACTCAAGTCCTGGTTATCTTCGTCATCCGGACGCCGTGGCCGCTTCGCGACAAGCCGCACCCTGCCCTTGTCGCTACTTCCCTGGGCGCGGTTCTGCTCGCCTGTTTGTTGCCGTTTAGCCCGATTGCAGGTGCCCTCGGCTTTGTCCCCCTGGGATTGCGGCTGGCAGGCTCGTTGACATTGATCACGACTGCTTACCTGGCGGGGGTATTCGTTCTTCGACGAGCCCTCAAACTGCAGTCCCTGGGAGGCTAGCGGATTTCCGAAATCCCATCGCCTCGCTGTCTCCCCCCAAAAGGCAACATGCCCTTTAAAGCAGCCATTTATCGCTTTGCCCCATATCCTCAAGAAAAGCCTCGAATTGATCTATATCAAGGCTGGTTGCCGTGCTCTTGGAAAACCTACCTAGGTAATCCCAGGGCGGCGACACAATGAGCGATAGCGAACTTCGCGAAAATGTCATCAACGAGTTGAAGCTGGAGTCCCATCCGGCAGCGATCGGAGTCGCTGTCACGCACGGCGTTGTCACGTTGACGGGGGAGGCGAACAGTTATGCGGAAAAACGCGCCATTGAAAAAGCCGTGAAGCGGGTCCAAGGGGTCAGGGCGATTGCTGAGGAAATCACCGTACCGTATGAAGACGATAAGGAAGTGTCGGATACCGAACTTGCGGAGCGTGCTTATGGCCTGCTGGATTGGATGGGCGTCGCGGCCAGCCATGTTGCAATAAAAGTGCAAAATGGATGGGTGGCTCTATCTGGCCATGTGGATCGTGAGTATCAACGTCATGCAGCGGAAAGCGCGATCCGCCGACTAGCAGGTGTGGTCGGGGTCGTGAATAGCATTTTCGTTATACCGCCCGTACGAGAGATCGATATCAAACAGAAAATCGAAAAGTCTCTGAAAGACAAGGCGGGAATCGAAGCCGCTTGCATCAGTGTTGTGGTTCGCGGGAATGGTGTGGTTGCCCTCACCGGGACCGTTCATAATGGACATCGCGAAATTGTGAAGGACGCGGCCCGCTCAATCCCGGGCGTCATCGACGTCGAAGATCATCTTCAGGTCCTGTAAATTCCTCCTGTTGGCTGGCGAATGGTTGGATTGGCGCTCCCGGATATTCCAACGGAAATCGCCGATTTGCGCCCGCTCGCGCTTGATTTACGATGGACCTGGAGTCACGAAGCTGACGCGCTTTGGGAACGGCTGGATTCCGAGCTTTGGCGGCGCACTCACAATCCGTGGAGCGTCCTACAAAATGTGCCGGCCCAGGCACTGCGGCGCCTTGCAGAAGATGCCGGCTTTTGCGGCAAGCTTAGAGAGGTATCCGAACGCCGCTTGCGCTATCTGAACAATCCGGGATGGTTTGCCACCACTTCCAACAGGGCTGCGCTGGCAGGCGTGGCGTATTTCAGCATGGAGTTTGGCCTCGGTGCCGCTCTGCCTCTTTATGCCGGCGGGCTTGGAGTCTTGGCAGGCGACTTTCTCAAGACTGCAAGTGACCTGGACATACCGGCGGTGGGAATAGGACTCCTTTACCAGGAAGGATATTTTCGGCAGATCATTAATGCCCAGGGTATCCAGAACGAGCTTTACCCGCACAATGAACCGGCAGGGATGCCCATTGAGCCGGTCATTCTACCTGATAAGGGGTGGCTGCGGGTCCTGTTAAACTTTCCCGGCCGCACGGTGCAGCTCCGCGTATGGCAGGCCAGTGTCGGAAGGGCCAAGCTGTATCTGTTGGACAGTAACGACCCGCTAAACAGCCCCGCAGACCGCGGTATCACAGCCAAACTTTATGGCGAAGGTAGTGAAACACGCCTGATGCAGGAGATCATTCTCGGCCTTGGAGGCTGGCGGGTTGTTCAAGCTCTCTCGCCTCAGGTGGAGATCTGCCATGTCAATGAGGGACATGCAGCTTTCGCCCTTCTCGAACGTGCCCGAATTTATGCCGTCTCCCGGCAGGTGACATTCCGGGAAGCGCTTTGGGCGACACGCAGCGGCAATCTATTCTCGACTCACACACCTGTATCCGCCGGATTCGACACCTTTTCCGCAGACATGATCCGCAAATATCTTTTTTGTATGCAGTGTGAAATTGGTGATCCCAATGTCGAAGTGGACGAGCTGCTGGCCTTAGGGCAGGCCACGCCGCCCATGCCGGAACAACCGTTTAATATGGCATATCTGGCCCAGCGATGTTCGGCCATGACGCTGGCTGTCAGCCGATTGCACGAAAAGGTGAGCCGGCGAATATTCCAGCCGTTGTTTCCGCATTGGCCCGCCGGCGAAGTACCCATCGGGCACGTGACGAACGGGGTCCATATTCCCACATGGGACTCGATCGCCGCAGACAGAATCTGGACTGAGGCTTGTGGCAAGGAACGATGGCGAACCACCCCCGAGGAGCTAAAAGAGCGTATTGCGGCTGTCTCGGATGAAGAATTGTGGGCGATGCGGGGCCAGGGCCGGCAAAGCCTGATAAACGTGGCTCGCGAGCACCTGTCCCGGCAGCTTCGGGAACGTGGCTTTGACGCGGACACCATCAGCCGGGCCGACAAGGTGTTGGATCCAAATGTGCTGACGATCGGCTTCGCGCGCCGATTTACCGGATACAAACGGCCGGACCTTCTTCTGCGCGATCTCGCACGGCTGGATGGCCTGCTTACCAATGAAAACCATCCGATTCAAATCATTCTTGCAGGAAAGGCGCATCCTGCAGATACGCAAGGGAAGGAGATGATAACTTCCTGGATATCCCTTGCGAGAAAACCGCAATATCGCCACCGCGTCGTCTTCCTTGAAGACTACGACATCGCGCTGGCCCAGGAACTGGTGCAGGGCGTCGATGTGTGGATCAACACCCCACGCAGACCTTGGGAGGCGTGCGGAACGAGCGGCATGAAAGTCCTGGTGAATGGTGGACTGAACTGTTCCGTCCGGGATGGCTGGTGGGACGAAGCCTTCGCGCCAGACCGAGGATGGGCGATCGGCGACGGTGAAGGGGAGATTGCGGCGCAGGTCGACCAGAAGGATGCTGAGAGCCTTTATGGGTTGCTGGAGCGGGAGATCATCCCGGAATTTTATCGACGTGACATCCAGGGCATTCCGCGCGCCTGGATTTCCCGAATCCGTGAAAGCATGTCTGACCTCACCCCCCGGTTCGCAAGTACCCGTATGATGGGAGACTACCTCCAACAGGCTTATTTGCCTTTGGCCGGAAGATTTCGCAAAAGGACCGCGGGAGACGGTGCCCTGGCAAGAGATCTTGCAAGCTGGTCAGAAAAGCTGCAGCGGCATTGGCCCCATCTTCATTTGGGCGAGCCTTCGATCATCCAGACCCAAGCTCATTGGAATATCTCCGTGCCGGTGTTACTCGGAGAAATTTCCATCACGGATATTCGGGTGGAGCTTTTTGCGGAAGAAGAGGAAGAGTATCCGGCCGAGACGGTGTCACTGCGGATGGAACAGGCAATTCCGGGATCGTTAAACGGCTATATTTTTGCGGGCGCTGTCACGGCCAAACGGCCGGCGCAAGATTATACACCGCGCATCGTTCCCTATCACCCTGACGCACAACTTCCCGGGGAACTTCCTCTAATTCTTTGGCAGCGCTAGGAAAGGCTGGCAGCGTGCAGCTTCCGGTGAAAGCCATCGCCGCCGTCCAAGATTTTGGAATGTTTCGGCTTGCCGACTGTTTCCTCATAAAGCGAAGCATAAGCGACCGCACTACGGTCCCAACCGAAATCCTGATTCATCCCTGAAACTTGAATCCGGCGCCAGGCAAGCGGTTGGTTAAACAACTCAAGAGCCCGAGCCACGGCTTCCATCAAAGCCTGGCAGGTTGCTTCTTCAAAAACAAACCCTGTGGCGGTTTCATCGGCAAGGGTGTCGCGCTGAGCATTTACGACCGTGTCGGCCAAGCCGCCCGTTCGCCGCACAATCGGAACGGCGCCATACCGGAGCCCATACATCTGTGTCAGTCCACACGGCTCAAAGCGGGCCGGTGCCAGCAGAATATCCGCGCCAGCATGGAGCCGGTGTGCCATGTCCTCATCGTACGGTTGGGTTGAAAGTTGACCGGGATAAGAGCCCGCAAGTTGCCTGAAACCCTGTTCCAGATCAGAATCGCCCTGCGCTATCACGGCCAACTGTGCGCCAGTTGCCAAAATGCCTGGAGCACATTGCAGCAAAGCATCCGCCATCTTCTGCCGGGTTAAGCGGCTGACGAAGCCGAGGAGCGGCTTTTCGGGCGCCATCTCCAGGCCGAGTCTGGCTTGAAGATCAGCTTTGCAGACACGTTTTCCGCCTATATCACGGCTGCTATAGGGCTGCACGATCGCCGGATCGGTGCCTGGATTCCACAGGACGGAATCAATACCGTTCAATATTCCTGTTAGATCCTTTTCGCGCGAACGGAGTAGGCCGTCCAAGCCGCTACCGCCCTCTGAGGTAAGGATCTCCCGCGCATATCGCGGACTCACAGTTGTGATCTTGTCGCTGTAGCGCAGGGCGGCTTTTAAAAACGAAAGGTGGCCGTAGAATTCCACTCCATCGGGCGAAAAGAAACGGCCAGGAATGCCGGTTTGTGCCAGCGCCGAACATGGAAACATCCCCTGGAAGGCGAGGTTGTGGACCGTAAAGACCACCGGTGGCCGCGGTCCATCAACCAACGAGAGAAAAAAGGGCACCAGGCCGGCATGCCAGTCATGGGCGTGCACCAAATCAGCCTTCCAATCGGAAAACCGGCCCAATGCCACATCGGTTGCGATCTTGGCAAAATAGGCAAAGCGGCGCGGATTATCTTCCCAGTCCCGGCAATCATCGTCCTGGTAGATACCGCCCGCGCGAGAGTAAAGCGCAGGAGCATAAATCAGCGACACAGGTACGTCGCAGCCTGGGAGTTCTCCGGAGATAAGGGCGCTATTTTCGATCCCAAGGATCGGGTCAGGCCTGGTTTCGATGCGAGGATTTTTCAGTTGGCGGATGGCATCGTTATAGCCAGGCATCACGATGCGGACATCGATGCCTTGACGCCGCAAATATATCGGTAAGGCGCGCGAAACATCGGCGAGGCCACCGGTTTTTGCCAGCGGATAGACCTCCGACGTTGCGAATAATACACGCATTTTCAGCCTCTGCCGGCACGCTATTTACCAAAGCGGCCGGATCGACTGTTTGACTTGGCTCAATACCTCCTTCAAGCCGACATGACTTGTTGGGCATGTGATAGAGCACCGGCGGCTTCAGCCTTGGCAACCGCCGCAAAGGTCTTGAGCAGGCTTGCCGGGTTGACGCTGATCGAATCGATACCCCATTCAGCCAGGCGCTGGGCGAGCTCGGGATAGTTGGCGGGCGCCTCGCCGCAAATGCCCACATGCCGGCGGTTGCGCCGGGCCCCTTCGACCGCCAAACGGAGCATTTCCAGCATTCCAGGATCGCGCTCGTCGAAATCGAAGGCCACAATTTCGGAATCGCGGTCCACGCCCAGCGTAAGCTGGGTCAGATCGTTTGACCCTATCGAGAAACCGTCGAAAAGAGCGGAAAAAGCGTCTATCCGGATGACGTTGTTCGGAATTTCGCACATGACAAAGACTTCCAAGCCATTTTCTCCCCGGCGCAAGCCATTCTTCGCCATGGCATCCAGGACGAGCTTGGCCTCTGCTTCCCGGCGGCAGAACGGCACCATGACCTTCAGGTTCGAGAGGCCCAACTCGTCGCGCACCTTTTTCAAGGCGCGGCATTCCAACGCAAAGCCCGCTGCATAGGCCGGATGGGCATAACGCGCGGCCCCGCGGAAACCCAGCATCGGATTGGCTTCCAACGGCTCAAACCTACTGCCTCCCAGAAGTTGGGCATACTCGTTGGTCTTGAAGTCCGACAACCGGACAATGACTGGTTTGGGAAAAAAAGCCGCGGCAATCATGCCCACGCCCTCCGCCAGACGGTCGATGAAATAATCTTCGGGCCGTCTATAGCCCCTTGTCAGGGTGCGGATTTTGGCGCGAACTTTTCGATCCTTGATGGCATCGGGCTTTGCCAGAGCCATCGGGTGGATGCCGATAAATTCGTTGATGATAAATTCCATGCGCGCCAGGCCCACGCCATCGTTCGGTAACATGGCTGTCTGGAAAGCCAAATCGGGGTCTCCCAAGTTGACCATGATCTCTGTGCGGGGCCGTCCGACATCGGCAAGTTTTATATTCTGAACATCGAAAGGCAGCGCACCTTTGTAAACATGACCGACATCCCCTTCGGCACAGCAGACGGTCACGACAGCCCCGTTTCTGAGCCGCAATGCCTCTCCGGCGCCTACCACCGCCGGTATTCCCATTTCCCTCGCAATGATGGCAGCGTGACAAGTTCGTCCGCCGCGACTTGTCACAATGCCCCTCGCTTTTTTCATCACCGGCTCCCAATCCGGAGCGGTGGTCTCCGCCACAAGAACTTCGCCGGCCTTGAATTTGGAGAGGTCTTTCGGGCTGCGCACGATACGGACTGGTCCTACCGCAATCTTTTCCCCAATTGCGCGGCCAGACATGAGAATCTGGCCTTTTTTCTTCAGCAAATAAGACTGGACCAGTCCCAGAGGCCGTTGAGAAGCGACGGTTTCCGGCCTGGCTTGAACAATATAGAGTTTGCCGTCAATCGCATCCTTCGCCCACTCGATGTCCATAGGTGTGGCATGGCCGTTAAGCCGCGAATAATGATCTTCAATGAGAAGAGAGTGGCCGGCGAGAGACAGAATCTCGGCATCGCTCAGGCAGTAACGATATCGAGCCGCGGCAGGCACCGTCCGATTGACAGTGGTCGCCCCTGATTTTCCGGCGCCAAAGATCAATTTGCTCTGCTTTTGTCCCAATGTGTGGCGCAACACGGCGCGACGGCCGGCACGAAAAGTCGGCTTGTGGACATAGAATTCGTCCGGATCCACCTTTCCCTGGACGATATTCTCGCCCAAGCCATAGCTGCCGGTGATGAAAACCACGTCTCGGAATCCGGTTTCCGTATCGAGCGTGAAAATGACCCCGCTGGAAGCCCTGTCAGAGCGGACCATTTTCATAACCGCCACCGAAAGCGCCACTTTCATGTGATCGAACTTGTTTTCGTTTCGATAAACGACGGCACGATCCGTAAATAGAGAGGCAAAACAGCGCCGGCAGGCCTCGAATACCGCATTTTCGCCGCGAACATTGATGAAGCTTTCATGTTGGCCGGCAAAGCTTGCATCCGGCAGATCCTCAGCCGTCGCGGAACTGCGGACAGCCACAGCTAACCGCGCGCCATAACGGCGTTCAAGTGCCGCATAAGCCGCCGACACCTGCCGGCGGATTTCCGGAGTGTCAGTCGCCCCATAGACAATATTGCGTGCTTTCTTGGCGCGTTGCGCAAGTTCGCGGACCGAACAAGCCCGGGAGCCTTTCATCAGCCCAGCCAGGGTCTCACGACAGCCCTCTCGATCGATGGCCTTCCAATAGGCATCGGCCGTGATGGCAAAGCCGTCGGGCACGTTAATTCCCTTCGGCACAAGAGCAGTATAGAGCTCGCCCAGCGAGGCGGTTTTCCCTCCCACGCTCGCCACATCATGCATCCCCAGTTCAGAAAACCAGCGGATGTAAGAGGGGTGATCCATCAGCCGGCCGCCTTCAGATGCCGTTCGATTTCGTATAGCGGCTGTTTGACGTAATCGCGCACCAATTCACCGGCTATTGCCTGACGAACCGGCTCCGGAAACGTCGCCCGCAGAATTCCCAGCGCCCCGGCAGGCGCAACCACGAACAGTTCGTGCCCGGGCTCTTTGGCGATCCAATTCTGTAAATGAACCCCGAAGTCCTTCAAAAAACTCTCTTCAGCGTGCCGGTGAAAATCGGCCTCTTCGGTAGCCGAATGGCGGCCTTGGGAGCTGATCACTTTTCCGGGCCGATCGGAGCCTTGCAAATGTGTGGCAAGGTTATTGATTTCCAGAACTTCCTTTATGACCAGATTGGGAAAAGTGTGATCCCCCTGGTTTTCCACCAGCATGGCCTTGCGGCCATCGCAAATGGCGAGCCAGGTTCCGTGTTTCAGACGAACTTGCGACATCGCTCTCTCCTCGAGTCAATTAAGGACAGGTCGGCAGATTTAGGATTGACCGGGATCAAAGCCATCGTTGCGCATTAACGCGCAGACGCCGGCAATTTGCATCGGCGGCTGATTTCCTCCGCCAGCTCCCGCACAGTGCCGACCAGATCAACGGGACCGTCTGAGACGATTGCGTTCCTGGGCATATCGGAGAAGGCCGCTTCTTCCGGGCTCTGCACCAAGGCAGTTCCGCCCGCTTCCTTGATGGCCCGCAACCCCAGGGTGCCGTCCTTTAAAAGGCCGCTCAGAACAACCCCAATGCTGTCCGCGCCGGCGCAGCGCGCAAGTGAATTGAAGAGTAGGTCGATATTGTTGCCGCGATAGAAACCATCCGCGACAAGGTGGATCCGTCGCTCAGGTGTCAGCATCATGTGAAAATCCGGCGGACTGACAAAGCAGAAGCCGGCTTTCAGGGGCATATCCTCTGAAACTTGCTGGATGGGAATACCGGATCTTCTCTGCAAAATTTCCTTCAGACGGCTGGGGAGATCGGGAGACCGGTGGAGAACGACCAAGACCGCCGCCGGAAGGTCATTCGGCAAATGGGCAAGCAGATCGATTATCGATTCTACGCCACCCGCGGAAGCACCAATCCCAATTATCGTTCGGGCCAAGGCCATTTTACTCCACCCGTAAAATTACCTGGCCGTATAACCGCCATCGATGACAAGCTCCGCACCGGTAACGAATTTCGCCTCGTCGGATGCGAGATAGACCGCCCCCCAGGCGATATCGTCAGGCTCGCCGATATGGCCAAGCGGATGCAGGGAATCCACGGCCTTGCGCCCCTGTTCGACGTCTCCAGCGCCGGCAAGATGCTTCTGCACCATCGGTGTCCAGATAAAGCCGGGATGAATGGAATTCACCCTTATCCCGTCCGCCGCGTAGAGAAGCGCGTCTGTCTTGGTCATGAGCCGAACCGCTCCTTTAGAGGCATGATAAGGCGGAACATCCGGCGCCCCGACAAGGCCATAGATCGAGGACAAATTGATGATGCTGCCGCCTTTCGCGCTACGAAGATGTCCGATGGCGTGCTTGGTGCCAAAGAATACGCCCTTGACGTTCACTGATTGCACCAGGTCCCATTCGGCCTCGGATAGTTGATGGGTAGGCTTGCTCGGTCCCGAAACGCCGGCGTTGTTTACAACGATGGTCAGGCTGCCGTAATGGCCGGCCGCGGAATCGAAAGCCGACTTGACCTGCTCCTCTTTCGAGACATCGCAGTGCCAGTATTTCGCGGCCAAGCCCCGCCCAGAAAGATCCCGTTCGAGTACGATTCCCTCGGCATCGAGCACGTCCAGCAGGGCGACCTTGGCGCCTTGTTCCGCCATGCGGGTTGCGATGGCCTTGCCAAGTCCGAGCGAAGCGCCTGTGATAACCGCAACTTTGCCCGCCAGCCGGTTCACGAGAAAGCGCTCCAGGCGGAGTTTCCAGTGCTCTTATGCCCCTCAAAAATGTCCAGGCCATCTTCGAGATGCTCAGCGAGCCCCGGCAGGGAAATGAGATATTCAGCGCTATCGTGATTGCAGGCCCGCGGCGCCACAGCCAATGCGTCCGCCCAAAGTTCAAAAGTGCCTCTTCCCAGCAGCGCCAGCGCAGCCATCGCGGTGCGTTCCCTTTCATTCATATCGAGAAGCCGCCACGGCAGGCCGGCGGTCATGGTGGCCAATTCCCTGGGCCGCCGTGAATAGCCGCGCCTGCTGGATCAGCAAACGGACTTTTGCAGGACCTAGATCGAGCATGGCGCACTCCCAAGAAAAGCGCCGCTGAAGAATGGCTCCTGCAGGCTGGATCGCCTTGATCTCAGTCAACCCCGGTGCATAAAAAACTAAGGCATGCTGCGGGAACGCGCTTTCAGCAACCGACGGTTGCCAACGCTCCGCCAATAGGATGAACGCAAATTTGCTTCTTCAACGCGTCGACCATTCCGGGGTTGCAAAGCGAGGTCCCGGGAGACAGGAGCGCAGCTGCACCGGCGGCTACTGCTGTCTGCAATGCAACATCGGGAGGTCTTTTCCGGGCGAACTCGAACACCAATCCCCCCAGAAAGCTGTCACCCGCCCCGACAGATGTCACCGTTTGGATGCGGGGCGCCTCCGCACGATAGGCAAAGCCGGCTCCTACCAGGAGCGCGCCGCTCTCGCCGGAGGTTACAGCCACCAGGCGGGGGCCGCGGGCTATCAATCGGCGGGCGCCCGCAAGCAGCTCGCTTCTGCCGTTGAGATCCAATCCCTCCATCAACTCTCTTTCGCTGACCTTCAGTATGGCAAGAGGAGCATCGAATGCGCTTCGCAATGACTCTCCAGAGGCATCGAGTACAAAACTGCCGCCGGCGAGCCCCACGCGGCGTGCAAGGTCCGCGTAAGTTCGCGGTGCCGCCCCCGGCGGCAGACTGCCGCTTGCGACCAGAAATCCGCCTGCGGAAAGCCTGTCCAGAGCAGTGTCGCAGCATTTCTCGACATCTCCAGCGGCCATCTTCTCGCCCGGAAACACAAAGCGATACTGCAGTCCGGTAGCCTTATCCTGAACCGTCAGATTCTCCCGCGTCTCCCCCGCCACCGGCAGGGCCAGGGATGGAACGCCTTCTGCAGCCAGCAACCGCTCCAGGGATTTTCCGCTTGCCCCGGCGGACGGGAAGACGGCGAGAATATCCGCGCCCAACCGGTATAGAACACGCGCCACGTTGATGCCGCCGCCGCCGGGGTCCCGCCGCACCTGCTGGCAACGCAGCTTGTGCGCCGGCAGCATCTGGCCCACCTCACCGGAAACATCGATGGCGGGATTGAGGGTCAGCGTGATGACCGCAGGCGTCACGGCGTGATCCCGGCTAAGCGAAAGTCAGATGGTCTTCGACAGCTGTCACGCCGGGCACCGACCAGGCTATCTGTTCGACGGCGTCGTGTTCCGACCAGTTTTTGACTTTTCCTTCAACGACGACTTTGCCCTTGCCCTCCATGAAAATCTGAATGTCCCGCGATTCCACCAGGAAGCTCCGGCCCAGCGCCACCTCGATTTTCCGCTGGATGTCTTCAGCCGGCAGATGGCGCTTGAGAAAGATGTTGTTGGTGATGCCGACAACGCCATGAAGGCGCCGGACGGTATCTTCGGCGGCCTGGCGCTGAGTTTGCCATTCCAGCTCGCCGTTCAGCGTCACCCACCCCTTCGCCACCTCAGCCTGGACATCGTAACCCGCGAAAGCCGAGCCCCAGCGGAATATTTGAGCCACGCGGCTTGCGATCTCCTCGTCGCGTATATGTTCACTGCGCGTGACCTCCAACTCTTCGACCACCGCCCTTACGCCCCTGACGCGCTTGGCGGCCTGTTCCGCTGTCAGCTTATCGGCGTAGCTTTTGACATGGCCGGTGAGGGTAACAACGCCATTTTCTGCGGCGACGCCGATATGGCTGGAATCCACGCTGGGATCGAAATCCAGCTCATCAATGACATCTTGGCGAAGGGACCTGTTGCTCATGTTGCATTCTCCTTTTGCAGGAGAAATTGGCAGGATCTTTGCCGGAAATTCCTTGATTTTGATCAAGCTGGGCCGGCGCTCGGAGCGCGCGAACCCTTAGATGAAATCAGCTCAACCCCGCCGGAGCCTGCGCCGTTGCCAGGCTGATTGCCTTTGTCGTCGCTATATCGAACGTGCTGAACAGCGGCGGTCCTGCCATAAGCGCCAATGGCAGCGGCCGGTCGCGGTCGGGACCGTTCCTGGATCGACAGGCCAATGTGGAGCGCTTGCTCAAAAAGCTTGCCAATGCGCAGCACCGCCAGCCGTCAGAAAGGCTGTCGGACGGGGGATTGAAGAAGTCCACGATCACGGAAGTTGGCTTTTCGCCTTGTCTTTTTGCCCTCTTACCGCAGCTACGTAGATTCCCTTAGGAACAAACACAATTGGGTTCGCCGGCGGCAGCCTTTACCAAGTTCGCATCGAAGATTTCGGAGGCGAACATGGCGATTCAGCAAACCACCAGCACCCAGGCCGGCAAAGCGCTCGAGGCCCGCACCGCTTGGATGGCGTCTAAGGACAAGACAATGAGTGGTGTCGGTACCGTGATCAACGTTGCCGAGGGCCGTGAGATTTGCGCGGAAGGCGAAGCGAACGACACTTTCTTCAAGGTCGTTTCCGGCGTGGTCCGCGTTTGCAAGTTCCTCAGTGATGGTCGCCGCCAGATCGAAGCGTTCCATGTGGAGGGCGATATCTTTGGCTTCGAACTGGGAGACGAGCGGACACTTTCTGCCGAAGCGGTCAGCGACTGTACTTTGGTCAGCTATCGCCGCCGCAGCGTCGAAAGCCTGGCGCAGAAGGACGAGACGGTCAGCCGCCAGCTGTTCCAATATGCCATGCACAACCTTGCCCGTGCCCAAGGCCATTCCCTCCTTCTGGGTCGGCGCGGCGCGGCGGAGAAAATGGCATCCTTCTTGCTCAACTGGGCCGAGCACTCAAAAGACAAGCGAGTCGCACAGTTGGCCATGACAAGGCAGGATATCGCGGATTATCTCGGCCTGACCATCGAGACCGTGTCGCGCAGCCTGTCCCAGTTCGAGCGCGATGGTGTCATCGTTCTGAACAACACCCGCGAGGTTTGCCTCAAGAATCTGGAGGCGCTGGAGGATCTGGCAGCCTAAGGGGGTCAGGGCAAAAGATGGAAAGTGCTGAGAAAGGTTACCTGCATTTGACGCCCAAGGGCTGGGTGCGCCACGATAACTTGCCCTATCCGGAGGATCGGGTCGAAACTTGGCTGTATGAAAAGGAATGCCCCGCAGAAGATGCCAAGGAACGGGTTTGTCTGACCCGGGTTTGGATAAATGAGGGATTTAGTGCCAGGGCGCGCGAGAAGCTTCGTTTTGCCTTTGGCGAACCTTTGGCGCCCTCTCCTGACCGTAATGTTACGTTGGAATGTCTGGTCTGAAATGGTTCGTCTTATCCCCTTAGGCGTCGCATTGGCGATGTCGGCCACCGCCGCATTCGCGGCAGGTCCGTCCTCGCCGGAAGAGATCGCGGCCACCATCAAGCTTAATCGCGATGTTGCAACGGCCAACGCTGAGGCCGATCTGCGTTATGCAGAGTCGAAGCAACAATATGACGCCGGCAAGAGCGAGAATGATACCCTTCAGCGGGAATATGCAGCTGGCAAAGAAGAGAACGACCGGCTGCAACGACAATATCAAGAGGCGAAAAAGCAGAACGATCTTCTGCAACAGCAATATCAGGAAAAGCTGAAGGCTTATCAGGCGGCGCACCACCCGGCCTCTCCTTGAGGCTATCTGGGTATCTCGAAATCCACCTCTTGCGCCTGGCAGATCAATGTCGCCTCGCCGGTGTCAACAGCCTCCATGGCGTCAGACAGCTGGGGTTCGAAGGATTCAAAGAGATGGACGCCGTGGACTGCGATGAACTTGCCACCCTTGATACGCGTCAGACTGTTGAACTGATAGCCTAGCTCAAGGTGAGAAAAGATCTGTTTTGCACCCTCCAGGCTATCATAGCCGGCCATGGCCGTGTGTTGATCGGCGTCAGCCAGAAAACTATAGCCCAGTTTGAGCACGTACCACATCACAATTCTCCGCATCCGTCGCTCATAATCCCCTATCGACTATGATGCTGACCGGCCTTGATATGCCTCAAGGTGCGCAGATGCCTGTTGCTCGATTTGGTATGAGCGGTGCGGTACGTTTCAAGAGTCGGGTCTATGAGACCCGTGGCCGGCGCCTGGACATATCCTTTTGAGGCCCATTTTTTCTCTCAAGCCGCTCCACCCGCCGATCCAGCTGCGACGTCGCCCTGCGGAATGCTTCATGAATGGCAAATATCAAATTGGCAAACCGTGGATCCTTTGCTCGCGAAGGCCCAACATTGACCTCCAGGCCGGACGGTAGCCCAAGCCTGATATTTACGATGAAGGGCTCCCCAACACGATGATGCTGTCCTGGAGCCCGCAGGGTCACGCGGCAGCTGGTTGTCCGCCCGAAACGGGCCTCCAGTTTTTTGACTTGCTTGTCGAGCAATTCGCTGACTTGCCCCGACAAGACAAGGCCATGGACTTCCAACTGCAATGAGCTCTCGGCCATTTCCCAGCGTCCTTTCTTAAAGTATTTATTTGCAGACAGAGGCACGATGCTTTGACCTTGATCAAAGCGTGGCTTTTCACTGTTGTTTCGATCTGGTTTTTTGCCGCTCTCTCCAGCGTCGGAATATATGGTCTGTTCCGCCCCCGCGAGTTTCTGTTGGCTGCTGCGCCGCTGTCGCTCCGGGGCGTGAAAAGGCATGGTCAATGAAAAAAGCGAAGTTAAGCCGGGCCTTATCCTAGCAACCGCGATCTGCCTGCCACCCTTCAGGACCGTTGATGTCGGTTTAGGAGCGTGACCGGTCCGTACAGGCGTTGACGCTCAGCCGGCACTGATATTGTTCGGGTAATTGTGCAATATGGGTGCTGCCGGGCCCGTTCGCTGTTCGCTGTACAGATCGCGCGCGGTTGCAGTGTAAAGCGCCAGAGCGGCCATAGTCGCGGAGTGAGGGAGCGCCGGTGACCAAAATCTATATAGCGAACCTTAAGGATGACATCGGAGCCTACCTGGCATGGCAGACCGCCTATAAGAAGCGCACGGGATCCTTGCCTGAGATAGGCCGAGATGAGCAAGGCGAGTATGTCGAGATACCCGATGGGGAGAGCACCGGGAGCTTAGGCCAGCAGCCGAGAGAGGCAGCGTATCACGACAAACTTGGCGCGACCGGCGGAAAACGCTGCGGCGACTGCTCGCTCTGCTGCAAGCTGATGAACGTGCCGGAATTGAACAAACCCCGTAATGCCTGGTGCCGGCATGTGGTGATGGGAACGGGTTGCGGCATCTATGAAACCCGGCCCGAAGTTTGCCGCGGATTTTATTGCCGCTGGATGGAAGACCCGGCGTTGGGGCCGGAGTGGAAACCCAACAAGTCCAAAATGGTGCTGGCGCATCACGGTGAGGACCGGCTGACGGTCTATGTCGATCCGGGCGCCCCCGGGGTGTGGCGCAAAGAGCCCTATCTGTCGCGATTGGTGGCGATGGCGAGCGTGGGACTGACGAATAACGGCATTCTCAAGATCGTGGAAAATGGCCAGACGCTGGTGATGTTGCCTCCCCGCGTGGTCAATCTGGGCATTGTCGGCCCGGACGACCGGATTTTGCTGGAGAAAAAACCGGCGCCGGGGGGGTTCACCTACGAGGCTTCCGTGGTGCGAGGGTAAGGGCGGCGCAGTTCTTAAACGCCAGGCCCGAGCCGGGATGTCATCAGTACCCGGTCATCGCTTTGGCGCAGTTTGCGACTTGTGTTAGGTTCCGCAAAAATATCTGGGGAGGGGACAATGTCGCATCTGAAATACCTGGTTGCCGCCGGCGCCTTGCTTGGGCTTTGCACCGCGCCCGCCTTGGCGCGCACCGTCCTTTTCCTGGGGGGCAGCTTGGAATATGGCGCACATACCGCCGTGCAGCATTACCGGCCCCAAACCGTACATGATTTGAACGGTCCCGATGCGCGGGGCGACACCTATGGCGGGGTGCCCGCGATTTTCAAGCAATTCACCCTGGAAGCGGGACTCAAGGATAGCGATTATGAGGTGAGCTCGGAACTGGTCGGCGGCGCGGGATTCGAACATTGGTTCACCCCCTCCGCCGCGTCCGCGTTGAAGAAGATTCAACGGCCCTGGGACATTGTGGTGATGCACGGATTTTCCACGCTGGACCAAGCCCATCCCGGCGACCCGACCCTGCTTCTTTCTTCCTCAAAGCGTATCGCGCAGATGTTCCTGAAGGAAAATCCCCAAGCCAAGCTCTGGCTGTTTGCCAACTGGGGTCGCGCCGACCAGACCTATCCCCAAGGTACGCATTGGTACGGCAAGCCGATCCAGCAGATGGGCAAGGATGTTCAGGCCGCTTACGAGCAGGTCGTCAAGGAAGAACCTCGCTTTGCCGGCGTCGTGCCGGTGGGCCTGGCCTGGAATCGCGCTATTGATACCGGTATTGCCGACGACAATCCTTATGACGATGTCGGCGCAAGCAAGATGGATCTGTGGGCTTATGACCATTATCACGGCAGCGTGTTCGGCTATTACCTGGAAGCGCTGATGGATTTTGGAAAGATCACAGGGCTCGATCCGATGGTTCTTTCCGGTAAGGACAAAGTGGCGGAAGACATCGGTATCTCGCCGGCTCAGTCCAAGGCCTTGATGCAGGTGGCGCACGATACGCTGGCTGCCTCGAACTAAGATCGCCGGAGCGGACCGCTTTGCTGTGCGGTTCAATCCGCTCGAACCTCGGCAGTGGCGTATTCGAAGCGTTGTCCGGGGCGCATGCGGATTGTAAGCATCGCGCCCAGGGCCATCAGCGCGATGGTGCCAAGAAAAGGCAATTGCCAGTTCCCCGAGATGTCGATGATGAATCCACCGACCACCGGACTGATAATGGCCGCCAAGGCCGAACCGGTGTTCATCATGCCGCTGGCCGTGCCCGACAATTCCTGAGCGATGTCCATGGGTATGGCCCACATCGGCCCGATCACCAACTCAGCAAAGAAGAATCCGGCCGAAAGGCAAACCAGCGATACATAAAGGCTATGGGTGAACATCAGCGGTAAAAGCGCAAGAGCGCTCAGCACCATGCACACTGCCACCATCGCGCTGCGTGCCTTGGTCAAACTGCCGCTGGAACGCAGGATCTGGTCGGTCAACACGCCCCCCAGCGTGTCGCCGATCACGCCCGCCAGGAACACGCTGGAGGCGAAGACGGCCGAGCTGGAAAGATTCAGCGAGAAGCTGTGCAGGAAATATTGGGGAATCCAGGTGAGGAAGAGCCAGAGATTCCAGCCATAGCAGAAATAGACCACCACCACCGGCGCCATGCGGCGGGAAAGCCTCAGCCACGGCACCGCCGGGCGCCGCGCATCCGCTGGCGGAAGCTTCGCCAATTCCTCCGCCGAAATGCGGGGATGATCCTGCGGCCGTTCCGTGAAGCTCACCGCCCACAAAATCACCCAGAAAAAGCTCAGCAGCGCACACCCGAAGAAAGCCATGCGCCAGCCATAGCTGGCCATGATCGCCACGATGACCAAAGGTGCCGCCGCGTTTCCGATCCGCGACGCAGCATGGGTTATGCCCTGGGCGAAACCTCGTTTGCCCTTGGGTACCCAGCGCGCCATCGCGGCGGTGGACGCGGGAAAGGTCGCTCCTTCACCCAGCCCGAGGAGCAGACGGGCCGCCAATAACGTTGTCAGTCCTGCAGCCAAACCGGAGAGCGCCGTTGCCGAAGCCCAGAGCACTCCACAGACGATCAATGTGGGTCGCGTGCCGAATCTGTCGCTGACCCACCCCCCGATAACCTGAAACACCAAATACGGATAGGCAAAGGCCGAAAACACAAGGCCGATTTGGGTCCGGTTAAGATGAAAATCCTGTCCGAAACCGGCGGCTGCCGTGCTGACATTGGTGCGGTCCAGATAGGTAATGAAATACATCAGGCACAGAAGTGCCAGCACCAGAGTGGTAGGCCGAAAAAGCTTCACGCTTATGGCTCCTCTGTCGAATCCATCAGGCAGTCAAACTCATAGGGCCTGCAGCGGCAACCCCTAACTTGCCGATGGTCGCGGCCTTGACCTGCACGACAGTCCGGGGCCCCGACTTTCCATCGGCAAGCGCGAGATGCCACCTTCGCAGGCCAACCCCGCGGAGCTATAAGCCTGTCATGAATGATGCTGAACTCCTGTTCCGGCAGGCGATGGAATTCCACCGGCAGGGATTGGCAGAGCAGGCACTGGAATATCTCACCCGGGCCGCGGCGCTGATGCCAGGCCATGCCGGCATCTGGAACAACCGCGGCAACATCCTGCGCGACCTGGGCCGGCCGCAGGAAGCACTGGCGAGTTTCCAACAAGCGCTGACACTGAGGCCGGGTTCAGCCAGCGCCCTCTATAACTGCGCCAACGTCCTGCTGCTGGATTTGCACCGCCCCGACAGCGCCCTTCCTCTTTATGACCAGGCGCTTTCGTTGAACCCGGACTTCGTCGAGGCCTGGAACAATCGCGGCAATGCGCTCTGGGGTCTGCGCAGGCTCGAGGAGGCGATGGCGAGCTTTGCTAAGGCATTGGCGCTGCGGCCCGATTTTACCGACGCCATGAATGGCCGCGCCCAGGTCTTGTTCGAGATGGGATTGACCGAGCAGGGGATCGCTCAGTTCATGCAATCGGCGGCGCTTCTCCCGCCGGACGGCGAGGGGCCGGCCTTTAAGCGCCGCCATGACCGGGAACAGGCAGAGTATCTGGAGGGGCTCCCCGTCCACACAAAGGCTGGCGGGCGCGTCGCCGGGCCCGCCGTCACGCCCGGCAATGCCGCAGGGACCGGGCAGTGGAAAACAAAGAGCCCGCAGATCGCGGTGATCGATAATTTTCTCACCCCCGATGCGCTGCGGGCCCTGCGCCGGTTCTGCCTGGAGGAGAAGATCTGGCGCTCCGCCAATCCCAACGGCTATCTGCGGGCTTTTCCCGAACACGGCTTTGCCTTGCCCTTGCTTGGCCAGATCGCGGACGAGCTTGCCGCCAACTTGCCCGATATCTTCCTCGGCTATCCGCTGCTCTACATGTGGGCGTTCAAGTATGACAGCACGCTGTCCGGCACCAATATCCATGCGGACGAGGCGGTGGTGAACGTCAATTTCTGGATTACGCCGGACGAGGCCAATCTGGACCCGGAATCGGGCGGCCTTGTTCTTTGGGATGTGGCGGCACCGATGGACTGGCAATTCGCGAAATACAATAGCGACAGCGCCGCGATCCGCAGCTTCCTCGAGGAGGCGGGCGCCAAATCCGTCACCGTGCCCTATCGCTGCAACCGGGCGGTGATCTTCGATTCAGACCTGTTCCATGAAACGGACAAGATCCGGTTCAAGGAGGGTTATCTCAACCGCCGCATAAATGTGACCATGCTGTTCGGTCAACGGGACAGGGCGTATCCCTGACAGAGCGGCTCTAATATACGATAATCTTGCCAGTGGTTCGCGGCGATGTGCAGTCGTTGTAAAAATATTCTCCCGGCTTCAGAAATTTGTAGGCAAACGACTGTCCTGGGTTCAAAGGCGGAGAAGAAAACAGCCCCTCGAAAAATTGCGTCACGCAATGCGGCCGGGTGTTGCTGGCCGGATTGAGAAAGGTGACGGTGGTGCCGGCCGGAACCCGCAGCGCCTGGGGCGCCATCGCATTCTCGCTCTCCGATTCCGTGGCGCCCAATCCCGAGGTGCTGCTCCACAACCGGGCGATATTAACGGTGTCTTTGACGACCGATCCTTCCACAGGCGCGGCGGTAATCGGCTGACGCAGCGGCGGCCGCGGGGGGGCAGCGGCCTGCGCGACTTTTCCACCAAGCCTGAAGGCCCATAGATCATCGCCCTTGGGCGAGTCATAAGGCAGGTTATTGCCGCCCGCGAACACGGCAACATACTCCTGCCCGTCAATTTCATAGGCCGCCGGGCTGGTATGGACACCGGCACCGGTCTGGAACTGCCAAAGGGTTTTTCCGTCCGCCATGTCCACCGCCAGGAACACGCCATCGGGCTGACCGATGAACATGACATCGCCCCCGGTCGTCAAAATGCCGTTGCCGTGGGCCAGCGCCCAGACCGTGTCCTTTTTCCACACGATCTTGTGTGTGGCGGGATTGAAGGCAACGATCTTGCCGCTGCGGTCCTGGCCGAGCGGGCGAAAGCCGACCCCGTCATTGCGCTGGACGTGGCCGGAATTGACCTGCCCAACGCCTGTATAGATCAGCCTGGTCTTGGGATCAAACGAGATCAGGTTCCAGCCCATGCCGCCGCCGGTGCCGGGCGTCTGCACCACGGGAAAATCCAGATGCGGCGTGAACAGGCAGCCATATTGATAGGATGGCGGCACGCGAGCATCCGGTGCATCGGGCGCGGCGCATTGCGGCGACAAGGCATCGCCCACCGGAATGGGCTGGGTCGGCCAGGTCTTCTGCAGCGGCTGCTGCGGCACCGGGGTTTCGATGATCGGCGTGAGCGGCGAACCATCGGTGCGATCCAGCACATAGAACATGCCGGTCTTGCTGCCATAGACCACGATCTTGCGGGTCTTGCCGTTGAAGGGAATGTCGGCAAGCACCGGCGCCATCACATTGTCCATGTCCCAGATGTCGTGATGCACCGACTGGAAATGCCAGACATGTTTTCCAGTCTT
>CAZEFQ010000188.1:0-4073 GCA_964511505.1 uncultured Rhizobium sp.
CTTCGCCAATATCCAGGACGCGGTGCGCCAGCTTCCCCAGGTCCAGTCGCCTCCGGCCTCCTTCGGCGCCAGCCAGGGCGGCGGTTCGCCCGGCACCGCCGGCCTCAACGTGGTCAATCTGCGCAATCTCGGCAGCAACCGCACCCTGATCCTGTTCGACAGCCAGCGCGTGGTGGTCTCCAACCTAACCGGCGGCGTCGATATCTCGACGCTTCCCTCGGCGGTGGTTTCGCGCGTCGATATCGTGACCGGCGGCGCCTCGGCCGCCTGGGGCTCGGACGCGGTGGCCGGGGTGGTCAACTTCGTCCTGAACAAGAACTTCACCGGCTGGAAAACCACCATTGAAGGCGGCGACACCTACAACAATCTCAGCCGCCATCTCAATCTTCAAAGCGCCTGGGGCGGCGACCTTTTCGGCGGCCGCGGCCATCTGGTGCTGGCGGGCAGCATGCTGATGCGCCCCGACACCGCGCTGATGATCCAGGAGAAGTGGTATCGCGGTGCCTATTGGGTCTCCAATCCCGCCCATGCCACCAATCCCAGCGCACCCCAGTTGATTATTGCCAACGACGTGGGTTTAGGGGGGGGCAACACCGGCGGCATCATCCAGACCAGCCCGGCTGGTGTCGCCGGGCCCGGCGTGACCCCGGCGCCGGCCAACGCGCTGCGCGGCATCGAATTCGTGGGCGCCGGCATTCCCCAGCGGGTCGATTTCGGCAACCTCACCTTGGGTGTTTTGTCGAACGGCGGCTCGCTGACGGACAGGGACGGCATGGCGCCTTGGCAGACCATTTCCGGTCCCAACAACACCTATACCTTCTTCGGTTATGGCCGGTACAAATTGACGGACTCGATTCAGGCGTCGCTGATGCTGAATCTGGGTTATTTCACCGGCAAGGGCGATGCCCAGTCGTTCCAGCAATTGGGCACCAGCGGCGTGGTCATTCAGAGCGATAACGCCTTCATCCCGGCCTCGGTCCGGGCGACCATGCAGGCCGGCGGCATCACCTCTTTCCGGCTGGGCACCATCAACGGCAACAATTACGACAATTACAACGCCACCGGCGACAGGTTCAGCCAGCAGGCGGCATCGGGCATTTCCCCCGCCTTGACCTTCAACCGCCGCACCATCGAGCGCATGGTGTTCACCCTGGAAGGCGCGCTTGGCGAGGACTGGTCCTGGAACACCTATTTCCAGGACGGCAAGGTCCGCTTCACCGCCCATGTGCTGGGTGACGCGATCGAATCCAATCTCGAAAACGCCTATGACTCGATCACCGTCACCACCGCCAATCGCGGCACCTCGGGATTGCCCCTGGGGTCGATTGTTTGTCGCACCACCTTGACCGGCCAGCCTTATACCTTCGGCTCCGCCAAGGTCGTTGCGCAATCCGGCTGTATTCCCGCCGATCCCTTCGGGGAGGGCGTGCTCAGCGCCGCTGCCGTGCGCTACATCACCGGTGGCCAGGGTCAGGATTTCGAACATCAGACGATGGAGGAAACGGTGTGGGAAGCCTCCATGCAGGGCACATTGCCCTGGCAGCTCCCGGCGGGGCCGGTCGCCCTCGCTTTCGGCGTCGGCTACCGCAAGGAAGCCGGCCAGAATGTCGCCACCCAGCTCGGCGCCCAGGGCGCCTATGCCACCGCCAACTACACCAACTTCCCGTCTTCGTCGTACAATGTCTGGGAAGGCTTTGCCGAAATTGACGCACCGCTCCTCAAGAACGACTTCGTCAATTCGCTGGACTTCACCATGGCGGGCCGCATGACCAGCTATTCGACCTCCGGCCTGGTCGAGACCTGGAAACTCGGCCTGACCAGCCAGGTGAACGATGATGTGAAATTGCGCACAACCTGGTCGGTGGACATCCGCGCCCCGCAGCTGCAGGACCTCTTCCAGCCGGGCTCGGTCAACACCGGCTCCAGCACCGACCCCAAGACCCAAAATACCGTCAACGTCATCACCACGCTTTCCGGCAATCCCAACCTCAACCCGGAAGTGGCGCGTACCATCTCCGGCGGCATTGTGCTGACGCCCACCTTCATCGACGGACTCAGTATCTCCGCGGACTGGTTCTCGATTAATCTCACCGGCGGGCTTGGAACTGTTTCCTCTGCTACCATTCTGGACCAATGCAACCCAACCCTGCCCAGCACCATCTATCCGGGGCAGAAAGGCAATCCCAACGACCCGCTTTGCACGCATCTGCGGTTCTTGGGTCCGGGCGGGGCATTGTCCAACATCGACCAGAGCACCATCAATATCGCCAGCCAGTCGGTTTCGGGCCTGGATATGCAAGCCAACTACACGATGGATTTCTGGGACGGCACGCTCGCCTGGACCACCTACGCCAATCTGCAGGACGAGGACACGACCAGCCAGCCGGGCACCGCGACCAACGATGCGGCCGGCACCCATGGCACGCCCAAATGGAAGGGTCTGCTCTCGGCCGATTACACCACCGGACCGGTCTCCGTCACCGTCCAGACCCGCTGGTACGGCACCAGCAAGTACAGCAACACCGCCAACACCGGCAACCTGTCCAAGGCCGCGCTGGCGAACCTTTACGATCCGGCGCATTTTGAGATTCCGTTTACCGCTTATCTGGATCTCCGCGGCTCTTACAAATGGAACGACAATATCCAAATCTATGGCGCCATCGACAATGCCACCAATGTGCCGCCGCCACTCGTGGCGCCGCGGTCCAACCAGATCCAGAACAATGGCGGGGTTCTTCACAGCAACAGCACCACCTATGATCTGTTGGGGCGGTCTTTCCGCTTGGGAGTTCGCTTCAACTATTGAGCTCCGGCACGCAAGATCTTCTTGAATCCCCTGGGTTGTGTGTGCGACCCAGTTACCTCAGCCCGGCCTCAAGGCCGGGCTCTTTTTTTGCGGCCGGCGCCATTCCTGCACCACCAGACCGACCGTGAGGAGATCGAAAAGCACCAGCGCGAAAGTCCCCCAGGACCAATGGATCGCAGTGCGATAACCCAGGAAAAGGGCGAAACCCCCGAACACGACGACAGCAAAGGGCAGGATCACGCGGTGGCCGGTGATCAGGGCAAGGGCGATACCCAGCTTCAAGAGGCCGTGCACCAGCAGATAGAAGATGGCGAAGGTGGGCGAACCGAAGGCGATGGCGGCGGCGCCATGTTCGGCGGCCTTGGCGGCGGCCGCGGCACAGGGATGATCCTCCACCAATTCCGGCCGGGTGAGGGCCAGCACCGAGAGATAGAATTTGTCGGGACCGGCGATGGCAATAAGGAAACCGAGCGCGGTTTCGATGGCGCCGTCAATGCCCTTGATTGCGATGACAATGAGATAGGCGAGATGGGAAAGAGACACTGGCGGGCGCATGCCGCCTTGTAGCGCGGCGCCTGATATCTGTCATCGGCCGCGCCCGGCAGAAATTCCGGCTAGGCAAGGTCGATGGCGTGGCGCTTCAAGTCGGAAAGCGCGCAGTAATCCAGGGCGCCCTGATGGGTGGCGCGCAGCACCACCTTGGGCGCCTTGCCGGCCTGGAAGGCCTCCTGCCAGCGCGGCGCGCACAGGCACCAGCGATCGCCGGGCTGGAGGCCGGGAAAGCCATATTCGGGGACCGGCGTGGAAAGATCGTTGCCCCGCGACTTGGAGAATTCCAGAAAGGCGTCGGTCATCACGGCGCAGACCGTATGGCTGCCCAGATCCTCACGGCCCGTGTCGCAGCAGCCATTGCGGTAAAAGCCGGTCAGCGGCGTCATCGAGCAAGGCTCCAGCTTTCCGCCGAACACATTGCGGGAGGGGCGCCGGCCCGGACCAAAATCTCTCGGTTCGATCGACATAAGGCAGCTTTCGCGGACACCAAAGCATAATCGCATCCGCGCCGGGCGGTAAACGGCGCTTTTTCTATTGCTTATTTTGGCGATATCCATCAGGGCATGGCAATGCCAGATAATTCCTTCCCCAGCACCAGCGAAGATTTGCATGGCGTATTCGACCTTGCTCAATCTTATCATCGCCAGGGCAATGTGGCGGAAGCGGAGCGTTTTTATCGCTATCTGATCGGCCAGTTGCCCGGCAGCGCGGCGCC
>CAZEFQ010000189.1:0-7409 GCA_964511505.1 uncultured Rhizobium sp.
GATGACCCGGATCGTGCGCGGCCATGTCAGCACCAACAATGAGTGGGTGGATCAGCAGGATATCTTCAAGGCGCCCGCCGCGCTCTACACACCCAGCGTGATCCATTTCGGGTCGCGCTTCCTGCTCGACGGCAAGGGCCATCTTTTCTACACGCTGGGCGACCGGGGCGACATGACCAATGCCCAGCGGCTGGATTCGCCGCTCGGCAAGATTCACCGGGTCAATCTTGATGGCTCGATCCCTGCGGACAATCCCTTTGTGAACCGGCAAGGGGCGATCCCCTCGATCTGGACCTACGGCCACCGCAATCCGGAGGGACTTTCCTACGATCCTGCCACCGGCCTTTTGTGGGAGAGCGAGCATGGCCCCACCGGCGGCGATGAGATCAACATCATCGAGCCCGGCCATAATTACGGCTGGGGTGTCGTCTCCATGGGATTGCAGCCCGGCATCACCAAGCAACATCAGGAGGGGATGGACGATCCCATCACTTATTATTCGCCCTCCATCGCGCCCAGCGGCATCGCCTTCAACACCGGCGATCGCTATCCCGGCTGGAAAGGCAATCTCTTTGTGGCGGCGCTGACGGGACAGAAGCTGCTGCGCTTCGAGATTTCCGGCCGCAGGATCGTCAGCCAGGACATATTGTGGGACCAGTGGGGCCGCACCCGCGATGTGATCATGGGGCCGGATCATCTGCTCTATGTCCTGCTGCAGAATGCGACCGGCTCACCCATGGGCACCGCCGACGCCACCCCGGGCATGGTGCTCCGGCTGGCGCCGATCAACAACTAAAGAAGACAACAATTAGGAGCCGCCGTGAGCGACCAGAACAATAAGCCGACAGGTCCCGACTTCGCCGAAGGAATCGCGCCTGAGGCGCTGGGCGGGAACGGCGTGCTTCTCGGCCAGGTTGGTGGGGAAGAGGTGCTGCTGGTGCGCCGCGGGGCGGAAATCTTCGCGATCTCCGCCCATTGCACCCATTATCATGGTCCGCTCGCCGACGGGCTGGTGACCGGCGGCTCCATACGTTGCCCCTGGCATCATGCCTGCTTCGATCTCAAGACCGGCGAGGCGATGCATGCCCCCGCCTTTGCGCCGCTTTCCTGCTGGAAGGTCGAGCAGCGCGACGGCAAGATTTTTGTCGGCGAAAAAATGCCTGAGGCGAAAAAGAAATCCTCGGGCACCGGCAAGCCGCCAGGCAGGATCGTGATCGCGGGCGGTGGCGCCGCCGGTTTTGCCGCCGCCGAAATGCTCCGGCGCTTCGACTATCAAGGTGATATCATCATGCTGAGCGATGACACGGCGGCGCCGGTCGATCGCCCCAACCTCTCCAAGGATTACCTGGCCGGCAACGCGCCGGAGGAATGGGTGCCGCTGCGCGATGACGCTTATTATGCCGGCAATGGCATCGACCTGCGCCTGGGGGTGAAGGTCGGTGCCATCAACCCGAAGAACCGGGAAGTGGCATTGGCCGACGGCGGCGTGATCGCCTATGACCGGCTGCTGCTCGCTACCGGCGCCGAGCCGGTGCGGCTTGAGCTTCCCGGCGCCAAACCCGCCGATGTTTTCACTTTGCGCAGTCTTGCCGATTGCCGGGCGATCATCGCCCGCGCGCAAACGGCAAAAAAAGTTCTGGTGATCGGCGCCAGTTTCATCGGCCTGGAGGTGGCGGCCTCGCTGGTCACGCGCGGCCTTCAGGTGCATGTCGTGGCGCCCGAGGCCCGGCCGCTGGAAAAGGTGATGGGACCGCAATTCGGCGATGTCATCCGCGCCCTGCATGAAGAGAAGGGCGTGCATTTCCATCTGGGAAATACCGTCAGCGGTTTTGCAGCCGGGCAGGCCACACTGAAAGATGGCAGCAGGCTTGATGCGGATTTCGTGGTGATGGGCGTTGGCGTCAGGCCGCGGCTGCAATTGGCGGAGGCGGCAGGTTTGGCGCTCGATCGCGGCGTCAGCGTCAACACGTATCTGGAGACCAGCGCGCCCGGCATCTATGCCGCCGGTGACATCGCCCGCTGGTCTGACCGGCACAGCGGCGCCATCCGGGTGGAACACTGGGTGGTGGCGGAGCGCCAGGGACAGGCGGCGGCGCGCAATATGTTGGGGCTGCAGGAAGCCTTCGCCGCCGTGCCCTTCTTCTGGAGCCAGCATTACGACACATCCATCAACTATGTCGGCCATGCCGAAAGCTGGGATGATGCGGTGGTCGAAGGCGACCTTCAGGCCAAGGACGGCCTGGTCCGCTTCCGCAAAGGCGGCCGCACCCTGGCGGTGGCCTCCCTGTTCCGCGATGTGGAAAGCCTGAAGGCCGAAGTGACGATGGAAGCCGTCTAAGCCGGAAAATAGCGTGTTTTCTGGTTAAGGCTCTCGCAAGGGTCGGCGGGGCACACTCGGTCCATGACGCTTTACCAAGGACCGCAAAGCTGGGCCCACCCGGTTTCCACGCAAGCTGCCCGCTGGTCATGGACCCGCACCGCGCTTGCCGCCGCGCTTCTGGTCGCCGCTGTCGAGGTCTTGTTTCTGTTCGCCGGCAACGAGCGGCTTCGCCATGGCATCCTGCTCGACCCCGACTGCTACATGCATCTACAGCGCGCTTTGC
Source organism: uncultured Rhizobium sp. (assembly GCA_964511505.1). GTDB lineage: Bacteria > Pseudomonadota > Alphaproteobacteria > Micropepsales > Micropepsaceae > Rhizomicrobium. The sequence goes on from CAZEFQ010000189.1 coordinate 2,604, forward strand.
GGCTGATGACGGGAGCCTGGCAACAGGATGGCTTTGACCCGCGCGTCAATGCGCCTTTCGGCTTTGCCATTCACTGGACTAGCCTGTTCGATGCGCTGCTGGCGGCCGGCGCCTGGCCGCTGACATGGGCCGGGCTGGATGCTCATGCCGCGCTTTTGATCTGGGGTTCCCTGATCAGCCCCTTGCTGCTGATGCTGGCGCTGGCCGTGTTCGCGGCCGGTGCGCGGCCTTATGTGCGCGGGCCGGCCTTTCTCTGGCTCACCATCCTGCTCTTCACCCAGCCGGAATTGTCGGGCGCTTTTCTGGCAGGACGTGCGGACCATCACAGCCTGATGCTGGGCCTGCTGCTGGCGCAATTGGCTTGGGTCTATGCCGCGCTAGATGGACGGACCGGAAGGGCGGCGTTGGCGCTGGCGGCGCTCGCCGGAGTTGGCGGGGCGATCCAGCTTTGCACCACCATCGAAGGATTGCTCACCATCCTGCTGGTCTCGCTGGTGCTGGGAATCGCCTGGGCCGCCCTCAAGCAGGACGTGTTGAAGCAACTGGCGGCCTATTGGGCCGGGTGCCTGGCCGCGACGTCTGCTTTCCTCGCAGGGACGCGTGCGTCCGATCTGTTTCAGCCGGCTTATGACCGCGTTTCCATTGCGCACGCAACGGTTCTCGCCATCGGGCTGGCCGCGATCCTGCTGGCTCAATTCCTGGGGCGTGATAAGCCACGCCTTGCCGCCCTGGCGGCGGCCGCCATGCTGGCGATTTTGGCGGTCTGTGCCAGCTATCCGGACTTTTTTCTTGGCCCCTGGCCTCATGTCGCGCCGTCGATAAAGGCCCTGCATAGCGAGATCGGCGAGTTGCGGCCCTTGCTTCCCGACAGCTGGTTTCATCTCTGCGAGTTCCTCGGCCAGTTCGCCGCCGTGGTGATGGCGGTGCCGTTCGCCATCCATCGCCTCCACCGCGGGGAAGCGGGTGAGCGCGGTGTCATGCTGGTGGCGTTGGTCGGCATCGGCCTGTTCGGCGGCTTGGCGCTGATGCAGATGCGCTGGTCCGGCGAAGCCCAGGCGGTGATCCTGCTGCCCTGGACCATGGCCACCCGGCGCATCATGGAGAGCAGATGGGCGCTTTCTCTGTTTGGCCGAAAAATGCCGCTGCGCAGTCCACTGTTGATGGCGGCCTTGCTGCTGCAAATCGCGCCGAGCATTTTCACGCCGGCCGAGGCCGGGCGCATGCCGCAGGCCGCAGACGGGTGCGATTGGAACAAGGCCGCGCTGGCCCTGGGGCAAATGCCATGGCAGCAAGGTATCGTGATGACGGAATTATGGTCGGGTCCAGAGATTCTCTGGCGCACGGGCTTTGACGTGGTGGGCGCGCCTTATGAGATCGAGCCCGCGATCACGGACACCTATCGCTTTGAGAAGGGCGGGCCGGGCGCGCGAGACGTGTTGATGCGCCGCCATATCGCTTACGTCCTTCGTTGCGGGCCGGCAGCGGACGCCGCCGCCCTGGGGCTAAAACCGGCCGCTTTTTCAGCGCCGGGCTTTTTTCTCTATCGCGTTCTGCCATAAGGGTTCCTCCGGACCTCTTTCTCGGCAAGACATGACTCCGTCGGCACGGCTGCAAGCGGCGATCGATATCCTGCAAGGGCTGAATGCGACAGCGCAGCCCGCCGACCGCTTCATGCGGGACTGGTTTCGCACCCGGCGCTTCGCCGGCTCCGGCGACCGGCGTGAGATCACCGAGATCATCTATCGCATCTTGCGCTATCGCTTTTCTTTTGCCTGGCGCATGGGCGATGATTCGCCGCGCGCTTTGGTCATCGCGGCGCTGCTGGCCGAGGGCAGGGACCCGGTGCCGCTTTTCACGAGCAATTATGGACCCGCACCGCTGACCGAAAGCGAGCTTCATTCGATTGGGGTTCCGCCCGGAGAAACGCCTTTATGGGTGAAGGGCGAATTTCCGCAATTCCTCGAAGAGCAATTGACGCGCCGGTTCGGCGGCCGGCTGCTGGATGAGACGGCGTCTTTCCAAGACCGCGCCCCGGTCGATCTCAGGGTCAATCGCCTGAAGGCATCGCGCGATGACGTGCTGGCGGCGCTGAAACAGGACGGTTTTGATTGCGCCGCCATCGGCCTCAACGCCATCCGCTGCCCGCCCGGCGTCCATCTCGACAAGCACCGCCTGTTTTTATCCGGCGCCTTCGAAACCCAGGACCTGGCCGCCCAGATCGCGGTGGAACGCGCCGGGGTAAAGCCCGGCATGACGGTGCTTGATATGGCGGCGGGCGCGGGCGGCAAGGCGCTGGCGCTGGCCGCCGCGATGGAAAACAAGGGATCGATCACCGCCACCGATGTCCGCGCCGCCGCGCTGGCCGAACTCATGAAACGCGCCGCCCGCGCCGATGCCAGGATCATTCGTACAAAGATCATTTCCGGGGCGAATTCGGATCAGGCGCTGGGCGGCCCTTTCGATCTGGTCTTTGTCGATGCGCCGTGCAGCGGCTCGGGCACCTGGCGGCGCCAGCCCGAGCTTAAGGGCCGCTTCACCCCTGAGGGGCTTGCCGCGCTGACGGCCGCCCAGGACCGGCTCTTGGAGCAGGGCGGGGCGTATACAAGGACCCGGCTGGTCTATGCCACCTGCTCCATTCTCCCTTCTGAAAATGAAGACAGAATCGAGACATTTCTGGTTAAAAATCCGGAATTCCGCCGTTGGCAGCCGGATTTCCAGGCCTCACCTTTTTCCACCGGCACGGATGGCTTTTATGCCGCTTTCCTCACCCGCAACGGACGCATGACTCGGGGCGGCATTTTCGCGCTTCGCTGAATCGCGAAAATGCCCTATGTCTTGGGCGCGGTTCCGGACGGAAAACCGCTTCACACTTTTCCTGGAACCGCTCCAGAAATGACTAAAGCCGGTCCCATGCGATTTGCCCTTTCTGCTGTATTGCTGCTGGCTTTGGCGCCCACTGCGTATGCAGCCACCCCTGCTAAACCGGTTGTCAAAGCCGGGGCCAGGCCGGCCGCCAAAGCCGCGGCTCCGGCAAGCGATCCGCAGCCCGATCCGGTCACCTTGATCGCGCAGGCGCGCGAGGCGCAAAACCGGGGCGAAAGCGATCTGGCGCTGCGGCTGGCCCAGTCCGCCATCGTGGCTGATCCGGCCAGGCCCGCCTCTTATGACGCGCTGGCCGATCTCTATATGGCGCTCAATCAGCCCGAGGCCGCGCGCAGCTATTTCGACGAAGCCCTCTCCATCGATCCCAATGACGATGGCGCGCGCCGGGGCATGTTGGCGCTGGATCAGGGTTCGCCGCAGCAGCAGGCCGCACAACAGGTTTTCCAGGCGCAAGACCAGGGAAAAAAGACCGGCACTCCATGAGCGTGCCCCAGAGCGTATTGGTCATCGATTTCGGCAGCCAGGTCACCCAGCTGATTGCGCGGCGCGTGCGCGAAGCCGGCGTCTATTGCGAGATCGTGCCCTATAACCCGGCGGAGGCGGCGCTGGCCAACCGTCCGCGCGCCAGCAGCCTCTCCGGCGGCCCCGCCAGCGTCACCGAAAGCGACACGCCGCGCGCACCCGACAGCGTGTTCCAGATGGGCGTGCCGGTGTTGGGCATCTGTTATGGCGAGATGACCATGTGCGCCCAGCTGGGGGGCAAGGTGGAAGGCGGCCATAACCGCGAATTCGGCCGCGCCGACATCCATGTGCGGCAGGGTTCGCCGCTCCTGGAAGGGCTGGCGGAGACGGGCAGCGAGCCGGTGTGGATGAGCCATGGCGACAAGATCACCGCCATTCCAGCCGGCTTTGCCGTGGTGGCGACGTCGGAAAGCTCGCCCTTCGCGGTGATCGCGGATGAGAAACGCCGCTTCTATGGCGTGCAGTTCCATCCCGAAGTGGCGCACACGCCGCGGGGCGCGACCCTCCTTTCCAATTTCGTGCGCCACATCGCCGGCATCGAGCCGGAATGGAACATGCATGCCTTCCGCGCCGCGGCGGTGGAGAAAATCCGAAGCCAGGTGGGAAAGGGCAAATTAATCTGCGGCCTTTCCGGCGGGGTGGATTCCTCGGTCGCCGCGGTGCTTATTCACGAAGCGATTGGCGACCAGCTCACCTGCATCTTCGTCGATACCGGGTTGATGCGGGCGGGGGAGGCGGACGAGGTGGTCTCGCTGTTCCGCGGCCATTACAATATTCCCCTGATCCATGCCGATGCCCGGGAGTTGTTCCTGGGGCGGCTTGCCGGCGTCAGCGACCCCGAGCAGAAGCGCAAGATCATCGGGGCCGCCTTCATCGATGTGTTCGACAAGGAAAGCGCCAAGGTGGGCGGAGCGGAATTTTTAGCTCAGGGCACGCTTTATCCCGACGTGATCGAAAGCGTCTCGGCGACCGGCGGGCCCTCGGTCACCATCAAGTCGCATCACAATGTGGGCGGGTTGCCGGCTTACATGAAGCTGAAACTGGTCGAGCCCCTGCGCGATTTGTTCAAGGACGAAGTGCGGGCGCTGGGCCGTGAATTGGGCCTGCCGCCGGCATTTGTGGGGCGGCATCCCTTTCCCGGGCCGGGGCTTGCCATCCGCGTGCCGGGCGAGATCACGGAAGAGAAATTGGAGATATTGCGCAAGGCCGACACCATCTATCTGGATGAGATCCGGAAAGCGGGGCTTTACGACCAGATCTGGCAGGCTTTCGCGGTGCTTTTGCCGGTCAAGACGGTGGGGGTGATGGGCGACGGGCGGACCTATGACCATGTCTGCGCCCTGCGCGCGGTGACGTCATCGGACGGGATGACGGCGGATTATTATCCGTTTCCCCATTCCT
>CAZEFQ010000190.1:0-11969 GCA_964511505.1 uncultured Rhizobium sp.
CGTTTCGCGCGCTTTCCGGCTCTCGACAATGTCAGCCTCACCGCGCCGCAAGGCGCTTTTGTTGCGCTGGTGGGACCTTCCGGATCGGGCAAGACCACGCTGTTGCGCATCCTGGGCGGGCTGGAGCAGCCGGATTCCGGCTCCGTGCGCTTTGCCGACATGAACTGGCTCGCCATGCCGGCCAGGGAACGCAAGGCGGGTTTTGTCTTCCAGCAATATGCCCTGTTCCGGCACATGACGGTGGCGGAGAATATTGCTTTCGGGCTCAAGGTGCGCCCGCGCAAGGAGCGCCCCTCGCGCGATGAGATCGCCGCGCGCGTCAACGAATTGCTCAAGCTGGTGCAGCTGGAAGGCCTCGCGCAACGCTATCCCAGCCAGTTGTCGGGCGGCCAGCGTCAGCGCGTGGCGCTGGCGCGCGCGCTCGCCATCGGGCCGCGCATGCTTTTGCTCGATGAGCCTTTCGGTGCGCTGGATGCCAAGGTGCGCAAGGAACTGCGGGTCTGGCTGCGCCATATCCATGACCAGGCCGGCGTCACCTCCATCTTCGTCACCCATGACCAGGAGGAAGCCTTTGCGCTTGCCGATCTGGTTGCGGTGATGCATGCCGGCCGCATCGAGCAATATGGCGCGCCTTATGATGTGAAACGCGAGCCCCGCACCAAATTCGTCTCCGAATTCCTCAGCGCGTGACCGAGGTCTGGGTGACGATGGCGTTCGCCGCGGCTTCCGCGACTTTGATTCCATCTATGGCTGCCGAAAAAATTCCGCCGGCATAGCCCGCGCCTTCTCCTGCCGGATAAAGTCCTTTCACATTGATGCTCTGGAAATCGTCGCCGCGTCCAATCCGGATCGGCGATGAGGTGCGTGTCTCCACCCCGGTCAGCACAGCGTCCTCCATATCAAAGCCCTTGATCTGTTTGCCGAAAGCGTGAAGCGCTTCCCGGATGGCAGTGACGGCATAGGTAGGCAGACAAAGGGAGAGGTCGGCCGGCGTCACGCCCGGCCGGTAGGACGGGGCCACGTTTCCCAATTGGGTGGAGGCGACGCCCTTGAGGAAATCTCCCACACGCTGCGCCGGCGCGGCATACGTGCCGCCGCCGGCGATGAAGGCTTGTTCTTCCCAGTGACGCTGCAAGGCGATACCGGCAAGGGGCGAGCCGGGGTAATCCTGTTCCGGTGTGATGCCCACCACAATGCCGGCATTGGCATTGCGCTCGTTGCGTGAATATTGGCTCATGCCGTTGGTCACCACCCGGCCCGGTTCCGACGCCGCCGCCACCACCGTGCCGCCGGGACACATGCAGAAACTGTAGACCGAGCGGCCGTTGCCGGCGTGATGCACCAGCCGGTATTCGGCCGCGCCCAACTCCTTGCGCTGGCCGCCGAACATCGCCTTGTCGATCAGGCTTTGGGGATGCTCGATGCGATAGCCGATGGAGAAGGGCTTGGCTTCCATCGCCACGCCCCGCTTGAGGAGCATCTCGAACACGTCGCGGGCGCTGTGTCCCACCGCCAGTACCGCGTGATCGGCCGCGATTTCTTCCCCGCCTTCCAGCTTCACGCCGCGCAACGCGCCGCCCTCGAGCAGAAGGTCGCTGACTTTGCTTTGGAAACGATATTCGCCGCCCAGCCTCTCGATGGTTTGGCGCAGGCTCTCCACCATGGTCACCAGCCGGAAGGTGCCGATATGAGGATGCGCGTCGGCGAGGATCTCCTCCGGCGCGCCGGCCTTGACGAATTCCGTGAGCACCTTGCGGCCCAGATGACGCGGGTCCTTGATCTGGCTGTAGAGCTTGCCGTCGGAAAAAGTGCCGGCGCCGCCTTCACCGAATTGCACATTGGATTCCGGCGAAAGAATTCCCTGCCGCCAAAAGGCCCAGGTGTCTTTGGTGCGTTCGCGTACTTTTTTGCCGCGCTCCAGGAGGATGGGCTTAAAGCCCATTTCGGCCAGCACCAGGGTGGCGAACAGGCCGCAAGGACCGGCACCGATCACCAGGGGACGGACGAATTTCTCCGGTGCGCGGGTCGGCGGTTTGTAGCCGGTTTCGGGAGCGGGCCGGACATGCGGGTCTTTCAGCCGGACCAGGATGCGTCCCTGGTCCCTCACGTCCGCATCCACGGTGTAGACATAAAGAACCCGGTTTTTCTTGCGCGCGTCGGTGCCGCGCCGTACCACCGACAGGCTGACCAAATCTTTGGCCCCGATCCGCAGTTTTTTGCGCACGGCCGCGGCCAGTTCGGCCTCGGTATGGCCCACGGGCAGCTTGAGTTCGGTAAGACGCAGCATGGGGCCCATTGAAGATTGCCGCGCTCTGTGTACCAAATGGCGTCTGCTGCGGTGACACAAAAAGGCTATGAATGACCTTCCCGCCCAAAGTGGTTCCCCGTGCCGCCACCTTGACCGATGTGGCGCGCGAAGCCGGGGTAGGAGAAAGCACCGCCTCGCGTGTCCTGCGCAACAAGGGTTCTTATTCCCAGGATGTGCATGACCGGGTCTTGAAGGCGGCCCGCGGGCTCAATTACGTGCCCAACCGGATCGCCGGCACGCTGGCGTCCACCGGCTCGCAGCTGATCGGCATCATCATGCCCACCTTCACCACCTCGGTGTTTCCCGATCTGTTGCGGGGCACCAATTCGGTGGTTGAAGCGGCGGGCTTCCAGTCGGTGATCGGCGTCACCGAATATGAAGCGGCGCGCGAGGAAAAGTTGATCGAGTCCATTCTCGCCTGGCGGCCCGCCGGCATCCTGATCGCCGGGCTGGAACATACCGACCGCGGCCGCGCCATGCTCAAGGATTCCGGGGTTCGCATCGTGGAAGTGGGCGATATTGACGGCCAGGGCATCGATATCGTGGTGGGTTTTTCCAATTATGCCGTGGGCCGGGTCGTCGCCGAATATCTGATCCGCCGCAAATACCGCCGTATCGGCTATGTCGGCAATGAGGCGACGCATGACCTGCGCGCGGGCAAGCGCTACCGCGCCTTCAAGGCAGCGCTGGCAGCCAACAATCTTCAATTGGTGGATGAGGAAATCACGCCGGGCCTGTCCTCCATCCAGACCGGGCATGACGGGTTGATGCGGCTGATCAAGCGCAATCCCGGCCTGGAAGTGGTTTATTTCGCCAATGACGACATGGCGATCGGCGGCTATTTCCATTGTCTCGCCGCCGGCATCTCGGTGCCCGATCAGTTGGGACTGTTCGGGCATAACGGCCTGGACATGGGCCGGCTCACCCCCCAGCCGCTCTCCACCATCCGCACCCCGCGCGGTACGGTCGGAGAGATCGGGGCCAAATTGCTCTTGTCGCGGGCGCCCTCCCAGGTAATTGACCTGGGATTTGAGCTTTTCGAGGGAAGGACAACCTAAGCCATTGAAGATCTGTATGAATTAATCTCTTGATTCATTTTGGCAGCGCTGCCAAATTATTGCCTCTCGAGGTCTGAGCGTCTCTTTGCGTTTCCCCCAGGGACGTTTCACGAGATCGAGTTGAACCGCCCGATTGGCCATATTCCCCGGCTTGTCGGTTGGCTTGCGCCGGCGAAAGCCGGCGCTCTTTTTTTTGACAATCCTATCTGTAAGTTGGCCTGTAGTGGCCGCCCGTTCAGCGGATTCGAGATGCGTGTCCTGATTGCCTGCGATTCCTTCAAAGATGCCCTTTCGGCCGATCTCGTCTGCCACGCCATCGCCCGCGGTCTCATCCGTACCGATCCGAACGTCACGATAACCGAAATGCCGCTCTCGGACGGCGGCGAGGGCGTGTTCGATATTCTGCGGGCCACCTTGTCGCTCAAGCCGGTGACGATCGCGGCCTCCGATCCGCTTGGCCGTCCCTTGCAGGCGTCTTACGGCATCTCCGCCGACGGAGGGACGGCGCTGGTGGAAATGGCCGCGGCGTCGGGCCTGCAACTGCTGTCGCTGAAGGAGCGCAATCCCTTGCTGACCACCACCTTCGGCACCGGCGAATTGTTGGCCGATGCCGGCAGGCGCGGCGTCAGACGCGCGCTTTTGGGGATCGGGGGCAGCGCCACCAATGATGCCGGAATCGGGGCCGCCGCGGCGCTGGGATGGAAATTCCTCGATGATGAAGGCAAGCCGGTAAAACCGGTGGGCGGCAATCTCGGCAAGATCGTCCGTATCATTGCGCCGCCCGCTATGCCTTTTGAGCGCATGGATGTGCTGTGCGACGTGACCAATCCGCTCTTTGGCCCGGCGGGTGCGGCCTGGACCTATGGACGGCAGAAAGGTGGTGACGATCGCAGCCTGGCCCAACTGGATGCCGGCCTTCGCCACATCGCCGAGTTGGTGGAAACGGAAACCGGCCGGAAAGGCCTGGCGGACATTCCTGGCGCTGGTTCCGCGGGCGGCATGGGATTTGGCGCGCTGGCTTTCTTCAACGCCACGCTGAGGCGCGGCATCGACATGGTGCTCGATCTCACCGGCTTTGACCGGACGGCGGCAGGAGCCGATCTCGTCATCACCGGCGAGGGCCATCTCGACGGACAGAGCGGCCATGGCAAACTGATACAAGGCGTTTGCGCGCGGGCCGGCAAGACACCGGTTGTGGCCCTGGCGGGCAAATTGTCCGTGACACAGGAACAGGTGAACGCTCTCGGTCTCGCCGCCGCCTATTCCATCAACAGAGCGGAACGGCCATTGGCCGAAATGCTGGCAGCCACCGGCAAGAATCTGGAAGAGGCGGCGTCCACCCTTCTGAGCCGTCTGCGGGAACAGGGCGTGAGAATCCCGCCGCCCACGGTCTCGCAACAAACGGCGCGTGCTTGATTTACAGGATCGGCACTGCCAATCTCGCGGAAAATCCACGCCCAGGAGCAATGCCATGAAAGCCACCTTGTTTGCCGCTCTTTGCGCCGGCATGTCGCTCATCGCGAGCGCGGCCTTTGCCCAGGCCACCGAGGATGCCGTGGCCGCCGGTGGCAAGTTCCCGCTGGCAGCCAAGGCCGGCCAGGACAGCGGCGCTGCGAAAACAGCGCCGCCCGGTGCGGTCAATCAGGGGCCGTTCGACATGACCAAGTGGAAATATGGTCCCGCCTGGAATGCACCCGCCGGGTCCAAATTGTGGAATCCCGCCAAGATAAAACTGATGCAGGGCGGCAAGGTCACCGGCGGCACGGTGTTCTACGCCAAGGACGGCCAGACCTACTGCGCCATGGCCAATGCCGGCTACGACTATATCTGGACCGAAATGCAGCACTCCCAGCACAATTGGCAGGACGTGACCGACATGTGGTCGCAATGTCCGCATGCCAAGGCGGTGCCGGGCGCGCGCATTCCCAGCGCCGAAGAGTTTGACGAACAGCATGCGCTCGATGATGGCGCCTTGGTGCTGGTGGTCCCCACCGTCCGCTCCGTCGCCGAAGCGAAAGAGGCCGTGAAATGGGCCTATTTCCCGCCGCTGGGCGGGCGCAGCAATGGCGGCGGCCCGGCCTTCACGCCGGCCTTCTGGGGCAATGTGCCGGGCGGCTATCGCAACACCATCAACGACAATTTGGTGCTGATCCTGATGATCGAGACGCTGGACGGCCTCAAGGATGTGGATGGCATCGCCAGCCAGCCCGGCGTCAGTGCCATTTTCGCGGCCTCCGGCGATTTGGGCAATTTCTCCGGCTACAAGCAGGGCGATCCGGATTACGAGCGGGCGATCAATATTGTGCATGACGCGGCGCTGAAGGCGCATGTGCGCCTGTGCGGGCCTTTCGCCTGGGTGGACCGTCCCGACTTCACCTGCTTCCAGAACACCAGCGAAGGCGGCGCCATTGCCGCGGGCGTGAAACAGGAATTGGGCGCGCTGGCCAATACCCAGGGCAAACCCGAAGTCGGTCCTTTCGCCCAGCCCGCGCGGATCAACTGAGGTTCAGAAGAGAACGGCCCGTTCTCCGTTGCGCCTCGCCCAAGCTGACTTAGCTTTTCTTGACGAGCGATAGCGAGGCTAGAAAAGCTTGTCCTGTCCGAGCGGAGCGAGGATGCGCTCACTACTGCGCCGCCGCGCTGTGCTCCGGATCCAGGATGTTCAGCGATGACGCGATCCCGTGAATGGAGATGCGGCCCGACATGCCGTCGCCCACAAAGGCGGTGCGGTGCCAGCGGCCCGCCGGCGCGTAAAGCACATCGCCGGGTTCGGCCGCCGCGATAAAGGGCACGCCTTCGGTCAAAAGGCTTAAGTGACCGTCGAGGACGAAAAAGAATTCGGCGGAGCCGTCATGGAAATGGCCGGGGTCGCTGTCCGGCGGCCGGGGCACGCCGGGACCGCGGATGATGTTGGCCGCGGTTTCGCTGTCATGGGCAAAGCCGGGCGGGGCGCGGCCGCCGCCCGCCATGATGTCCTTGTCGAAGTCCACATAGGGTTTGACGCCGGGGCCATAAGCGGCCGGCGCGCCTATGATTGCGGCGCGCAAATAGGTTCTTCCTTTGACCGGTGTGGGCGTTTCGCTGACGGGATAAAGCGGTGTCGAGCGGGTGTGACTGACTTCAAACCTCAGTGAGGGAACGTCGCCCACTGTTTCCATGCTGAAGGGGGTGCGCGCCGGCACGCTCACGATGAAGTTGTGCGAGGCGACGAAAGGTTCCTGGCCCTGGATGATGAAACGGATCTGCCCGGATTCGACCACCCAGAAAATGCTCGAATCCGCGAACAGCATGGTCTTGGTTTTTCCGCCCGGCGCCATTTGGATATAGGTTGCGCTCAACCCGCTTGGATCGCGCACGATCGGTTCCGACCAGTCTTTCTGGCCGGCATGAGCGGCTAGAATCTCCGACAGTTTCCAGTGCGGCCGGTTGGGCGCGACGAAGGGCGAGGCGGCCGGTTTCGGCGCCCATACCATGGTCATGGGTGCGCGTGTCGCGGCAGCGGGTGCATCCTGGGCCTGTGCGGCCAGACAATGACCGGACAAGGCCGCCGCGATAAGAACCGCTCTTGTAATGCGCATGACTCCCCCAGGGATACCTTTGGTGACTCTCTGTCAGCCCGCATCTGCTTTTTCTGTAGCGGAAACGAGGCCCCAATTCGTGTTGAAGCTGACACTAATCGGTATTGGCAACGCTGCCAAACAGGAGCAGTCTGACAGCAAGGCATCAGCTCGACATCGGGAGGTATGCATGAAGTTCGGAATTTTTTCCGCGGCTCTGTGCGCGGGATTGACCATAGGCGCGGCCGCCAGCCTGGCACAGGATGACGGGGTCAGTTGCCGCGGTCCGTGCAATTTCCCGCTGGCCGCGAAGGAAGGCCAGGACAGTGGCGCCATCAAGACCGCCCCGGCCGGCGCGACCAACCAGGGCGCCTTCGACATGAACAAATGGAAATACGGCCACGCCTTCGATGCGCCGCCGGGAACGCCGATCTGGAATCCGGTGAAGCTCAAGATGCAGCAGGGTGGCAAGATCACTTCCGTCAGCATTTCGGGCGTCGACACGCCCCAACATTACTGCGCCGCCGCCAATTCGGGCGTGGACTTCATCTGGACCGAAATGCAGCATGCGCCCGGAACCTGGATGAATGTGGCGCAGATGTGGAACACCTGCCCCTACGCCAAGGCGATCCCGGGCGCCCGGATTCCCAACGCCAATGAGTTCGACGAGCAGCACGCGACCGACATGGGCGCCTTGTGGATCGAGGTTCCCACCGTGCGCAATGTCGAGGAGGCCAAGGCGGCGGTGAAATGGGCCTATTATCCGCCCATGGGGGAACGCAGCCTGGGCGGCTCGCCTCGGCAATATGCCAATGTGCCCGGCGGCTACCGCAACACCATCAACGACAATCTGATCGTCACGGTGATGATTGAAACCCTGGATGGTCTGCGCGACGCCGACAAGATCGCCGCCATTCCGGGCATCACGGCGCTCTTTGCCGCTTCCAGCGACCTTGGCAATTTCACCGGCTACAAGCAGGGCGATCCCGATTATGAGCGCGCCATTAATATCGTCCATGATGCGGCGCTCAAATCGCATAAATATCTCTGCGGCCCCTATGCCTGGGTCAACCGGCCGGACTTCAAGTGTTTTCAGGGTCCGGGCGGCCACATCGATGTTCCGCCGGGCGGCAACATCTATGCCGCTTACAGCGATGCGGCCAAAAAGGCGCTGGGACCTTTGTGGAACACCCAAGGCAAACCCACGGCCGGTCCCTGGGCGCCCGGTTACAGCAATACGCCTCCCGGGCGCGGTGCGGCGACCGGCGGCTGAGGGGGGACGTCCACCAGTACTGTTTGAAATCCGGGCCGGTTGATGTCTAGTTACCAGCCTGGATTGGGCAAAAATTTGGGAGTGTTTCACGATGCGAAAAATCCTCGCCATGATATCGACGGTTCTTGTTGCAGGCTGGGCGCTTCCGGCTCAGGCACAAGCCGTGCAGACGCCGCAGGACGGGCCGAACTCTCCGCCGCTGAAATGCGGCGATTTCAAGCATAATTCCGATGGGTCATGGGCGCCGGCACACGAAGTGACAATCCTGTTTCCCGATGGCACCACGCTCGGCGTCGCGCCCAACGCAACCTTTCCCGCCACGGGATCCTGGATGGGTCTGCCGTTGGCGCAGCTGTTGAACGCGCAATGCGCGTCCAAATAGGAGTTCCTATTTACAAGCGTCGGCCGGTGACGAACGTTACCGGCCTCTTTTTTCGGCAGCGGCCAAAATAGCACCGGTTGGATTGATCGAAATCGCGGCCGGCATGACTTTTCGTCACGACGGAATGTAGGACTCTGAAAGGGTACCGTAAAACACCTTTGATCGCGCTGCCGGCCCTTGATTCATTATGGCAGCGCTGCCACACTGAACCGCGTTTTTGAAGGCGATCGGCGAGCTCGAGTTCGCACCTTCACCAGCTGGGAGAGGAAGCATGACGTTCAAGATTTTTTCCGCTGCGTTCAGCGCAGCCTTGTTGATGGGCGCGTGCGCCGCTTATGCGCAGGACGATGCAGCCACGGGCGGCCTCAATACTTTCCCGCTGGCGCCGAAGGCGGGCGTTGACAGCCATGCCGACAAGATCGCGCCGCCGGGCGCCGTCAACCAGGGCCCGTTCAACCCCAAGACCTGGAAATTTGGCCATCGCACCGATGCGCCGCCGAATAATCCCATCTGGAATCCGGTCAAGCTCAAGATGATGCAGGGCGGCAAGATCACGTCCGTCACCATCAACGGCAACGACTCGCCGGAGCATTACTGCGCCGCGGCCAATTCGGGCGTGGATTTCATCTGGACCGAGATGCAGCATTCCGGCGGCACCTGGGATGGCGTGCAAAAAATGTGGACCACCTGTCCCTATGCCAAGGCGGTTCCCGGCGCGCGCATTCCCAATGCCAATGAGTTCGATGAGCAGCACGCGATGGATCTTGGCGCGCTGTGGCTTGAGATTCCCACCGTGCGTTCGCTGGCGGAAGCCCAGCAAGCGGTGAAATGGGCCTATTATCCGCCAATGGGCGGGCGCAGCGCCGGCTCGATGACGGGTATCAATTTCCGTGACGTTCCGGGCGGCTATCGCAACACCATCAACGACAATCTGGTGCTCACGGTGATGATCGAGACGCTTTCGGGTCTTGCCGATGCGGACAAGATCGCCGCCCTCCCGGGCATCGACGCGGTGTTTGCCGCCTCGAGCGATTTGGGCAATCACTCCGGCTACAAGGCCGGCGATCCGGATTACGAGCGCGAGATCAATATCGTGCATGACGCCGCGCTTAGGGCCCACAAATATCTCTGCGGTCCCTATAACTGGCTCGACCGTCCCGACTTCAACTGCTTCCAGGGCCCTGGCGGCCATATCAATGCGCCTCCGGGCAGCGACCTTTATGCCATCTATGCCGATGCGGCGAAGAAGGCGCTGGGTCCGTTGTGGAACACGCAAGGCAAGGTCACAGCCGGTCCGTGGTCGGCCAACTACAAGCCTTCCGCGCCGGCGGCGCGCGGTGGGCGGGCTGCTCCCACGGGCGGTGGCGGCTGATCAGAGACCTTTGAGTTGAGATTATCTGCGGCGCCCGCGAAACGCGCGGCGCCGCAGTCATTTTGTGGATGAAATATCGAAAGCCGGACTTCGTGGAGCATATTGTTTTTCTTGATCGCGGCACCATCGCGCCGCAGATCCGGATGCCGGATCTGTCCTTTCCGCACGACATCGCCGCGCACGACCGGACCGATGAAACGCAAATCGTCGAGCGGGCGAGGGATGCCACCATTGTCATCGACAACAAGGTGCCGCTCCGCGGTGAAACCCTGGCGCAGCTGAAACGGCTCAAGCTGATCGCGGTCGCCGCCACCGGCACCGATGCCATCGACAAGACATATTGCCATGCGCATGGCATCGCCATTTCGAATATCCGCGGCTATGCCGCTCACACCGTGCCGGAACACACGATGGCGCTGATCCTGGCGCTGCAGCGCAACCTGGTGGGCTATCGGCAGGACGTCATTGACGGCGAATGGCAGCGCTCGGGCCAATTCTGTTTTTTTACCCACCCGATCCACGACCTCAGCGGCAAGAATTTGGGCGTGATCGGGGAGGGAGCGCTTGGCCAGGGCGTGGCGCGGCTGGCGCGCGCTTTCGGCATGCGCATCATGTTTGCAGCCCACAAACACTCTCACGGATGGGGCCCGCTTTATACCCCCTGGGACGAAGTGATCGAGACCAGCGATGTGATCACCCTGCACAGCCCGCTGATCGAGAGCACGCGCCATATGATCGCTTATCCCGAGTTCAAGCGGATGAAGAAGAAGCCGATCCTGGTCAATACTTCGCGCGGTCCCCTTATGGTGGAGGAAGACCTGGAACGCGCCCTGGCGGAGGGTTTGATCGCGGGCGCCGGCCTGGATGTCACATTCCCTGAGCCGCCGCCCGCCGACAGCGTGATCATGCGGATCGCCCGGCGCCCCAATGTGATCGTCACCCCACACATCGCCTGGGCCAGCGACGAGGCGCAGCAAGCGCTGATCGACCAGCTGTTCGAGAATATCGAGAATTTCCTCGCCGGCCGGCCGGCCAATCTGGTGACAGGCGAGTTCTGAAAATTCTTCGCCCGGACGGCGAGCGATAATCAGGTCCAGGCGCCGGACGGCAGAGGCGGGCCGCTGTCACGGGCCTCACCCAGTGCAGGACACAGAAGCGGAGGGGCCTGCTTTCGCGCGGTTCCATTTTCGGAACGGATTTCACGCAGGGGCTCATGGAAAAAAGCACCGCCAGGATGGCCCATATAGGGATTGATTTTTGGCCTCGCCGGCGTGACGCGAATCGGGGCAGCCCGCCTGACGGAGCCGGCTCCTTTCCGTGCACTTCAATGATGAAAATGGAGGTATTCCAGTGCCGATGCGAAGCTGACTGTCTGTCAGGATAATTCGCTCAAGAGCCTAGAAATCCTGAAGAAAGCCCGGAAAGCCAACAAAATTCGTGACACGCTATATTGCGCCGCAATGAGACGGCTTAAAATATAGTTGCAAAATAATCACGCTGCTTTTGGAATAAGTTTCGTCGGCCTTGATTTGATAGGCCGCTGCCGACAAGGTTTGAGACATGTTTCCGCCGGCAAAACCGCTGCGCGGAAAACAACCACGGCATAAGGGTTCAGGGGTATCGCGCACACATACGTTCATTCGCACACACATCTGTTCACACAACACATCGGGGGATGCTCATGGATAATCTGTTTCAGAAGCTGATGCTTGGCGGCTCGACCGCTGCTCTGGTTGCCGCCATGCCGGCCGCCGCCTATGCGCAAGGCGAAGGCGACATCGAGCAGGTGGTGGTCTCTGCTTCGCGCGTGACTATCGCGGGCTATACCCAGCCCACGCCGGTCACGGTGGTTGGCGCGGCCCAGCTGGAGAAAGACGCCTTCGCCAATATCCAGGACGCGGTGCGCCAGCTTCCCCAGGTCCAGTCGCCTCCGGCCTCCTTCGGCGCCAGCCAGGGCGGCGGTTCGCCCGGCACCGCCGGCCTCAACGTGGTCAATCTGCGCAATCTCGGCAGCAACCG
>CAZEFQ010000191.1:0-16334 GCA_964511505.1 uncultured Rhizobium sp.
GGCCAGGACTTCGCGCACCGTCGAGGGCCCCTTGGCCCAAAGCACGCGCAGGACCTCAAGCTCTGTCGCCGTAGGTTTTCGCGGCTGCCGCTTCATGTGTCATGCTAATACGAAGAGCTTCGTAGAGTCAACGAAGGCTTCCGTAGACCAGAACCGCGTATTTTCAGGATCAAGGACGGGGCGGTTGCTACTTCACGCCGAGCGCGGCGCGTACCTGGCCGACCGGCACCGCCTTGCCATAGATCGAGGTGCCGGTGTCGAAGCTCTTGGCGGTGGAAAGATCGCCCACAATCACGGGTTCGAAACCGGCATCGCGCACCATCTGCGCCGCCACCGCCATCGCCGCCTTGTCGTTGCTGGCCAGCGGAATGCCGATCTTTTCCTCGCCCTGCTTGGTCGAGGACGGCGTCAGGAGACCGAAGCCCACCGTGTTGAAGGCGCGCACCAGGCGCGTGCCCGGCAGGTAGATGGGATCCATCACGCCGGTGCCCTTTTCCAGCGCATCCTTGGTCATGGGGCCGTCGCGGGTGACATTGGGATTGCAGGTATCGAGAACGATCTTGCCTTTCAACTGGGCGGCATAATCCTTGCCCACTTGCGGCAGGGCGCTGTAAGGCACGGTGACCACCACCACATCGCCGAAGGCGGCGGCCTCGGCGGGCGAGCCGGCTCGCGCGCCGGAGCCGATCTCAGCCGCCAGTTTCTTCACCGTGTCGAGATCCAGCGCAGAAAGCATCACGGGATAGCCGGCATGGGCCCAGAAGGTCGCGAGTTGGCTGCCGATGCGGCCAGCACCGATGAAACCGACTTTGGGCTTGGCTTGCGCCCATGACAGGGAGGGAAGCGAAGCGGCCGAGAAAAGCGCCGCACCCGCAAGAAGGAAGTTGCGCCGGATCATCCGTGTCCTCCGCCGAAATGTATGCGGTGAAAGCTAGCATTCCCCCGCAAAGGCGGCAATGGAAGGAACCGGCTCAACTTCGCGCCAGCGCGGCCGCTCTTTGCAGGGCTTTGGCCTGGCGTTCTTCGGTCTTGCCCAGACCCCAGGAGAGCGCCACCCAGCCAATCGAGAGAACCAAGCCTGTGACAGCCACCAATTCGATGGACTTGAAGGCGGACTGGATCATGGCTGAGGCCGCATCGGAGCCGCGGAACACCACCGTGTCGATGACATTCTTGGCCTTGTATTTGTCGTCGCGCGAAACCACGGTGAAAAGCACCTGGCGCGCGGGGTTGGAGAAGGCGAAGCCCGCGACGCGTTGAACCACCTGGACGACAAGGACCGCCATGAGGATCGGTGACACCGCCAGGAGCCCAAAGCCCAAAGCGAACACGACCGGCTGGAGCGCAAGCGCAAGCGCGGTGCCCATTTTGGTCATCAGCCGGCCGGTGATCAGCCACTGCAGCAGCAGGGTAATGACACCGACGGAGAGATCGAGGGAAGCAAAGAGCTGGACTTGGGATGACGCGTCGGCGCCGGAGGCGGAGACCAGATTGGCCTGTTCCAGATAGATGACCGTGCCGGTAAAGGACAGCAGCACCATCCAGATGGCATTACCCGCCAGATAGGGCGACTTGGCGACGGCGATGAAGCCTTCCAGCCAGCCGCCGCCCACCACCTGCTTCTGTTCCTTGGCGGGGTTGTGAACCATCTCCTTGCGCGGCTCCTTGGGCGCCAGGACGGCGACCGCCTTTTCCAGGCGCGCCGTGCAGAACACCGCGACTTCCAGGAGAATGGCGGCCAGAATGAGAAGATTGGCCGGTCCCAGAGGCTTGGCGAGTGTGATCGCGAGCGCCGGGCCCGCCATGGCGCCGGCCTGCCCACCCGCGGCAATGAAGCCGAACAGCCGTTTGGACTGTTCGCTCTCGAACAGGTCGGCCATGAAGGACCAGAACACCGCCACCGCGAAAATATTGAAGACGCTGAGCCAGACAAAGAAGGCCTGGGCCGCCAGCTTGACCTCAATGTTGTAATGCAGGAGCGCCCAGAACACGGCCAGGTTCAGCACAAAGAAGTGATAGACAATGGGAATGAATTTGGAGCGGGCGATGCGCGCGACCAGAGCGCCATAGGCCGGCTGGGCAATCAGGATGACGACGAAAGTGAGGGTGAAAAGATTGGGCAGGCTCTTGACCCCGCCGGCAATGCCCATCTGGTCACGCACCGGGCGCAGGATGTAATAGGCCGCCAGGAGCACGAAGAAATAGGCCGAGGACCAGAGCAGGGCCGGCGTCTCACCGGAACGGACCGCGACCAGCTTCGCCAGGACGCGGTCGAGCCCACTTGCCTTGCCATCTTCCGCCGCCGCCATGACCTTCTCCCCACTTATGATTTTGCTTGTTGAGCGACACTATCGCCTTGAAATCCGCGCCCTGACAAGCGCATGGCCAAGCCGGGCGCGATGCCGCGCTGCAATATTTCCGGAAATTCATGATTTCAGCGCCTGCATTGCCCCGAACCTCTCCCTTGGAGACAATACCGGGAGCGAGGGATAAGCATGGTGCAAAAGTTTCGGAGTTTGTTTTTCGTCTTGCTGTTCTGCCTGGCGGGGGAATTTTCCGTCCACGCCCAAGCTCAGGCGAAGGTCTGCGATCCGGACGCCTTTGGCGCCAAGGCCGATGGCGTCACCAAGGACACCCGCGCCATACAGGCGGCAATCGATTCCTGCGCGAGCGCGGGCGGCGGCACTGTCCGGCTCGGCAAAGGCGTCTATCTCAGCGCACCCCTCGTCCTTAAGAGCAATATCACCCTTGAGGTGGCGAAAGGCGCCACGCTCAAGGGATCCCCCGATCATCGCGATTATCCGGAGACGATGGTTTTCCGCGCCAAGGGCATGCAGTCCCTGGTCAGTGCGGCCGATGCGCATGATATCGCGATCACCGGCGGTGGCGTGATTGACGGCAATGGCGCGAGCTGGTGGACGGACGCAAGCGGCAAGCGGCCCAATTCCATCCTGGGGGTTGGCGTCTTCCGGCCCCGGCTGATCGTGTTCGACCACAGCCGGCATATCCGCATCGAGGACGTCACGGTGCAAAATTCGCCCAGCTGGCAGATCGTGCCCTATTATTCGGACGATGTCGTGATCCGCAACATCAAGGTGCTGGCGCCCGCCAATTCGCCCAACACCGATGCGATCGATCCCTTCGCATCCAGCAATGTGGTGATCGACCATGTCTATGCCGATGTCGGCGACGACAATGTCGCCATCAAATCCGGCGCCATCAATTCGCCCGGGCCGGATTCACCGGCGAAAAACATCACCATCACCGACTGCATTTTCGACCATGGCCATGGCCTTTCCATCGGCAGCGAGCTGGCGGGCGGGGCGCAGAATATCCATGCCGAGCGCATCCGTTTCACCGGCACCGACCAGGGAATCCGGATCAAGGCCAACCGCGACCGCGGCGCCGATGTCAGCAATCTATCCTTCAAGGATATCCGGATGACGGGCGTGAAAACCGCCATCCTGATCACGGAATATTATCCGGACACGCCGCCTGACGGCGACAACCCGCCCAAGCCGGTCACAAGGCTGACGCCCTTCTTCCACGATATCCGCATCGAGAACCTGAAGGCGGCGGGCGGCGATACGGCAGGCGTGATCTTCGGGCTGCCGGAATCGCCGGTGAAGGCCGTGGTGCTCAAGAATGTCGATATCGCCGCTGCCAAAGGCATGGTGATCAGCGATGCCATCGTCACTCTCTCAGGGTTGCATGTGCAGGCAGGCCAAGGCCGGGAGCTGGATATCCGCCGGAGCGCAAAGGTTTCAGGCAAATAGCGGCTAACGGGTACGCGGAAGGCTCCAGCAACTCGGCAGCGGCGTCATGCCGATATGGGGGTAATAGCTTTCGGCGGCGGGCGCCGCCACCAGGATCAGGGTGGCGCTGTCGCCGGCCTGTTTTCGGGTCTCGTCGATCAGGCGCCGGCCGATCCCCTCTCGTTGGCGATCTTTGGCGACAGCCAGGTCGGAAAGATAACAGCAATAAGAAAAATCCGTGACCGCGCGGGCAATGCCGATCAGGCGGCCGCGGTCGCGGGCGGTGATGATGATATCGGCATTGCGAAGCATCCGCTCGAGCCGTTCGAGATCGCCGGCCGGCCGGCGTTCCGCCAGCGTCGACGCCGTCAGAATGCCGCGGAATTCCTCCGCCGGGAGATCGGGCTCTGAGGCGTAGATGACAGGCATGGCATTCCTCTTGGTTCAATTGACGGCTTTGGCGCCCGCCTCGCTGTTCAGCGCGGCCAAGAGTTCGATGGTGGGAAAGCCGTCGGCGGGAAGATTCTTGGACTTTTGATAGAGCCGGAGCGCGGCGCGCGTCTTGCGGCCCAAAACGCCGTCCGTGTCGCCGGGATCATAGCCGAGGATTTTGAGGTCACTCTGGAACTGGGCGCGTTCGTCGCGGGAGAGCGCCCGTTCGTCGCGCGGCCATGTCAGGACCGGTGCGTTGCCCTTCATGCGGTCGGCCAGCATGCCGACCGCCAAGGCATAGGGCCCCGCATTGTTGTATTTCAGGATAACCCGGAAGTTGGGATAAATCAGGAAAGCGGGACCGCGTGCGCCGGCGGGAAGATAGATGGAGGTCGGATCGTCGCTGCGCGGAATATCGGCGCCCGACACGGTCTTGACCCCCATATCGGCCCAATCGGAAAGCGGCCGCTGGGCATCGAGGTCGCAAAGGCTCAAGTCGAAATCCCTGGGGAGAGTCACGATCTGGAACCAGGGCTTGCTCTGCTGCCAGCCGTCCTGGGCAATGTTGGTGGCGGTGGACGCCAGCGCGTCGGGCGCGGAGGACCAGAGATCGATCTTGCCGTCGCCGTCGCCGTCGGTGGCGTAACGGAAAAAAGTGGAGGGCATGAACTGGGTCTGGCCGAAAGCGCCCGCCCAGGACGAGGTCATTTCCGAGACCGGATAATCTTCCTGCTGCAGAAGCTTTAAGGCCGCGATCAGTTCCCGGCTGGCATATTGCTGCCGCGGACCTTGCCAGGCTTGCGTGGCAAGGGTGGCGAAGAGATTGTAGCTGCCGATGGTGGCGCCGTAATCGGTTTCCATGCCCCAGATCGCCACCAGGATTTCCCTGGGAACTCCGCTGCGCCTTTCCATGCCGGCAAGCGCGTCGCCATAGCGGGCGAGCATGGCCTGGGCATTGGCTACCCGGCGGGGCGAGACCGCGCTGTCGAGATAAGTCCAGATTTGGCGGGCGAATTCCGGCTGATTGTCGATCACCTGCTGGAGGGCGGGCACCGGGGTGATGCCGGCCATCGCCTTGTCATAGGTTTCCGGCGTAATGCCTTGGGCGACGGCGGTGGGTTTGAAGTCGCGGAGGAAGGCCTGGAAGCTGGTGTCCATCGGGGCGGGCGGAGGGGGCGCGGACTGGGCCGGTGCGGGGAGAGGCGCGGGAACCGGAAGCGGGGGGACCCGGCGGGGAGCGCAAGCCGAAAGAAGAAGCAGAAAGAGGATGGCCGAGGCGCGGGCTCTCATGCCAGCCTTTCTAACATGCCGGACCTTCAGGAAAGATGAAATCTGGCGGAATCCTTGCGTTTTTGGCTGTTTTTGGCGGGTTGACAGGCCTGTCTGCCGCCAATAGGTTCCGCGCCTCTTTGCGCGCCAATCACAATTCTCTACGGAAGTCCGGGTCATGAAAGTTCGCAATTCCCTCCGCTCTCTCAAGAAGCGCGACAAGGACTGCCGCATCATCCGCCGCAAAGGCCGGGTCTATGTCATCAACAAGAAGAATCCCCGCTTTAAGGCCCGTCAGGGATAAGAGCATCAGCCAGCAAAAGTGCGCAGGGCGCGGAGCGCCTGGAGCGGTTTTGTGTCCGGCTGTGCGACCAATAAAAACTAAGCCATAGTTCGCGCGGCCTTGTTTTTGGAACCAGATGCTGTTCGCGCCCCCTGACCAGGAGATTCTCTCCCGCCGCGATGAAATCGTGGCGGCGATGAGGACCATCGTGCCGGACGGCGTGGTGGATATGCCGACCGATCTTTCGGCGTATGAGAGCGATGCGCTGCCCGCCTATCATGAGCGGCCGCTGGTGGTCGTGCTGCCGCGTAACGCCGGGCAGGTTTCGCAGATTCTTCGTTATGCCGCCGAACATGGCGTGCCGATCGTGCCGCGCGGCGCCGGCACCTCGCTGTCGGGCGGCGCCCTGCCGCGCGCCGACGGCATCCTGATCGGAATGGGGCGGATGAGCCGCATCCTGGAGATCGATTATGAGAACCGTTGCGTGACGTTGGAGCCGGGCGTCACCAATGCCGCGATTACCCGGGCGGTAGAGGCAGAAGGTTATTATTACGCGCCCGATCCCTCCAGCCAGATCGCCTGCACCATCGGCGGCAATATCGCGGAGAATTCGGGCGGGCTGCATTGTTTGAAATATGGGCTCACCACCAACAATCTGTTGGGCGTGAAATTCGTGCTGCCGGGCGGGGAGATGATCACCCTGGGCGGCAAGGCGCCAGGCGCGGGCGGGCTTGACCTGTTGGGCTTAATTACCGGCAGCGAAGGATTGCTGGGCGTGGTGGTGGAAGCGACGGTGCGCATCGTGAAAAAGGCGCCCGTCACCCGCACCATGCTGGCGAGTTTTGATGCGGTGCCGGATGCCGGCGCCTGTGTCGCCGCCATCATCGCCGACGGCATCGTGCCCGCGGCGATGGAATTCATGGACCGCGCCACCATCGGCGCGGTGGAAGCTTACAACCAGCCGGGCTATCCCGATGCCGAAGCGATCCTGATTATCGACGCCGACGGGGTGGAAGCCGAAGTGACCGATGCGGTGGAGCGCATCCGCAAGCTTGTGGGCGATTGCAAAGGCGAACTGCGCGAGGCGACCGAAACGCTGGCGCGGGCCAAGATGTGGCAGGGACGGCGCGCCGCCTTTGCCGCCATGGGCCGGCTGATGCCGGACATGCTCTGCATGGACGGCACCATTCCCCGCCATGCCCTGCCCAAGGTGCTGGAAGGGATCGCTGCGCTCTCGAAGAAATATGAAATGGGCTGCTGCAATGTCTTTCATGCCGGCGACGGCAATCTGCATCCGCTGATCATCTTTGACGCCATGAAGGAAGGGGAATTGCTGAAGGCGGAAGCTTTCGGCGCCGATATCTTGCGGCTTTGCGTGGAAGTGGGCGGTGTCTTGACCGGCGAGCATGGCGTGGGGATCGAGAAGCGCGACCTGATGCCGGAAATGTTCTCGGAAGCCGACCTGGAGCAGCAGCACCGGGTCAAATGCGCCTTCGATGCCGGCGGGCTGTTCAATCCGGGCAAGGTGTTTCCCACCCTGTCGGCCTGCATCGAGCAGGGTCATATGCATGTCCGTGGCGCGCAGCTTCCCCATCCCCACCTGCCGCGCTTCTGATGATGAGAATCTGAGATGACAAGGCTTTCCAGCGAGGCCGAGATTGTCGAGTTCGTGCGCGCGGCGCGGGAAAAGCGCGCGCCCTTCGAGATCGTGGCCGGGGGCACGCGGCGCGGCGCGGGAAGGCCGATGGCGACCTCTGACGGAAAACCGTTGCCGGTGGCGGATGTCTCCGGCCTTTCCGGGATTGTCGAATATCAGCCGGAGGAACTGATCATCACAGCGCGTCCCGGCACCACGCTCGCCGAGATCAAGGCCACGCTGATGCAGCGGAATCAGTGTCTGGGATTCGATCCGGTTGACTGGACCCTGTTCGGCGCGTCGGGAAAGGCAACGCTGGGCGGCGCGGTTTCCGCCGACGCCAGCGGATCGGGACGGTTGCGTTACGGCGGTCCACGGGATTCGCTGTTGGGTTTTCGTGCGGTGAACGGGTTGGGCGAAGCCTTTCGCGGCGGCGCCAAGGTGGTGAAAAACGTCACCGGTTTCGACCTGCCCAAGCTTGCCTGCGGAGCCTTCGGCACCTTGATGGTGTTGAGCGAAGTCACCTTCCGGGTTTTTCCCCGGCCGCTGGCGCGCGTGACTCTGATCAAGCGCGATATGGCGCCGGAAGCGGGGTTCGCCGTCTTGCGCGCGATCTGGAAAAGCGCGCTCGAGCCCAGCGGGCTTGCCTATATTCCGGGGACCGCGGCATTTCCGGGCTCTCCTTTCAACAATCTGGGTGATGTGGGCGAAGGAGCCGCGCTGATCCGCTTCGAGGCGGCGGAAAGGCCGCTGGCCGAAAAAGCCGCCGCGGCGAAGCTTCTTGCCGGCGGCCTGGAAGAGCTGCCCGAAGGCGACGCCATCTTTGCGGCCATCGGGGAAGGCGCGATCTTCCGCGCATCGGAGCTGGATGTGTGGCGGGTGTGCATTCCGCCCAGCGCGGCGGCCAAGGTCGCGGCGGCGATTTCAGCACCGCTTTGGCTGGGGGACTGGGCGGGCGGATTGCTCTGGGCCGGTGGTAAGGCCGAAGATGGTCCACGTATCCGCAAGCTGGCGGCGGAAGCAGGCGGCCATGCCATGCTGTTGCGCGCCCCGGCGGCGAGGCGCGCGGAACTGGGGCTTTATCCGCCGCAACCGGCCGCGCTGGCGGCGGTCAGCCAAAGCCTGCGGGCGGCATTCGATCCGTTGGGACTTTTCAATCCCGGCAGGTTATAGTCTGGCCATGCGCTCCTGGCCTGTCCTTCTGCTGCTTTTTGCCCTGCCAGGCACCGTCCTGGCCGCGCCCAGCGAGGAAGACAAGCTGTTCGCCCAGCTGCATGCCGTGGGTTCTGCGGACGAGGCACGGCCTATCGAGCGCAAGCTCGACAGCCTGTTCAAGGTTTCCGGCAGCCCCAGCGTCGATCTTCTGATGGTGAGGGCGCGCACGGCGCTTTCCACCGCCGACACGGGCACGGCGCGCAAGCTGTTGGATGCGGTGACCAAGGTGGCGCCCAATTATGCCGAAGCCTGGCGGGCGCGGGCCCAGATGCAACAGGCGGCGGGGGATGATTCCGGCGCCATGGTGTCGCTGCAGAAAGCGGTGGCGGCCAATCCGCGCCAGTTCGAGGCGATGGCCGACCTGGCCGACATGCTGGAGCAATATGGCGACAAGCCGGGGGCGTTGAAACTTTATCGCCGGGCGCTGGCGCTGGATCCCTATCTCGCCGCGGCCGAGCGGCATGAGAAAGCTCTCGCTAAAGAAGTCGAGGGCCAGGGTATTTGACCGCGGGTGCGGATTTGAGAAACGCTTTCCTCGCAGCGCCCTTCCTGGTCGGTTCCTGGTTCGGCATGGGCCAGCCGGACGACAAAGGGTCCATGTGGCTGATCAGCCAGATGGCTGATGGCAGCTTTCATGTCCAGTTCCGCACCTGTGTCAAAGGCAAGAATTTCGACGAGATCGAGACGGGGCATTGGGAGTTGAAAGGCGATACCGAGACGCTCTTTATCGAGACGGTCAACGGCGAGAAAGCCTTCCGGGCCGATGACTACAAGGTCCTCTGGCATGACGGCGGCAAGCAGGTCTACCGCTACACCGGGACGGGGTTTGTCTATACCTCCAAGCGGGTGGACGAGAAATTCCGGATGCCGGATTGCGAGACGGTGAGCTAAACCCCCTCTGCCTGCGCACGGCCGACGCCGTGCTACGGCATCTCCCCTTCTGGGTGCTTCGCACCGAAGGGGGAGGCGGACCCAACAGACTGATAGACTACTTCGCGCCCACCACCGCGACGCGCAGCATGTTGGTGGTGCCGGTGACCTTGAGCGGCACGCCGCCGGTGATCACGACATGCTCGCCCTTCATCGCAAAGCCCTCATGTTCCGCAAACAGAGTGGCGCGGTCCACCATGTCGTCCAGGTTTTCCACTTCCTCGGAGGTCAGGCAGTGCAGGCCCCAGACCAGCGCCAGCCGGCGCGCGGTCTCCAGGCTGGGCGTGATCGCAATAATGGGCGCGGGGGAGCGCTCGCGCGCCGCCCTGAGCGCGGTGCCGCCGGTCTTGGTCCAGCAGATGATGGCGCGCGCATTGATGGTCCCGGTCACTTCATGCACTGCGGCCATGATCGCATCCGGTGTGGTGGCCTCAGGCGCATGGCGCTGGGCCTCGATGATGGACTGGTACATAGGATCCTGTTCCACCTGGCGGGCGATGCGGTCCATGGTCTGGACGGCTTCGACCGGATAGGAGCCCGAGGCCGATTCCGCCGAGAGCATCACCGCGTCGGCACTGTCATAGATGGCGGTCGCCACATCGGAGACTTCGGCGCGGGTGGGTATGGGGGTATTGATCATCGACTCCAGCATCTGGGTCGCCACCACCACCGGCTTGCCCGCCTTGCGAGCGGCGCGCACGATGCGTTTCTGCAGGCCGGGCACGGCTTCCAGCGGCATCTCCACGCCCAGGTCGCCGCGCGCCACCATCAAGGCATCGGCCAGGGCGAGAATCCCTTCCAGGCTTTGCAGCGCCTTGGGTTTCTCGATCTTGGCGAGACAGCCCGCGCGTCCTGCGACGATGGTCTTAAGCTCGGCCACGTCTTCCGGGCGCTGGACAAAGGAAAGCGCGATCCAGTCCACCCCGATCTCCAGCGCGGCGTCGAGATCACGGCGGTCCTTGGGCGTCATGGCGGACAGCGGCAAGAGCGTATCGGGCATATTGACGCCCTTGCGGTTCTTGATCTCACCCGCCACTTCCACCACGGCCTCGGCATAGGTGCTGGCTTTTTTGAGAAGACGCAGGCGGACCTTGCCGTCATCGATCAGAAGCGCATGCTTCTGCTTGATGGCTTCGAAGATTTCGGGATGGGGGATGGGAATTTCTTCCGGTTTGTCGCCGGTTTCCCCCAGGACCAGCCGCACTTTCTCGCCTTCGGTCAGCATGCGGGCGCCGCCGGGAATGGTGCCGAGGCGTATTTTCGGGCCTTGCAGATCGGCGAGGATTCCGACCGGGCGGCCGACTTCCTGGGCCAAAGCGCGCAGGTCGGCCGCCATGCGCTTCAGCATGGCATGGTCGGTATGGCTCATATTGATGCGGAAGACATCGACCCCGGCCTCGAACAAGGCGCGCATCTTGTCGGGGGTGTTGGATGCCGGGCCGAGGGTGGCGACGATCTTTGTCTTGCGTAGGCGCCGCATGGCGTGTCTTTGCTGAATTAAGAGATGTCAGTTGGAGAGGTTCTGGGTCCAGTCAGGCGAAGAACCGGTATCGACCTCGAAAAACCCCCGCCGGTCAAAGCCTCTTTTGTCGCAATCGGCCCGGCCGGGGATGGTGAATTTGGCGCCGGGGGCGACGCAAAAATGGGTCTTGCCTTCCCAGGTGCCCGCCGCCCCGTCGGTGGCATAGACATAATAGTAACGCGCATTGAGCGGGCCGCTGATCACATCCGCGCAGGTCTTGGGTTCGATAGTCCACCAGCCGGTGCTGGTCCAGTTGGTGCCGTCGAAATGGCCGACCGCCACCCGGGTCTTAAGATTGGCCTTGTTGCAGACATTGAAGCTGGCTTCTGCCGGTTTCGAAAAACCGATCGCCAAGCCCAGCACGCCCGGAAGGAGCGGCAGGACCCGAATCGCCAGATGGGACATGCGACGCATCGCCATTTGGTTTGGCGCGAGCGGAGGCGTCTGTCAACGTGCCGCCTTGTGGGCGGGTTTTTGCCGCCCTATGACCGGGCCATGGCAGGCTTTTATGACTGATCTGACGGGGCCGGCTTTTGAGCGGATAAGGGGGGAAAAGCCGCTCCTGTTCCTCTGCGACCACGCCGGCAGGAGCCTGCCGCCCCTTTACGGAACATTGGGGCTGAAGCCGGAGCTGTTTGAGACCCATATTGCCTATGACATCGGAGCGGCGGAGGTAACCAGGCGGCTGGCGGCGACTTTCGGCGCCCCCGCAGTGCTGGGGGTGTGGTCGCGGCTGTTGATTGATTTAAACCGGGGGGAGGACGACCCCACCCTGATTATGAAACTCTCGGATGGCAGCATCATTCCCGGCAACCGGGCGGTGGACGAGACCGAGCGGGCGCGGCGTGTGGCGGCTTTCCACGCGCCCTATCACCGGGCGGTTGCGGACGAAATTGCACGACTGCAAGCCTCCCCCCGCGCGCGCGCAAGCGCGCTGGCGGGGGAGGATGCCGTAGCCGGCTCTCGAGCCAGCGAAGGCAGGAGGGGACCATCAATCATCTCCCTGCACAGTTTCACCCCGGCCTGGAAAGGTGTCCGGCGGCGTTGGGAAGTGGGCGTGTTGTGGGACAAGGATGGAAGGCTGGCTCAACCTTTGCTGCGGCGGCTCGCCGAGGCCGGCTTCACCGTGGGCGACAATGAGCCCTATTCCGGCGCGCTCGAGGGCGACACCATGAACCGGCATGGCACAAGGAATAGATTGCCCCATGTCTTGCTGGAAATGCGGCAGGATCTTGTCTGCGACACGCGAGCGGCGCGTGATTTCGCGGACCGCCTGAAACCCATCCTTGAAGCGGCGCTTGCCGATATGCGTGGGGCGGAATAGGGTCCGCCCCCTTTTTCAACTTTCAGGCACGCCCATGGCAAAATCCGGCTTCGCAAAGGAACATCTGCGCTCTTTCGTCGATCGCATCGAAAGGCTGGAGGAGGAGCGTTCGGCGCTGACCGCCGATATCCGCGAAGTCTATTCCGAGGCCAAGGGCGTGGGGTTTGATACCAAGATCATGCGCCAGGTAGTCAGGATGCGGAAATTGGATAAAGCCGACTTCCAGGAACAGGAAGCGGTTCTCGACCTATATTTGAGCGCGTTGGGAATGCGGTAACACGGGGCGTACGGGCGGCGCTGCGCGCCGCTTGGCCGGCCGCTCGCCCAAGCTCGCGGCGTTCGTCGCTCTCGCAGGTCCACTGGACCTGCTCATGCGCTTCGCGCACCGCTCCTCACCCAAGATCATGCGCCAGGTGGTGCGCATGCGGAAACTCGACAAGGCGGATTTCCAGGAACAGGAAGCGGTGCTGGATCTCTGCTTGTCAGCGCTTGGCATGCGTTGAGAGGTGGATGGCCGGCTCAAGGCCGGCCATGGAGGAAAAGGAGAAGCAGTTAGCCGGCTTGACGGATCGCGTCTTCGACGGGATTCTCGGGCTCGCTGGTTTCCAGGCCGAATTCCTTGAGCTTGCGGTACAACGTCGAGCGGCCGATGCCCAGCCGGCGCGCCACTTCCGACATGTGGCCGTCATAGCGGGCGATCGCCATGCGGATGATCTCGGCTTCCATCTCCTCGAATTTGCGGATCTGGCCGGCGGCGTCGGTCACCGACAGCGCATAAGGCGAGCCTGCTGACGGGACGGAAGCGTTGGCGCCGCTGCTGACTGGCGCGGCGGCAACAGGGGAAGCGTTGCGATGGCCGGCTTCCACCCCCATCGCCGCGGCGATCTGGGGGAAATCGCAGACGTCGAGCAGGGCACCGTCGCAAAGCACGACGGCACGGAAGATGGTGTTTTCCAGCTGGCGCACATTGCCCGGCCAGGAGAAACGCTGCAGCAGATTGGCAGCCGCTTCAGTCAGGCCGGAGACCTGCTTGTTCTCTTCGGCGGCGAAGCGGGCGATGAAATGCTGGGCGAGCGGGGCGATGTCGCCGGTGCGGTCGCGCAACGCCGGCACCATGATGGGAAAGACGTTGAGGCGGTAATAAAGGTCTTCGCGGAAGCTGCCTTCCCGCGCCATCTGGCTCAGGTCGCGGTTGGTGGCGGAGATGATGCGCACATCCACTTTCACCGGCCGCTTGGAGCCCACCGGATCGACTTCGCCTTCCTGGAGGGCACGCAACAGCTTCACTTGCATGTCCAGGCGCAGTTCGCCGATCTCATCCAGGAACAGGGTGCCGCCATCGGCTTCCTGGAATTTGCCCAGATGCTTGTCGGAGGCGCCGGTAAAAGAGCCTTTCTCATGGCCGAACAGGATGGACTCGATCAGGTTTTCCGGGATGGCGCCGCAATTGACGGTGACAAAAGGCTTGCCCGAGCGGGCCGAGGTGCCTTGGATGGCGCGGGCGATCAATTCCTTGCCGGCGCCGGATTCGCCTTCGATCAGGATCGGGATATCGGACTGGGCGGCGCGGGCGCCCAGGCGGAAAACCTGTTTCATCTCGGGCGAAGTCGCGACCAGATCGTCGAAGCTGAGTTTGTTGTCGCTTTTTTTCTTGAGCTGCTTCACCTCGCCGGAGAGCGTGCCGATCTTGAGCTGGTTCCTGATGGAAACCGCGATGCGTTCGGGGCTGGCGGGCTTGACCAGGAAGTCGTTGGCGCCGGCACGCATGGCTTCGACCGCGGAATCAATGCCGCCCTTGGCGGTCAGGACGATGATCGGCAGATCGGGAGAGGAAGGCCTGAGCTTGGCCAGCACCTCCAGGCCGCCCATGTCGGGCATGACAAGATCAAGCAGCACCAGGCTGATCTGGTCGCCGCGCGGTCCGTTGATCAGGTCCAGCGCCGGCTGGCCGCCGGGGGCGGTGACGACGGACATGCCGCTGCGGCTGATGGCTGTTTCCAACAGGCGGCGCTGCACCGGATCATCGTCAACGACAAGGATGGTCTGCGCCATGCGAAAATTGTCCTTAATTATTTGGTCGCGCAGCCAACGGAAAACCGCTTCACACTTTCCTGGCCGGCGCTCCCATTTTCCGCACCGCGGGTAAAGGAGGCGTTTAAACCTGTCTTGCGGCGGGACAGGGGGATTATGCTTAAGGAAGATTGAATGGCGGGAACTCGGGGGCCATCGCCATGTTCTGCAACACGCGACGATTGCGCGAAGGCGCGGGCGCGATGCTTCGGAGAAATGCCCACAGGAAAAAATTGCACCTGTCGCGCACCAGCCGATCTCGCGGGCAAGAGCAGCGGAAGGATTCTGACAGCGAGAAGATCGCGCCGGGCGATTTGGCGTCCGGCTTCCCGGGTTCGCCGGCGGCGGTCCGCTTGATTGCAACCCTGTGGGGCGGCGGCCTGCACACGCGGGCCTGGCGGGTCCGCCGGATCGCTTGGGATGCCTGAATTCCGGGTGGAAACCCCGCTTGCCCCGCAGTTGCGCTTTGCTATAGTCCGCCCGGGCGCGGGCGGGCCCATGCATCAGTGGGCGTGTCCGGCGCCGTTCCGAGCCGTTCCAAGGGGTATTTCAGAAATGGCAGAGCATGAGTCGCATTATGTCCCTGGCTCGATGGACATTTCCCAGCACAAGCGCGGTTACGCGGGTTTCCTGACCGGCGTGAAATGGACGCTTATTTTTATTCTTCTCATCATGGCCTTCCTCGCGTTCTTCCGGACCCACAACTGACAAAAACAAGGGGCGTGATTGAAGCTCGCTGTCCCCAAGGAAACGTCCCCTGGTGAAACGCGGGTGGCCGCGACACCGGAATCGGTGAAGAAATTCAAAAGTCTGGGCCTTCAGGTGGCGGTCCAGGCCGGGGCGGGCGAACACGCCCAGATCGCCGATGACGATTACCGGGCGGCGGGCGCGGAGATCGCGCCCGACGAAAGAACCGCGCTGGACGGCGCCGACATCGTCCTGAAAGTGAAAGGGCCAAGCCCTTCAGAGATTCCCCTGCTGAAGAAGGGTGCGGTGGTCGCGGCCCTGCTGGCGCCCCACACGGAAAAGGACGCCATCCGGACATTGGCGGGGCAGGGCGTTTCCGCCTTCGCCATGGAATTCCTGCCGCGCATTTCCCGCGCCCAGGCGATGGACGTTCTTTCCTCCCAGGCCAATCTCGCCGGCTACAAGGCGGTGATCGACGCCGCTGCCCAGTTCGGCCGCGCAATGCCGATGATGATGACAGCGGCGGGCACCATTGCCCCGGCGCGGGTGCTGGTGATGGGGGTGGGCGTGGCGGGCCTTCAGGCCATCGCCACCGCCAAAAGGCTGGGCGCCATTGTCAGCGCCACCGATGTGCGCCCCGCCACCAAGGAACAGGTGGAATCGCTGGGCGGCACGTTCGTGGCGGTGATGGACGAGGAATTCAAAAATGCCCAGACCGCGGGCGGCTATGCCAAGGAGATGTCGAAAGAATATCAGGCCAAGCAGGCCGCCCTGATCGCCGAGACCATCAAGAAGCAGGACATCATCATCACCACCGCGCTGATCCCAGGCCGCAAGGCGCCGGTGCTGGTGAGCGAGGAGATGATCAGGTCCATGAAACCCGGCTCGGTGATCGTGGACCTGGCGGCCGAAGCGGGCGGCAACACGCCGCTGACCGAGGCAGGCAAGGTGGTGGACGCCTATGGCGTCACCATCATGGGCTACACAAACCTGCCGGGGCGGCTGGCGACGGATTCGTCGTCGCTCTATGCGCGCAACCTGTTCAATTTCGTGGCGCTCTTTGTGGACAAGAAAACCGGCCAGATGGCGATGAACTGGGATGACGAGATCATCAAGGGTGCGCTGGTCACCAAGGATGGCGAAGTCGTCCATCCGTCTGTGAAGGGACTTTAATGATACCCCCCTCCGCCCTTCGCATCGCAAGCGCTGCT
>CAZEFQ010000192.1:0-3768 GCA_964511505.1 uncultured Rhizobium sp.
GCCTTGTCCATCTCCTGCAACAGAAGCGGATCGGGCAGCAGTTTTTTCAGGGTGGGATTGAGGTAATCGAAGGCCTCCGCCTCATCCACGCCCCGCGCCGCCAGAAGATGGGAAAGGACCGGCGACATGCCGTTCTCGACCAGCCGCCGCGCCGTCTCAGCGTTTTCGGGCTTGAGCCGCCAGCGCCGGCCGGAAAAACTGCGCGCCACGCCGAACGGCACGGCAGGCGGATGTGCCAGCTCGGGCAAGGCTCAGGCGGCTTCCATCGGGATCATGCAGGGGCGGGCGCGCACCTTTTCCGAGGCCGCGATCGCCTTCAGTGCCCGCTCCATCGCGTTCTGCGGCGCCTCATGCGTGATCATCACAATGGACACATGCTCGCCGGGAGCCCGGCCGCGCTGGATCATGCTTTCGATGGAGACATTGGCTTCGGCCAGCCTGCCGGCGATCTCCGCCAGCACGCCGGGCACATCCAGCACATCGAAGCGCAGATAATAGGCCGACAGCGCCGCGCCGGCATCCGCCGGTTGAAGCGGCTTGAGCCCCGCCGCCGGGCGCCCGAACACCGGCCCGAACGAGCCGCGCGCGATCTCGACAATGTCGGAGACCACCGCCGAAGCGGTCGGCGCCTCGCCGGCGCCGCGGCCTGAAAAGAAGAAGGACCCGGCCTCCCTCGCTTCCACCATCACGCCATTGGCGGCGCCGTCGACATTGGCGAGCGGCGTACGCGCCCGCACCATGGCGGGATGCACCCGCTGGTCGATGCCGATTTGGGCGCCGTTCTTGTCATAAGTCTGCCGCGCGACGCCCAGAAGCTTGATGCGGAATCCGAATTCGGAGGCGAAACGGATGTCCTGGGCGGTGATATGGGTGATGCCTTCCACCCGCATATGGGTGAGATCGGGCGCGGTGCCGAAAGCCAGGCTGGAAAGCAGGGCCAGCTTGTGCGCCGTGTCGCCCCCGCCGATATCAAGCGTCGGGTCGGCTTCGGCATAGCCTTTTTCCTGCGCCTCCCTCAGCACCTCGTCGAAATTCCGCCCGCTCACTTCCATTTCGGTGAGGATGTAATTGCAGGTGCCGTTGAGGATGCCCTTCACCGCATCCACGCCGTGCGCGATCAGGGCCTCGCGCAGGGTGGTGACGATCGGGATGCCCCCTGCCACCGCCGCCTCGAATTTCAGTTGGAGATTGTTCTTCTCCGCCAGCTCGGCCAGCCTCTTGCCATGCTTGGCCAAAAGAGCCTTGTTGGCGGTCACCACATGCTTGCCCTTGGCGAGGGCCGCTTCCACCAGCTTGCGGGCGACGCCTTCCTCGCCGCCGATCAGCTCCACCACCACATCGGCATCTCCATCGGCCAGCGCTACCGGATCGGCGACCCAGTTGCCGACGGAAAAGCTGCGCTTCTTTTTGGCATCGCGGGCGCTGAGCGCCACAATCTCAAGCCTGCGCCCGGCCTGGGCCGAGAGCGCCTCGTTGCGGGAGGTGAGCGCCTTGATCACGCCACCGCCCACCGTGCCGAGCCCGGCGATGGCGATTTTCAAAGGCCCATTTTTCATTTTGGGAAGGTCATTTTGCGCCGGCCAGCTTCTTTTCCGGCGTGGAATCGGGCGGCGGGTTGTTGGTGCCCATCGCCAGGAATTTCTTCACATTTCGCGCCGCCTGGCGGATGCGGTGCTCATTCTCCACCAGCGCCAGGCGCACATAGCCTTCGCCATATTCCCCGAACCCGATGCCGGGAGAGACCGCGACCTTGGCGTGCAACAGCATCTGTTTGGCGAATTCCATCGAGCCGGCCTCGCGGAAGCGCTCCGGCACCGGCGCCCAGGCGAACATGGAAGCTTCGGGCGAAGGGATGTTCCAGCCCGCCTGCGCCATGCTTTTCACCAGCACGTCGCGGCGGGATTTGTAGACGGCGCGAATCTCCTCGATCACCGAAACCGGCGCATTGAGGGCGGTGGCCGCGGCCACCTGGATGGGGGTGAAGGCGCCATAGTCCAGATAGGATTTGATCCGCGCCAGCGCCCCGATCAGTTTTTCATTGCCCGCGGCGAAACCCATGCGCCAGCCCGGCATGGAGAAGGTCTTGGAGAGCGACTGGAATTCGATGGAGATGTCCTTGGCGCCGTCCACTTCCAGGATCGAAGGCGGCGGCCTGTCGCCGAAATAGATATCGGCATAGGCGAGATCGGAGAGCACCCAGATCTCGTGCTTCTTGGCGAAGCGCACCACCTCTTTGTAGAAATCCAGGTCCACCACCTGGGCGGTGGGATTGGACGGATAGTTCACCACCATGGCGATGGGCGACGGCACCGAGTGGCGGGTGGCCGCACCCACCTTGGAAAGATATTCCTCGGGACTGGTGGCGGGCACATGCCTGACCGAGGCGCCCGCGATCATGAAGCCGAAAGCATGGATGGGATAGGCGGGATTGGGCACCAGCACCACATCGCCGGGCGTGGTGATCGCCATGGCGAGATTGGCGAAACCTTCCTTGGAGCCCAGGGCCGCGATGACTTCCCGGTCGGGATCAAGCGTGACGCCGAAGCGGCGCTTGTAATAGGCGACATGGGCCTTGCGCAGGCCCTTGATGCCGCGCGACGCCGAGTAGCGGTGGGCACGGCCGTCATGCGCCGTCTCGCACAGCTTTTCGACAATGAAAGCCGGCGTCGGCATGTCCGGATTGCCCATGCCGAAATCGATAATATCCTCGCCTTTGGCGCGAGACTGGGCCTTGAGGCGGTTGACCTCCTCAAAGATATAGGGCGGCAGCCGCTTGATGCGGTAAAAATCGGTATTCATGGAAGAATCCTGAAAGCGCCTTAAAATCGGGCAATGCGGCACCCGACGCAATCATTTTCCCGTTAATTTGGGCGGATTTAAGCGCAGATCGGTTATTTGAGTCCCGCAAAGCGGGGGGATTTCATGGCTCCCGGCGCCTCGCCTAAGCTCGGCGCGTGCGTCGCTCGAATGGTCCACTGGACCATTTCGTTCGCCTTCGGCGAACCGCTCCTCACCCCTGTACGAAAATCTCCGCCCGCCGGTTACCCTCTTCGCCCTGGGGCATGGATTCATAATAGACCGGCTGGCTGTCGCCCACCGCCTCGATCAAGACCCGGTCGGCCGGAACGCCGTCACGGATCAATTCCTGGCCCACCGCATTGGCGCGCTGCTGGGATTTTTCGAAGATCACTTCCAGATGCCGCTCCACCGGCATATTGGCAGTGCGGCTGGAGGAATGCCCCACCACCCTGATGGATCCCATCCCGCCGGCGTCCTTGTATCGCGCCGCCGCTTGCTTGATCTGATTCTTGGCCGCGGCCGACAGTGTGGTGCCGTCACCGGGGAACATGATGACCGCGGTGGGCGCCACGCCATTATTGTTCGCAGACGGCACCGTCATCCCGGTCCCCATGGAAACCGCATCCAAGTTGGCGACGACCGCGCCGCCACCGGGCGCCTCGGCGGCCGGAGCGCCGCGCTGGGGAACGGCGGCCTGGCGCTCAGGCGCGATGCCGGCGGTAGACGCCGTCTGGCGATAGCGCGCCAGAATGGGCGGCGACACCCATTGATTGATGGAGGAATCGAGCGGCGGCGCGGCCGAAGGCCTGAACCCCAGCGCGGTGTCGGACGCGGCCTGGCTGTTCAACGCACTGGCGCCGCGCGCCGGTGTGTTGGCGGGAACGGCAGGCACCGCGGGCTCCGCTCCCGGCGGAACGGGAGGACGCGAAGGTTCCAGCGCGGCAGTCCGCACCGGCACCGTGGCAGGCA
>CAZEFQ010000193.1:0-54809 GCA_964511505.1 uncultured Rhizobium sp.
GTTAACAAAGGATTAATACCGCCGCCAAATGGTTAATGTCAAGGCAAAGCTCCGTGTGCTGACTACTCAGCCACGACGCGCCAGACCAAATTGTAACTGGAAGATCGCCTACTCAGCCGCGATCTGGTTGCGCTTGTCGAAATTAGCCCAGACGCCGTCATCGCCATCCCAGGAGCCGCGGGTGGCACCTTTGGAATACTCCGTGGCGCGCTGCTCGAAGAAATTGGCGTGCTCCACGCCATTGAGGATTTCCACCAGCCAGGGCAAGGGATGGGCCCTGACCTGCTTGTAGCCGGATTCCGTTTCCTCGAAATTGCCGAATACGGGCGGAAGGCGAAGCTGGGTCAGCCGCCAATCGGCGATATAGCGCACGTAAGCCTTGATATCGGCCGCCTTCATGCCCTCAACCTCGCCCAGGCTGAAGGCGAGATCGACAAAACGCTCTTCCAGCCCGACCATGGTCCTGGCGACATCGACGATGTCGTCACGCACCGCGCGGGTGACCGCGCCGGTTTCCTCGTTCCAGGCGTGATAGAGCTTGGTGATGCCTTCGCAATGCAGACTCTCGTCGCGCACCGACCAGGAGACGATCTGGCCCATGCCGTTCATCTTGTTGTGGCGCGGGAAATTCAAAAGCATGGCAAAGCTGGCGAACAGCGCCATGCCTTCGGTGAAGGCCCCGAACATGGCCAGGGTCCGGGCCACGTCGGCGCAAGTGCCGACCCCGAAAGTGTGCATATAGTCGGCCTTGGCGCGCAATTCGTCGTAATCGCGGAACGCCTCGAACTCGGCCTGGGGCATGCCCAATGTCTTCAGGATCAGGGCATAGGCGTCGATATGCACCGTCTCCATATTGGTGAAAGCGGCCATCATCATCTGCACTTCCAGGGGCTGGAAGATGGGGATGTAGCGCTTCAGGTAGTTGTCGCCCACTTCCACATCCGACTGGGTGAAGAAGCGGAAGATCTGGGTCAAGAGGCCCTTTTCCTTGTCGCTGAGCTTGCCCGACTGCCAGTCCTTGATGTCGGCGCCCAGCGGTACTTCCTCGCCCATCCAATGGGTCTGCTGCTGGCGCTTCCAGCATTCATAAGCCCAGGGATAGCGGGTGACGTCGTAGGTGCCGGTGGAATGGAGCAATCCCACCTTTCCCGTTCCGATCAGAGAACGGGGATCTATCGAACCATAATTCACTGACATGCCAGACACTCTTCGTAATCGGTTTTCTGGACTTTATTTTGCTCGCTCCCGCTCTCGCGGACCGCCTTGGTGCCCTTTTTCTCCAACTGACCGGCAAAGCCGGCGCGGCTGATGGATTTGGAGCGGCAGTAGTAAAGGCTTTTGATGCCGCGCTCCCAGGCCGTCCAGTGCAGCATATGGAGGTCCCACTTGTCGATATCGGCGGGGAGGAAGAGGTTGAGCGACTGGCTCTGGCAAATGAAGGGAGTGCGGTCCGCCGCCAGTTCGATGATCCAGCGCTGGTCGATCTCAAAGGCGGTGCGATAGACGGACTTTTCCTCCTCGTTGAGGCAGTCCAGATGCTGCACCGAACCTTCCTGTTCCACGATGGAGGCCCAGGTGTCGGGCGTGTCCCGGCCTTTGGACGCGAGCAGTTCCTGCAGGTAGGGATTGCGCACCGAGAAGGCGCCTGAGAGCGTCTTGTGGGTGTAAACATTGGCGGGAATGGGCTCGACGCAGGCCGAGGTGCCGCCGCAGATGATGGAGATCGAGGCCGTGGGGGCGATGGCGATCTTGTGGGAGAAGCGGGCTTTCATACCCCGCTCCTTGGCATCCGGGCATTCGCCGCGCTCCATCGCCAGCTCATAAGATGCCGCATCAGCATCCCGCTTTATCTTCTTGAAAATGCGCAGGTTCCAGGACTTCGCCATGGCGCTTTCCAGGGGAATGTTCTTGGATTGCAGAAAGGAGTGGAAGCCCATGACTCCGAGGCCCACCGAGCGTTCGCGCTTCGCCGAATAGACCGCCCGCTGCATGCCGGCCGGCGCCTTTTCGATGAAATCGCTGAGCACATTGTCCAGCATGCGCAGCACGTCTTCAATGAAGCCGGGTGCTTGCGCCCATTGGTCCCAGGTCTCGACATTGAGAGAAGAGAGGCAACAGACCGCGGTGCGCTCATTGCCGAGGTGATCCTTGCCCGTCGGCAGGGTGATCTCGCTGCAGAGATTGGAGGTGTTGACCTTGAGGCCCAGGTCGCGCTGGTGCTTGGAGAGCGCCCGGTTCACATGGTCGATATTGAGGATATAGGGCTCGCCGGTCTGAAGCCGTGTCTCCAGGATGCGCTGCCAGAGCTGGCGGGCATTGATCTCGCGCAGCACCTCGCCCGTCTTGGGACTTTTGAGCCCGAACATCCTGTTGTCGCGCACCGCCAGCATGAATTCGTCGGTGATGTTGATGCCGTGATGGAGATTGAGGCCCTTGCGGTTGAAATCGCCACTGGCCTTCCTGATTTCCAGGAATTCCTCGATCTCGGGATGGGTGATGTCGAGATAGACCGCGGCCGAACCCCGCCGCAGCGAACCCTGGCTGATCGCCAGCGTCAGCCCGTCCATCACATGGATGAAGGGGATGATTCCGCTCGTCTGCCCGGTCTTCACCTTCTCGCCGATGGAACGGACCTTGCCCCAATAGGTGCCGATGCCGCCGCCATTCGACGCCAGCCAGACATTCTCGTTCCAGGTGCCGACAATGCCGTCCAGCGAATCCGATACATCGTTGAGGAAACAGGAAATGGGAAGGCCGCGATTGGTGCCGCCGTTGGAAAGCACCGGGGTGGCGGGCATGAACCAGAGCTGGCTCATGGCATCGTAAAGCCGCTGGGCATGGGCCACGTCATCGGCGTAGGCGCAGGAGACGCGGGCGAACATGTCCTGGAAGCTTTCGCCCGGCATCAGGTAACGGTCGGTCAGCGTGGCCTTGCCGAACGCGGTCAGCAGCGCATCGCGCGAACGGTCGAGCTTGAGGTCGGCGGGTACCGGCTTCTTGGCCAGCGGCGCCGGCATGGGCGGTGCGGATGGGTTTTGGGACGTCTTGGCAATAACCGGCGCGGGCATGGATTTGCGCAGCGCTGCGGCCTGGCGCTCCGCCAGGGTTGGCCGTCTGGGGACATCGATCAACTGGCCGTTTGCGTCAAAATCGCCGAAGAAATCGAGCTTGCCGGCTGCCGACATGGATAAGCCCCCAAAGTGCCATGCGGGTGGACCCGCTTTGAACTCCGGCTTCCCCGAGAGGGACAAAAAGGCAATGGCCGGATCGACATTCGATCCACCAGCGCTTCAAACCCTCTAGAAATATGACAAATCAGAGAAGCAGGCGCGATATCTAGTGCGCTATTCAGACTCCGCGTCAAGGCGTGTGGGCCTGTGGATAACGATCTGTGATGCAAAAATTTGGAGTCGAGGAACAAATTTCTGTCTTGAATTTCCGTGCCGTCGTGAATCGCGAATCAATCCGGAAGATGGAAATTCACGCTGGCGAACCTGCCCTCGCCCCGGATTTCGGTTTGCACGCCGAAAAGCTGTTGCACCAATCCCGCGCTCAGCGCGCCCTGCCCGGCTACTTTGCCGTTCTTCAACGCCAGAATGCGGCTGGCATAACGCGCGGCCAGGGAAAGATCGTGCAGCGCCGCGATTACGCATTTCCCGGCTGAGGCATAATCGGCCAGGCGCCGGGCGCAATCCAGCGCATGGCGGGGATCAAGACCGGTCACCGGCTCGTCCACGATCAAAATGTCCGGTTCGCCCACCAGGGCGCGGGCCAGCATGGCGCGGGAGAACTCGCCCCCGGAGAGGGTGGTGACCGGCTGGGCGCGGCGATCGCTCAGGTCGCAGGCTTCCAGCGCGCGCGCGATGGCGGGCTCGAATTCCTCCGGCAGGCCGCCAAAGGCGGGAAGCCTTGGCGTCAGACCCAGCGCCACCAGCCGCTCTACGGAAATCGGCCATTCGCAGACGGGATTTTGCGGCAGATAGGCACGGCGGGCGGCGAGAAGCTTGGGCGGAATTTGCGAAAAGAATTTTCCGTCCAGGCTCACACCGGCATGTTGCGGACCCTTTTCCGGCCGGGTGATGCCGGCCAGCACCGAGAGAAGCGTGGATTTGCCGGCGCCGTTGGGACCGATCACCGCCAGGAATTCGCCGGCGCCGGCTTCCATGGAAACATCATCCAGGATGAATCGTCCGCTTTTCTTCACCCGGACATGCTCGGCCAAAATGTAGGTCATGGCGCGACTTTCCTTAAACGCACCACCAGCCAGAGGAAGAAAGGCGTGCCGATCAGGCTGGTGAAGACGCCCAGCTTGATCTCCGGCCCCAGATGAATCTCGCGTACCGCGATGTCGGCCAGGATCAGCAACAGCGCTCCGCCCAGGGCGGCAGGAAGAAGAATCTTCCCCGGCTGATAGCCAACAAAGGGGCGCGCCAGATGCGGCGCCACCAGGCCGACAAAGCCGATCGCGCCGGTCATGGAAGTGGCCGCGCCCACCGCCAAGGCGGTACCCGCGACGACCAGTATCCTGAGCCGGGGAAGATTGACGCCCAGGCTTTCGGCCTGGGCTTCGCCCAGCGACAGCGCGTCGAGGTCGCGGCCGGTAAGCGCCAGAAAACCGCAGCCGATGACGACAAAGGGGAGCACCAGCAGCAGCTGGGACCAGCTTTTGTCGGCCAGCGAACCCAACAGCCAGCTCATGATCTCATAGGCGGCATAAGGATTGGGCGCAAAATTGAGCGCCAAGGCGATGCCCGCGGCGGTAAGGCTGGAGACCGCGGCGCCGGCAAGAATAAGCGCGATGGTGCCGCGCTGGTTCAATTTGTCCTGGCCAAGCGCGAATGTCAGCGCCGACGCGGCGACCGCCCCGGCCAGGCCGAACAAGGGGCCCGCCAGCATGGAAACCGCCGTGATGCCGAAATAGATCGCGATCACCGCGCCCAGCGCGGCCCCGGTCGTAACCCCGAGCAAGCCCGGCTCCGCCAATGGATTGCGGGTGAGACCCTGCAGCACCGCACCGGAGAGTCCCAGGCTTGCGCCCATCAGAAGCGCGAGCACGGTGCGCGGCAGGCGGATGTCGAACAGGATCAGCGAAGCCATGCCGTTGCCGCCGGAAAAAAATTCTCCCGGCGCAATCCAGACCCGGCCGGCCAAGAGCGACGCGGCGAAGGCGAGCACCAGCAGCAACGAAAGGCCCGCGATCAATCCCTTCATGGCACGCGATCCTGTTTTGTCGGAGCCGGCTTTTCCATGGCGCGGAGAAGCTCAACATGCAGGGCCACGGCGGCATCGGCGCTTTCCGGCAAGCCACAGCCGTAAAGCGCCGAGGGATAGACGATGCGGCGGTTGGCGAAGAGCTTCATGATCAACGGATGATCGTTCTGGTCGCGGCGCAGCGATGGCGTGTCGATATAATCGTCTCCATAAGCCAGGATATCGGGCTTGGCCGCGATCAGGTTTTCGACATCGTAATAGCCGCCGGAAGCGATGTTGATGCCGCCCGCCGCGGTCAGCACCGTCTCGAACAGGCCGGTACGCCCGGGGACAAAGCCGCCGCCGCCCCAGCCCAGGACGCGGATCGCTTTGGCCGGCCGCTCTGCCGCCAATGCAGCCAAGGTCAGGTCCATATGGGCAATCAGGCTTTCGGCTTTTGCTTGCGCGCCGATGGCGTTGCCCACCTCTCTTGTCACGGCACGGATCTGCGGAAAGGTTTCGGCGGCCGGGACTTCGAGAATCCTTGCGCCGCTCTGAGCCAGAACTTCCCGCATGGCGGGGCTGGTGAAGGCGTCGGTCAGCACCAGGTCTGGATGAACCGCCAGTACCTCCTCCGGGGTGTTGTGGTTGACCGCAAGATGGGCCCCCTGCGGCCAGAGCTTCAGCGCCGCCTTTTCCCGCGAGAGATAGGAGATGGAGGCGATCTGGCCGGGCGCCGCCAAATCCATCAAGAGCTCATCGGTGCAGAGCTTGAGCGACATGATGCGCTGCGGCGCAGCGGTCACCTCCCCGCTCCACACGGGGAGAAAGACCGCCGCGATCATTATTTTTATGGTCGCACGGCCCGGGCGCGGACGCGCCCGATTTATAATTGGGGCGCCTCCAGCGCCGAACGGAAAACCACGGCCCCGTGTAGACGAGTCGGGGGCCGTACTTTTCCTGGCCGATGCTCCCGGCCTACAGCGTTGCCTTGATCCCCGCATAAAAAGCCTGACGCGGCTGCAAGAAGCCGCTGGGATTTTCATATCGCTCATCAAACAAATTGTCCGCCCGACCGTAAAAGGTGAACATCTGCGATACGGCATAATTGAGGCTAAGGTTGGCCGTCACATAACCCGGCAAGGTGGCGGGCACGAAATCCTCCCGCCCGATATCGGCCGAGGAACCCGCGTAAATGAGGGTGAAATCGGCGTTAAGCGAAGGCAAAGCCTGCCAGAAGATGTCGCCACTCACTTTGTTCTTGGGCCGGCGCAACAATTGCGTGTGGAGGCTTTCGTCCTCTGCTTCGGTGTAGGTGTAATCGGCCCTGAGCTTGAGCGTGTCGGCCGCAGTCCAGGCGAGATAGGCTTCGACCCCCCGCGTGCGCGCCTTGCCGATATTGACTGGGGCGAAGGCGGGCGGCGGGCCGGATTCGATCAGATTGCGAATGTCATTGTGGTACCAGGTGACGCCGCCGGAGACAGTTCCGGCGACATCCTGATCCAGGCCGATATCGTAGTCGGTGCTGGTTTCAGGCTTGAGGTCGGGATTATGCCCGAAAGGGCCGAACAGATCTTCCAGTGAGGGCGCTTTGAAGCCGCTGCCTGCCGTGGCCCTGAGGCGCGTACCGGTGGCGGCTATGGCATAGACCGGCGCCAGCCGCCAGGTGAACTTGCCGCCAAAGCGGCTGTTGTCGTCGTAGCGGATGCTGGCGCTGTTGTTGAACGCGCCCAAGGCCGATTGCAGTTCGGCATAACCGGCATTGATGGTGATGCCGTTGCGGATCGGCTGGGAAATGGCGTCGCGCGCGGTCTCCGCGCCCAGCACCAAGGTTTCGCCGTTGGCGAGGGAGATATTGCCCTGCCAGTCGAGCTTGAACCGGGTGCCGCTGTTCAAGGAATTGCCGTTGTCGGGATCGAGAGTCCGGGTGACCGAAGAGGAATAGGCCACACCTAGGGTCTGATCGAGCAGGCCGAGGACCAGATGGGCGGTGCCCCCCGTGTCATATTGGACGGCGGAAATGCGCGATTGGGTGGGCGATGGAAAGCCGGTGAAAGTCTTGAGGTTGAAACCGTCTCC
The DNA here is from genome assembly GCA_964511505.1 of uncultured Rhizobium sp. Lineage (GTDB taxonomy): Bacteria > Pseudomonadota > Alphaproteobacteria > Micropepsales > Micropepsaceae > Rhizomicrobium. The sequence continues at coordinate 7,270 of CAZEFQ010000193.1, forward strand.
GGTGATTTTTTCCAGCACATTTGTGCTTCTGCCCACCAGGCCCAACTGGAAAAAATCCATCACGTCATAGCCGAGTTTGGTGGAAGCGCTGAAGCCGTCATAGAAATCGCCATTGGCCTTCTCTCCCGGCAGCAGCAGCGCGGGCGGCGTTACCGGCGTATCGCCGGCGTGGTTGTGCGCGAGCGTGAGACGATAGTGAAACCGGCCGTCCGAGCCCGAGACGGTGGCGTCCTGGTTGAACGTGTCGAAGCTGCCGCCTTCCAGATGGGCGGAGGCGGTGAAGGGCCCCTCGCCTTCCTTGGTGATGACATTAATCACCCCGCCAATGGCGTCAGAGCCGTAAAGGCTGGAGCCTGCCCCCCGCAGCACCTCCACCCGCGCAATGTCGGCAGCGTTGAGCTTGCCGAAATCAAAGACGTTGGCGGGGGTGGAGGGATCGGCGATGTCGATACCGTCGAACAGGATTTTGGTGTGGTGGGAATTGGTGCCGCGGGTGAAGATGGAGGTCTGGCCGCCTTCTCCCCCCGTCTGCACCACATTCAAGCCCGGCAGATCACGCAGCACGTCCGGCAGTGAGACAAGCTGTTTGGCTTCGATATCGGCCGCGGTCACGACACTGACCGAGCTCGCGATCTGATTTGCCGGCGTGGGCACGCGGGTGGCCGTGACCAAAATGGTCTCGGAATGATCCTGCGCGAATGCGGGACTGCAAAAAGCCGCAAAGGCGGCGGACGAAACGAAAAACGATTTCAACATGGCTTCTCCTGACAGGGTTCAGGAGCCGGCACGGATTCATGGCCTGGTTGGATCAAAATGCCCCGCGCGAACGACTCCAGCTTTGTCGCCGCGACGGTTCACCCCGTAATCTCCGGCGCACCCCGGCCGAAAACTGGACGACAGCGCAAGGCAGGTTTCCTGGCTCCCGGGTTCCTGCTTTCGCCCGCCTTCCCAAACATTCCGGATGTCCGGCATCCGAAAATGTTCAGTGGCTTCGATGGACGATCGCTCGCCGGTTACAGTTGCGGGGGCAGCCGCGGTTCTGCACCGCGTTCCCTACACCTTGCACCTGAGGCGGAGGTTTGCGCTCCCGCCACCGCGGCGTCAACCTCAAATTCTCCCAGCCAGCCATGTGAAAAGCGGAGCGCTACCGGGGCGCAAGCAATTGGGGTAAGGTCGCGCGCCCCAAGTAACCGGCCCCATGTAAGGAGAAGACCATGCCCCTTTCCATCAACGACATCGCACCCGATTTCACCGCCCAATCCACCGAGGGGCCGCTCCATTTCTATGATTGGGCGGGCGACAAGTGGGTGGTCTTCTTTTCCCATCCCAAGGATTTCACTCCGGTCTGCACCACCGAGCTGGGCGCAGTGGCCAGGCTCAAGCCCGAATTCGACAAGCGCGGCGTGAAGGTGCTGGGCCTATCGGTCGATCCGGTGGAAAACCATGTCAAATGGTCGGCCGACATCAAGGAAACGCAAGGCACGGCGCCCAACTATCCCATGATCGGGGATACCGACCTCAAAGTCTCCAAGCTTTACGGCATGCTGCCCGCCGACACCGAGGGCACGTCGGACGGCCGCACGCCCGCCAACAATGCCACAGTGCGCAATGTCTTCATCATCGGGCCGGACAAGCGCATCAAGCTGATGCTGATCTATCCCATGACCACGGGACGCAATTTCGACGAAATTCTGCGCGTAATCGATTCCATGCAGCTCACGGCCAGGCACAAGGTGGCGACGCCGTCGGACTGGAAACAGGGCGGTGATGTGATCATCACAGGCGCGGTGAGCGATGACGAAGCCAAGTCGCTGTTCCCCGGCTACAAGACCCTGAAGCCCTATTTGAGGACGACTTCACAACCGAAGTAGTTGTGAAGCAAGCGCGGGCCCGGCTCCCCTTTCGGCGCGAAGCGCCTTAAAAGCGGGAGATGCCGGTTCATAGCGACAGCGTATGGACGGCTCTGGAGCCAGCCAAGGCAGAGGGGTTCGTCAAATCAAGCCCAAGGCGTGACAGCCGGCACTTTGTCCGTCGGCGCCGGGGCGTCCACGGTGCCGAAATCGGCGGGACCCACGATCTCCAGATATTCCATGTCGGGCGAATAATCGAACAGGTAATGCACCATTCCGGGGCGCTGATGCACCACGTCGCCGGCCTCGACCAGCGTTTCCTTGCCCTCATACATGAAGCGGGCCCAACCTTTCATCATCACCACGATCTGGAAATCGCAAACATGGTAGTGCCAGCCGGTGCCATCTTGCGGCGGCTGGTTGGCTTTCACCAAGTGGGCGATCACCTTGCCATTGGTGGCGCCGGCCACACCCAGATCGCGATAAAGGAAGAAGTCGCGCAAACCACCGCCCTTGTATTTCGTATCGCCCGGCTTGATGTGAGAGAATGCGAGACCCGGTTCCTGACCCATGCCGCCCTCCTTATGCTGCAACGCAATATTAGAGGCAGAAAGGACCGATCTTGGAAAGGGTGCAAGGCAAAAAATCGCCGCTCAAACTTTGGGCAGGCTGGCGGCAAACAAGGCTTTCGCGCCTCAATGCCGTTTAATGCCGCTTGAAGTACTGGACGGCGCGCTCATGCTTCTCCGCCACCGCGCGGCTTTTGAAGGTGCCGAGATTGCGGCGTTTGCCGGTCTTTGGATTCCTCTTGCGCGAATAAAGCCGGTATTCGCCGGATGCGAGTTTGCGGATCATGAGACCTCCTAATCCTGCCAGAGACCGCGCTTTCGGTGCCATTCCTCGATGGAATCTTTTGGATAGAGCGCAAAGCGTTTGTCGCCCCTGCCGAAATCGGGCTTCACCCAGGGCGCCTTGAATTTCAGCATGATGTGGGTCTTGGAGGGCGGCACCGGCAGCCTGGTGTCGACCGCCGAGGCGAAAGGATGAACCAGGTCAGGCCATTCCGGATCATAGAGCCAAAGCGCGGTGGCGCAGCCGGAACAGAAATGACGCTGGCCGGTGCTTTTCTCGCAATGGCCCCGGCTGTCCTTGATCTCGGCGTGGAAGATGCGGACGGCTTTGTGTCCCTTGACCTTCAGCGACCCGGCGTCGCCCATCAGGTTGATGGCGAAGCCGCCGCCGCCCGCCGTCTTGCGGCAGATCGAACAATAGCAGAGCTGGTAGGGATAAGGCGTGTGGCTCACCACGCTGAAATGAACCGCGCCGCAACGGCAGGAGCCTTCGAGCTTGAGCGCCATCTCACATCCAAGGCGGCGAAAGCCGGGCAAGCTTCTTGCCGTGCTTGACGGCTTCGCCGATCAGCCTTTCCTTCTTCCCTTTCTCCGCGCCCCTGAAAAGTCCCATCGCGAAGGCCTTCTGCGGCTGGCTTCTGCCTCGCCCGCGCGGATGGGCAAATTCATGCGCCAATCCGCCATGCACGCGGATGTCGTTAAGCTCGCCCAGCACCGTCTGGAGATTCTTGAGCGCCTCTTCGAATTTGCGGCGCGCCTTCGGCCTGCCGAACAGGCTTGCGAAAAAATCCAGCGCATAACGCAGCTTCTTGATCTTGATGCGGAGCTTGTGGCGCTTGAGGTCGTCGAGTCTGGCCAGCTTCTTCTGCCCTTTCAAAATCTTCTTGAAGCGCCGGGACAATTCGGCCGCGGCGAACGCCCGGGCCTTGCCTTTTCGCCGCGCCGCCATCAATTCGTCCTTCACCCGCGTCCAGCGGCCGCCCGCGATCCAAAGCGCGGTATCCAGCACAAGCTTGCGATAGCGCGGCGTTTCAAGCGCCCTTTTGGCGCGGGCAAAGCCCTTGTCCCGGCGCGCCTCCACCTCTCCTTCCAGCGCCGGCACGGTATCTTCCCTCGGGCGGGATGCCTCCAGCGGCTTCAATCCCTCCTGGATCAGGACATCCATGTCGCGCGCCGGACCGAGTTCCTCGGTCAGCCATTTGAGTTCGGTTTTGATGTTTTCCAGCTCGCCCCCGCGCAGCAAGGCTTTGAATAGGGAAAGAGCGGTGCGCAACCGGCGCAAGCCCACGCGCATCTGATGCACGCCTTCCGCTTCGCCGGCCAGGACCGCCTTTTCATTGGCGGCAAAATGCGAGAGGCAGGAGAGCGCGACAGTCTTGAAGCATCCTTCGGCATCGAGGCCGGGATCGAGATAGAGAGTGTCGGCCCAGACCGGCTGATCGGGGCCGCCTTTTTTGAGCGCATAGCCGCGCGCCGCCTTGGGCAGGGCGCCATAAGAGGCATGGGCTTTCGCCGCGATCCGCCGGGCCAGATCGATCAGGCCGGCCGCTTTTCCGCCTTTCAACTCCAGCTCGATCTCGCTGATAGGGACGTGACGGCGCCCGGTCTTCACTTCACCCCGGTCGAAAGCGATCTCGATCTCGCTATCCCGGTAACGGACCGGCAACACGCGCCGCTTGACATCCGTCTCGAATACCGGCTTGAGGTCGCGCTTCTTGACAGGGAGAGATTTGAGCGGCGAGCCGTCCTGCCTGGCCTTGCCGAAATCCGGCTTGCCGCCGTCTATCTCCCACTCCCATTCCTGGCGGCTGAGCACCGCACCACGTTTCACGCTCTGGAAAATCTTGCCATCGGCATGGCGGAGGCGGAAGGCGATGCCCTTGTCCCGCAAATCAAAGCGGTCGGTATCGTAATAGACCGAAACCAGCCGCTCTTTCTTCAAAGGCGATACCGCCAGGCGGCGGAGCCAGGGCTCTCTTGCCAAAGCACTGACCGTCCCCGGCGGAGCTTCGAGTTTGACTTCGATTTCCTGCACCATGGTTCCTTGAACGGCGCGGCGGCAATAACGTTTCGTGGAAGCGCGCCAATTTCGGCCATTATCTCCGGCTGCCCGGGGTTTTCATTGATCTGAGGCAAAAATCAGCGAACCGCCGCCAGGCGGTAATGATTGATGCCCCAGACATCGCCTTGCGCGTGGCCGAAGCTTTCCGCGGTCGCGAGCAGGAACATGCGCCAGCGCCGGCGCCACAGAGAAGCGTCGGTACCGTAAACCTCTTTGAGAATGGGAAAAATCGCGGCGCGGTTGGCATCGAAATTCCCGAGCCATTGTTCGGCGGTCTGCCGATAGTGGGCGCCGCTCCAGCGCCATTCCTCCTCGACCGTGAAAAGATCGGAGAATTGGCGGATCAGCCCGGGGCTCGGCATGATGCCGCCGGCAAAGAAATGCCGCGCCATCCATTCACCGCTCGACGGTTCGTAATAGCTGGGGCGTGAGCGGTGGGTGAAGATATGGAGGAAAAGCCGGCCGTCCGGAGCAAGCCAGGAACGAAGGCGTGCCAGAAGCGGGCGCCAATTGGCCATATGCTCGAACATTTCCACAGAGACGATGCGGTCGAAAGGTCCCGCCGCCTCAAAGCCATTCATGTCGGCGGTCAGCACCTTGAGGTTGATGAGCCCCCTTTTCCCGGCTTCTGCTTCGATATGAAGACGCTGGGGGCGGGAATTGGACACCGCTGTGATCCGCGCATCGGGAAAACGTTCCGCCATCCAGAGCGAGAGCGAGCCCCAGCCGCAGCCCAGCTCCAGGATGGTCTGGCCGTCGGCGAGCGCGGCATGCAGGGCTGTTTCTTCCAGCGCGCACTCCTCCGCTTCGGCCAGGCTTTCGCCGCCTTGGGGATAGAAGGCACAGGAATATTTGCGGCGCGGCCCCAGGAAATGCCGGAAGAAATCGGCCGGCAGCTCGTAATGCTGGGCATTGGCGTCCTTCGTATGCAGCGCGATGGGGCGGCCCGCCATGGCCCTGGCGAAAGCCTCGTCCGGCACCGCAGGCCCCTGTTCCACCTGGGCAATATAGCGCCGCAGGCCGGCCCTGAGCGCAGGATCGGGAAGCGGCATTCTTTCGGCAAGATAGGTGACAAGCTCCATCATGGTTGTTTTACGGCGGCAGCGAACGGCGGATCACCCGTCAAGATAATCCATTTCCTGAGAAACGGCGTATCTTAGCGGGAGGGAACGCCCCATGACACATCCTTGGGAAACACTGGTCCTGGCATTGGCGGTCTTCTGCGCGCTCTGGCCGGTCAGTGTCGCGCTCCGGGATGTCAGTATTGTCGACATCCTTTGGGCGCCGGCCTTTGCCATTCTGGGATGGGCGGTTGTCCTACTGGACAATGGCACCGGCATGCGGGGGTTGCTGGCGCTGGGCCTGGCCTCTGCCTGGGGCGTGCGGCTTGGCCTCCATGTCTTTCTGCGTTGGCGGAAGAAAGGAAAGGAGGATTACCGCTACACCACCATTCGCGGCAAATTCCGCCATTTCCCGGTGCAAAGCCTGGCGGTGATCTTCTGCTTCCAGGGATTTCTCGCCTGGGTGATTTCATGGCCGCTGCAAGCGGCTATTTCCGCGCATACTGCGTTGAATCTGCTCGATGGGATCGGCATGGCGATGACGTTGGCCGGAATCCTGATCGAAGGATTTGCGGATGCGCAGCTGAAAGCCTTTCTCGCACAGCCCGGACATCAGGACAGGGTGCTGGATACGGGGCTCTGGCGCTTCACCCGGCATCCCAATTACTTCGGTGATTTTCTGATCTGGTGGGGTTTCTTCCTGACCGGCATGGCGGCGGGCGCGCCTTGGTGGATGATCTTGAGTCCTCTCACCATGAGCGCGCTCCTGATCCATTATTCCGGCGCGGGGCTGCTGGAAGACACGATTGCCGGGCGCCGGCCCGCCTACAAGGACTATGTCCGGAGAACCAGCTTCTTTTTCCCCTGGCGGCCAGCCCCGCGTTGACAGGCGGCGTTGGCAATGGCGCCGCTCCCGGCACTGCGCTATGGTCCGCGCCGGCGCAAAAATCCGAACGCGCAATCAATGGGTTACAAAATTGATCCTGCTGATCGATAACTATGACAGCTTTACCTACAACCTCTTCCACTTCCTGGGCGAGTTGGGGGCCAAGGTGCGGGTGGAGCGCAACGATGCCTTGACCGCGGGCGAAGTGCTGGGTTTGAAGCCCGCGGGCATTGTGCTTTCGCCGGGTCCTTGCACCCCCAATGAGGCCGGCATCTGCCTGGAGGTGATCGAAAAAGCAGGCGGCAGCGTGCCGATCCTGGGGGTTTGCCTGGGCCATCAGGCCATCGGCCAGGCCTATGGCGGCAGAATCGTGCGCGCGCCGGAGCCCATGCATGGCAAGCTTTCGAAAATCCATCATGGCGGCAGAAGCGTGTTCCGCGGCTTGAACAATGACTTCAACGCCACCCGCTATCATTCGCTGACGATTGCGCCGGAAAGCATGCCGGCCTCGCTGGAGGTGACGGCGCGCTCGGATGACGGCGTGATCCAGGGCGTGATGCACAGAAGTCATCCGGTGCACGGGGTGCAGTTTCACCCCGAAAGCATCGCCACCGAGAACGGGCACGCGCTGCTCAAGAATTTCCTGGATATCGTCCGCGATTTCGCCCGCGAGCCGGCATGAGCGACTTGCCGGATCTGGTGCGGCTCAAGGACACGCCGCTCAGCGAAGAAGAGACACGGTCCCTGTTCGACCGGATTTTTGCCGGCGGGCTGAGCCAGGAAGAATTGCGTGCTTATCTGGAGGCCAGCGCCGAGCGCAGGCCGACCCTGCCTGAGATCATCGGCGCGGCGCGTTCCATGCGCGCCCATATGCTCACCATAGAAGCGCCGGAAGGCGCGATCGACCTTTGCGGCACCGGCGGCGATGGCCATGGCACCCTCAATATTTCCACCGCGGTGTCTTTTGTGGTGGCGGGCGCGGGCGTGCCGGTGGCCAAACACGGCAATCGCGCCGCCTCCTCCAAAAGCGGCGCCGCGGACATATTGGAAGCGCTGGGGGTGAAGATCACGCTTCCGCCCCGGACCGCCGAACGGGTGCTGGCCGAGACAGGCATCGTATTCCTCTTCGCCCAGACCCATCATCCCGCGATGAAGCATGTCGGTCCGGTCCGGGCCCAGATCAAGCGGCGGACGATCTTCAATCTTCTAGGGCCGTTATCGAATCCCGCCGGCGTGAAGCGGCAATTGACCGGCGTGTTCGCGCAGGAATGGCTGGCGCCCTATGCCGGGGCGCTCAAAGCATTGGGCTCAGAGCGGGCACTGGTGGCGCATGGCAAGGACGGGCTGGACGAAATCACCATCACCGACGTCACCTTCCTGGCCTCGCTGGAGGAAGGAAAAGTTTCGACGGGCGAGCTTTCCCCGGAGCAGGCCGGGCTTGCACGCGCCACACTTGTGGATTTGAAAGGGGGCGGGGCGGTGGAAAATGCCGCACGGCTCATGCAATTGCTTCAGGGCGAAGCCGGGCCTTACCGCGACATCGTGCTCCTCAATGCGGCGGCAGCCTTGATGGTCGCCGGCCGCGCCAAGGATATAATGACAGCCATGGAAATGGCCGCGCAGGCGATCGATAGCGGGGCGGCGGCCACGAAGCTGAAAGAGCTGGTGAAGGCGACTTCAGGATAACGTAGCCGAACATGACCAGCATTCTCGACAAGATCGTCGCCTATAAGAAGGACGAGATCGCCGCGGCCAAGCGGAATATCCCGCCGGAGGAGATCGAAGGCCGCGCCCATCAGGCGCCGCCGGTTCGCGGCTTTCTGGCCGCCCTGGAAGACAAGAAGGCGCGCGGCGAGTTCGGGCTGATCGCGGAAATCAAGAAGGCGAGCCCTTCCAAAGGCCTGATCCGGGCGGAATTCGATCCGCCCGCGCTGGCGGAGGCCTATGAGGCGGGCGGCGCGGCCTGCCTTTCGGTCTTGACCGACGAGCCCTCTTTCCAGGGCAAGCCGGACTATCTCAGCGAAGCACGCGCCGCCACCCGGCTTCCGGTATTGCGCAAGGACTTCATGCTGGAGACCTACCAGGTGGCGGAAGCGCGAAGCTGGGGCGCCGACGCCATCCTGGTTATCCTGGCCATGGTCGAGGATGGGGTTGCCCGCGCCTTGATGGAGGAAGCCACGCGCTTCGGCATGGATGTGCTGGTGGAAGTGCATGACGAGGCCGAGATGGAGCGGGCATTGGACCTGGACGCCGGCCTGATCGGGGTCAACAACCGCAATCTCAAGACGTTCGTCACCGATCTTTCGGTGACGCTGAGGCTCGCCCAGCGCGCGCCAAAGTCCGTCCATCTGGTGGCGGAAAGCGGACTCTCGGCGCCGGCTGATTTGAAGCGGCTGGCGGGGGCGCATGTCACTTCAGTCCTCATCGGCGAAAGCCTGATGCGGCAGAAGGATGTCGAGGCAGCGACTCGCCATCTTCTCGGTGACGGATTCCGGCAATGAGGAGGGACAGGCCCAAACCGTCGGCGCTGATGGGAGAAGTCTGGGCACCCAAGCCCGCGCTCGATCAGCAGCGCGAAGCATTCCGGACCTTCATGATCAGGAAGCGGCTCAGGCCCACGACCTGGGCCAAAGACGCCAATGTGAGACTGGGCGAGATCATGGGTTATCTCACTGGCCGTTCGCGGGGACTTTCACAGGAAACGGCGGAGAAGCTTGCCCGCGCGGCCCGCGTCTCGGTGGAAGACATGTTCCGGTGATTCCGCGGAGCGGGAGGGATTTTTAGTCAAAAAATACGGCGGCCCGGAAGGCCGCCGTTTCCATATCCGGCTTTAGAAACTCAGCCAGATGCCGTTGCGCCAGTAACCGCGGCCGCGATGTTCACGCCAGCGGAAACGATCGCGCGGACCCCAGCGCCAATTGTCCTCATGGATGGTGAGACCGAAGCTGGGACGATAGCTGTAACGCTCTCTGGTATGCCAACAATCGCCGGAACGGTTGCAGACCACATAGGCGGAGGCCGGGGCCGACGAAGCGGCCAGCGTACCGGCGCCAATCAACGCACCAAGCGCGCCCTGGATGACAAGTTTCCTCATATGCATGACGCTCTCCACATTCGTTAAGCCACCTCTTGGAAAGAACGGGGCTGCCAAGGTTACGTTCCTGACAGTTTGAGGCCATTTCCGGGCATCGGCGGTGATTGACGACCTGGGGGAACTAAAGTAGAACGATTCTCCATGTTTCGGCTTTGTTCCAACGCGGGACAGGGCCGTGGGAAGGGCCCGGCAACCTGAGGGAATGTGAATTGGGAGGACATGGCAAATGCTGACCCGCAAGCAATACGAACTCCTGATGTTCATCCATGAACGGATTCGGGAGACCGGGGTGCCGCCGTCTTTCGACGAGATGAAGGACGCGCTGGATTTGAAATCCAAATCCGGCATCCATCGGCTTATCACTGCGCTTGAGGAGCGCGGTTTTTTGCGCCGCATGGAAAAACGCGCCCGCGCGCTGGAGATCACCCGGCTTCCCGAGAACATGGCGGAGACGACGCGGCCCGCCACGACGCGAAGCCAATCGCAACGCATCCTGCCTTCCGCCCGGCATGGGCGGGGCGGCGCCGATCCGCGGCATGCCTCTCCGCGCCGCTCCATGGGCGACAGCGAGAATGCGGTCAATGTGCCCCTGGTTGGACGCATCGCGGCGGGTACACCCATCGAGGCCCTGCAGAACCGTATCGCCGATGTGCCGGTGCCGGGCGGCATGGTGGGCAAAGGCGAACATTATGCCCTCGAAGTCACCGGAGACTCCATGATCAATGCCGGAATTCTCGATGGCGATACTGTGATCATTCAGGAGACCGCGACCGCCAATACCGGCGAGATCGTGGTGGCGCTGGTGGATGACAGCGAAGCGACGCTGAAACGCTTGCGGCGGCGGGGCGACTCCATCGCGCTCGAAGCGGCCAACCCGGCCTATGAGACTCGGCTCTATGGCGCGGATCGCGTCAAGGTGCAGGGCAAGCTGGTGGGATTGATCAGGCGGTATTAACAGCCACCTGTCATGGATTCCACGGCCTGTTGCCGCGCCATTTCCTGACGCTTTGCGCCTTGCCGTCCCGGACGGCATAGCCCCGACCCGCAGCAATGGTGTTCGAATCCAGTACCAGCTTCGGTCCGGCGCAATGGGGCACCGGCACCGCGGCAATGAGTATGGCGGCGCGGGCACAGTCTTCATCCAGCGCTTCGGCGTGGGAAGGCATGGCGATCAAGCCGTCGGGGCTCTGCACCACACAGCTCAGGCTGTCGCAACGGCCGATCAAGGGCGCGGCATGGAAGTCCCGCGCGTCGCCATCCCGTTGAAGCCAGCGCGAAGCGGCGAAGGCGTCTTTCGGCGGACGCGGAAAATAAAGCCTTCCGTCGCTGGCGCGCAGTGCAATCGTCGCCGCATCATCCGCCACCAAAATATCGGGCGCGGGCGCCAGCAAAGCCCAGACGATCGCACCCACCATGGGCGCAAGACCCCACCAGCGCCAATCCCGGCGCCAGATCAGCACCCACAATCCGCCCAGCGACATCAACGCCAGCGCCCCGGCCGGAAAAGCACGGACCAGGCTCACCGCACCGGGAAGGCCGGAGACGAAGCGGCCCATCGCCAGCATCACGTCGATTCCCACACCCAGGAGGTGAAGCGGCAGGCCTTCCAGATGGAGCGGCATTGCCGCCACGCTCAACGCCGCGCAGGGCATCACCCAGAAACCCATCACCGGCATGGCAAGGAGATTGCCCAAAACCGCGTAATGCCCGGCGCGGTCAAAGGTGAAGACGGCAAAGGGCATGGTGGCGAGGCTGCCCACGAGGCTGGTGAGCGCAATGCCGCGGAGATAGCGGTACAGCATCCCGTGCGGCACCGCGCGCTGGCGTGTGGCTTCCCACTCCGCCACCGCGATCAGGGAAGCGACCGCCGCAAAAGACATCTGGAAACCGGGCTCGATGATGCTTTCAGGCCGCCAAAGAAGCAGGATGGCAGCGGCAAGCGCCAGATTGCGCATGGAGAGCGCCGGCCGATCGACCAGGACAGCCAGGAGCAGCATCGCCAGCATCACAAAGGCGCGCGTTGCCGAGGCCGAGGCGCCGCTGATCAGAAGATAAAAAAAGCTGCCCGAGAGCGCTGCGAGCGCGGCCCATTTCTTGATCGGGTGATTAAGCACGATGGCGGGAAACGCCGCCAGCACGGCGCGCACCAGCCAGAAAAGACCGCCGCCCACCAGCGCCATATGGAGGCCCGCAATGGCCAGGACATGGGCGAGGCCGGCATCGCGCAGCGCCGCTTCGTCTTGCGCGTCGATGCCGCCGCGCTCGCCGGTGATCAGCGCGCTGGCGATGGCGCCTTCGCTTCCCGAGAGGGTGAGGCGGATGCGCGCGGTCATGGCCTGGCGCATATTTTCGATCCCCTGGGAAAGCCTCGCCGTCCATCCTGGCGGATGCGCCAAGGGCGCGGGGGCCGGCGCGCCATAGGCAAAACCCACCGCGCCGATGGAATCGAAAAAGGCGCCGCGGCCGAAATCGCTGTCTCCCGGCTCGGCGGGGCCGGGCGGCGGCATCAGCCGCGCGGTCAGCGAAATTCCGTCGCCGGGATGGAACGGCGCGGCATCGCGCGCCCGGACCAGGATGCGTGCACGGGCGGGCGCACCGGAGACAAATCCGCCCGAACGCAGATCGCCCAGGACCAGGCGCACGCCGCGATCGGTTGGATCGGTGTAAAGAAGACGGCCGGTCAGATGTAAAGTCAGGCTGCGGTCGAGCACCGGCGCCGCAACCCATTCTTCCTTGAATTTGGCCACGGCAAAACCAAGCGCCAGCGCGGCGAGAAGCGCCAGGGCCGTGCGATAGGCGTTGGCGAAGGCGGCCGCGGTTCCAGCCGCCAGGGCCGCGATGACAGCGGCGATGCCCAAGGCAAACGGCGGTTCTGACGGCAGGGCGAAGTAAATCCCGCTCCCGGCGCCAAGCATCACTGCCAGCCAGAGCGGCCAGCGGTGGCGCTCGGCCAGCCACGGACGCCATTTGTTGCTTTCCGACACGCTACCCTCGCCCAAGCCCGGCGCGTTGGCTTGGCTTTTCTTGGCGAGGTTATGCGCCCAGAAAAGCTTGCCCTATCCGAGCATAGCAGGACGCGTTGCTCAAATCGGTCCCTCGCCTGGCGGCAGCGTGTGGCGAGACCGGTTTGCCCCCGCTAGCGCGGGTCGCTTCTCACTGCTAAAGGCTGCGACCATGACGGAAAACTCAAAGCCTGTCCTGCGCTTTGCCCCCTCGCCCACAGGCATGCTGCATATCGGCGGCGCGCGCACCGCCCTGTTCAACTGGCTTTATGCCCGGCACACAGGCGGCAAATTCCTGTTGCGCATCGAGGATACCGACCGTGAACGCTCCACGCCCGAAGCGGTGGCGGCCATCCTCAACGGCATGCGCTGGCTGGGGCTCGATTGGGACGGGCCGGAAACCTATCAGTTTGCCCGCGCCCCCCGGCACCGGGAGGTGGCGGAAGCGCTGTTCGCGGCAGGGCGCGCCTATCGCTGCTATGCCACCGCCGAGGAACTGGCGGCGATGCGGGAGGAGCAGAAAAAAGCGGGCAAACCGGTGCGCTATGACGGGCGCTGGCGCAACCGTTCGCCTGATGAGGCGCCGCCCGGCGCCCCCTTTGTGGTGCGGCTGAAGGCGGAAGAGACCGGCGAAACCGTGGTGCACGACCAGGTGCTGGGCGATGTGCGCTTCGACCACAGCCAGCTCGACGACATGGTGCTGCTGCGCTCCGACGGCACCCCCACTTACATGCTGGCGGTGGTGGTGGACGATCACGACATGGGCATCACCCATGTGATCCGCGGCGCCGACCACCTGAACAATTCGGCGCGTCAGCTCCAGATCATCACCGCCATGGGCTGGGCAAAGCCGGTTTACGCCCATCTGCCCCTGATCAACGGGCCGGACGGGCAGAAGCTTTCCAAGCGGCACGGCGCGCTTTCGGTCGAAGCCTATCGCGACATGGGCTACCTGCCGGAGACCATGCGGAATTATCTGTTGCGGCTGGGCTGGAGCCATGGCGATGACGAGATCATCCCGACGCAAAAGGCCATCGAATGGTTCAATCTCGATTCCATCGGCAAGAGTCCGGCGCGGATGGATTTCAAGAAGCTGGACAACCTCAACGGCCATTATATCCGCGCCACGCCGGATGCGGTGCTGGCGGCGGAGTGCGTCGCCTTCCTGGAGCGGGAAACGCCGCCGCGGATTCTCTCCCTCACGGCGCGGGCGCGGCTTCAGGCCGCCATGCCGTCCCTGAAAGAGCGGGCCAAGACCCTGGTGGAACTCGTTCAGGGTGCGGATTTTCTTTATACGGATGGTCCCCGGGAGCTGGACGAAGCAGCGGCCAAATTGCTGACGGCCGAAGTGCGGACGGGGCTGGGGACGGTCCTCGCCGCCCTCGAAGCCACCGACTGGAGCGCCATGGCGCTGGAAGAGGCCGCCCGTAAACATGCGGAAAGCCATGGCCTCAAGCTTGGCCAGGTGGCCCAGCCCTTGCGCGCCGCCCTGACGGGACGGACCCAATCGCCGCCCTTGTTCGAGATGCTGGCTCTGCTGGGAAGGGACGAATCCCTTATCCGATTAAGGGCTTATGCCGGTTGACAAAATTTCGCCCATAAACCAATTGGTCAGTGACGAGGCGTAAATTCCAAGCTTATATTGCGCCGCAAGATAAGGATCGCCGACGGGCGTTTGAGGGGAGTTTCGGTTCATGAGAGAGAGCAAGATGAAGCCGGCGGGCAAGGCCAGCCTGGCCTATGACGGCAAGAATTACGACTTCCCCGTCTTTGCCGGCAGCCAGGGCCCCAATGTGGTGGATATCAGGAAGCTCTACGACCAGGCGGACATTTTCACCTACGATCCCGGTTTCACCTCCACCGCCTCGACCGAAAGCAACATCACCTTCATCGACGGCGTCAAGGGCGTGCTGCAATATCGCGGCTACACCATCGCCGACCTGGCGGAACATTCCAATTACCTGGAGAGCTGCTATCTGCTGCTTTACGGGGAATTACCGACCAAGGCGCAGATGGACGCCTTCACCTATTCCATCACCCATCACACCATGGTCCATGACCAGATGGCGAGCTTCTTCCGCGGTTTCAGGCGCGACGCCCATCCGATGGCGATCATGTGCGGCGTGGTCGGCGCGATGGCGGCTTTTTATCACGACTCGACGGACATCACCGATCCCAAGCAGCGCGAAATCGCCAGCCACCGGCTGATCGCCAAGATCCCGACCCTGGCGGCGATGGCCTACAAATATTCCGTGGGTCAGCCTTTCGTCTATCCGCGCAACGATCTTGGCTATACCGAAAATTTCATGCGCATGTGCTTCTCGGTCCCCGCCGAGGAATACAAGCCCAATCCGGTCTTGACCAAGGCGCTGGACACCATCTTCATCCTGCATGCCGATCATGAGCAGAACGCCTCCACCTCCACGGTGCGGCTGGCGGGCTCCTCCGGCGCCAATCCCTTCGCCTGCATCGCCGCGGGCATCGCCTGCCTGTGGGGGCCGGCGCATGGCGGCGCCAACGAGGCGGCGCTCAAGATGCTGGAGGAGATCGGCAGCGTCGACCGCGTCGCCGATTATGTGAAGAAGGTGAAGGACAAGTCCCAGGGCATCCGCCTGATGGGTTTCGGCCACCGCGTCTACAAGAATTACGACCCGCGGGCCAAGGCGATGCAGATCCAGGCCCATGCGGTGTTGGACGAGCTCGGCCTGCACGACGATCCGCTTTTGAAGGTGGCGATCGAGCTGGAGAAGATTGCGCTCTCGGATTCCTATTTCATCGAGAAGAAGCTTTATCCCAACATCGATTTCTATTCCGGCATCACGCTGAAAGCGCTGGGTTTCCCCACCTCCATGTTCACCGTGCTGTTCGCGCTGGCGCGCACCGTGGGCTGGATCGCGCAATGGAAAGAGATGCTGGAGGACCCGCACCAGAAGATCGGGCGGCCGCGACAGATCTATACCGGGCCGACCGAACGCGACTATGTCACGATGGACAAACGGTAGGCGTTCAGCTTCCGATAAAGTCAAGCAGCACGCGGGCGGCACGGAGCGAGGGAGCTTCCGCGCCTTCGCCCAGCTTCCTGGCGAATTCGTCCATCGCGGCGACCTGGGCGTTGTAAGCGTTCTTGTCCTTGAAGAGCTTTTCCACTTCAGCGGCCAGGGTTTCGGGTTTTGCCTTGGCTTGCAGGAATTCCGGCGCGGCTTCGCGGTCCAGCAGGATATTCAAAAGCGTGAAGAAGCGGGAATTGAAGAGCCAGATTCCCAAGGCATAGGTCAGCCCGCCCAATATGTAGAACACCACCATGGGCGTGCGGGAGAGCGCCAGTTCCGCCGTCACCGTGCCGGAGGCGGCCAGCGCCACATCGGCCGCGTCGAAAGCGGCGAATTTGTCGGCCTCGTTTTCCACCAGAAAAAGCGGTGTGGGCCAATGGCCGGTCTTTTCCTTCACCTTGGCCGCCACATGCGGCACGGTGGGAAGGACGGTGACAAGGCCTGGAATCTTCCTCGCCAAGATCTCCACCGTGCGGCGGAAGGTGGGGAACATCAGGCGGATCTCGCTGGTGCGGCTGCCGGGCAGCATGGCGAGCAAGGGCGCATCGGCGGCAATGCCCAGCCGGGCGCGCAATTCCGCCCCACCCGTCATGCGGGCGCGCCGCTCGATCACCGGATGGCCGACAAAGGCAGCCTTCAATCCGTATTTCCGGAAGAACGGCACTTCGAAGGGAAACAGTGCCAGCACCAGGTCGAAATAGCGCGCCATCGCCTTGGCGCGATAGGCGCGCGTCGCCCAGACTTGGGGCGCGACATAATTCACGGTCTTGATCGAAGGATCGGTTTTCTTGAGCGCGCGGGCGATGCGATGGGTGAAATCAGGGCTGTCGATCAGGACCACTGCGTCAGGACGCGTTTCGAGCGCGAAGGCCACAGCTTCCTGCACGCGGGCCAGGATGGCGGGGATGGCCGGCACCACCTCACGCAGCCCCATTACCGCCATGGTTTCAATGGGAAAGAGGCTGTTCAAGCCTTGCTTGATCATCGCCGGACCGCCGACGCCGGTGGTTTTCACATGATCGCCCGCCAGTTGCCGGATGCCGGCCATCAGTTGGGCGCCCAACTGGTCGCCCGAAGGCTCGCCGGCGACGAGCATGATGGTCTTCACGGTATTACGCCGATGATGAAGAGGCCGAGCCGGTCGGCTTCGGCCGCCACCGCCCGCTTGTCCATGCTGAGGGATGCGCCCGCTTCCAGCGCGATGCCGGTCAACCCCGCCTGGTGGGCGCCGTTGACCGTCTTGATCCCGATCACGGGAAGGTCGGTCTTGCGGTCCTGGGTGGCTTTGAGGCCTTTGGCCAGCACGCCGCGTTTCTTGTCCGGCGTGCCATGGAGGTTTCTGCGCAACGTGTTGACGCGGGCAATCATGGCATCGGTGCCTTCGGCCGCCTCGACGCAAAGCGGCAGGCCTTCGCAGACAATCGCTGCCTGGCCGACATCGAGGTGGCCGAGCGCGCGGATGATGGCGAAGGCGCGTTTGATGTCATCCCAATCATTAGGGCCGGGCTGGCGCTTGCCGAGCGGGCCTTCGCCCATCACCAGGCCCGGGGCGGCTTCGGCAGCGGTCAGAACCTTGAATCCTTCCTTACCGTAGAAATCCGAAGTCACGCGCAGCATGGCGTCATCGCCCTTGCGCGCGGCCGCGATCAGCGAGGGCAGCACCAACAGCCCCTTGGCATCGAATTTGACTTCCGACAGGGTCGGCCGGTCCACCTTGCCCACCAGCACCACCTCTTGCGCGCCCGCAGCGGCCAGGAGCTTGACCGAACGGCCCCACTCGCCGATTGCCATCCAGTCATGGGAAAAATCCGTTAGCCAGGCTTCATCGGCGCTGCCCCTGACCGCCAGCACATGCACTCTGCGGCCGGATTCCATCGCGCTTTGGGCGACGGCGCGCGGCAGGTCGCCCCCGCCGGCGATGATTCCCAGCGGTTTCACTCTTGCTCGCCGCGGCGGCGCGCCAGGCACAGAGGCTGTTTGGCATCGGCCAGGATGAAATCCACGATCTCGCCCACTTCTTTGACCTCCGGCCAGCGGGCACGCGCTTGCATGGCGCGGATCTCGATCGAGCCTTCCTTGCCATGGAAGATGGCGCGGAAGGCACCGCGCAAGGCGTTGATGGCATCGCGGGAAAGCCCGCGCCGCTTCAGGCCGATCAGGTTCAAGCCGGCGAGTTCCACGTGATCGCCAAAGGCCATGGCGTAAGGGATGACGTCCCGGTTCACACCGGTGATGCCGCCAACCATGGCGCCCTGCCCCACCCGGCAGAATTGCTGCACCGCCGACAGGCCGCCGAAGATCACGCGGTCGCCGATCACCGAATGGCCGCCCAACGCCACCGAATTGGCGAATGTGACATCATCGCCCACAAGGCAATCGTGCCCGACATGGGAATTGGCCATGAAATAGCCCCGCGCGCCCACCTTGGTGAGGCCGCCGCCCTTGCGGCTTCCCAGATTCATCGAGACCATTTCGCGCAGCACACAGTCCGGGCCGATCTCAAGCCGTCCCTCGGTGAAATCGTTGTTGCGTATCTGGCCCTCGCCCCCCAGGACCGCGCCGGGATAAATTTTCGTGCCCGCGCCGATGGCGGTGATGCCGCTGATGCTGACGTGAGAGACAAGACGCACGCCCTCACCCAACGTCACCCGTGCGCCCACCGTGCAAAAGGGACCGATCTCGACGCCGTGGTCTAGGACCGCGCCATCCTCGACCAGCGCGGTGGGATGGATTTTGCTCATGCCGGGTTTTGGCCGTCTTCGCCGGCGCCGTCATGGATCATGGCGCTGAATTCGGCTTCGGCGCAGAGCGTGTCGCCGACAAAGGCCTGGCCCTCGAAACGCCAGACCGGACCGCGGCGGCGCAGCGCCCTGACCGGCATGCGCAACATGTCGCCGGGGACCACGGGCTTCCTGAAGCGCGCCTTTTCGATGGTCATGAAATAGACGATGCGCTTGTCGCGGGCGAAGCCGAGCGAATGCACCACCAGGGCGCCGGCGGCCTGTGCCATCGCCTCCACGATAAGGACCCCCGGCATCACCGCATAATCCGGGAAATGGCCCATGAAATGCGGCTCGTTGATCGAGACCGCCTTCCAACCAACCGCACGTTCGGAGGGCACGATATCGGTCAACCGCTCCACGAACAGGAAAGGCGCGCGGTGCGGCAGCAATTTCTTGATCTGCTCGACATCGAGGCCTGTCGGATTACCGGTGTCGTTATCGCCCATCGTCATCCCGCTTGCGGCGCGTCCCCTTGGCCAATCCGCTCAGGGCATGCAGCTCGCGCAGCCATTCTCTTATAGGTTTCGCAGGCACCCCGCCATAATCCCGGCCGCCTTCAAGGTCCTGGCCCGAGACCATGGCGCTGCGGGCGGCCAGCCGCGCGCCGGGACCGATACGGGCATGGTCGGCGATGCCGACCTGGCCGCCCAGAACCGCGAAATCCTCGATCACCGAGCTTCCCGCCACGCCCGACTGGGAGACCAGGACGCAATGCCGGCCGATATGAACATTGTGGCCGACCTGCACCAGATTATCGAGCTTGCTGCCTTCGCCGATCACAGTGTCGCCCAAGGCGCCGCGGTCGATGGCGGTGCCCGCCCCGATCTCGACATCGTCCTGGATGATCACCCGGCCCAGCTGCGGAATCTTGACATGGCCGCGCCCCGACGAGGCAAATCCGAAACCCGGCTGGCCGATGCGCGCGCCCGGCAGGACCAGCACGCGATCCCCCAGATAGGCATGGCTGATGGTGACATTGGCGCCGATCTCGCAATCCTGACCGATGGCGACACCGGGCGCGATCACGCTGTTGGCCCCGATTCGGGTGCGGTTGCCGACCTCCGCGCCGGCGCCGATCACCGCGCCGGGACCGAGCGCCAGCCCCTCCCCCAGCCTGGCAGATGGATCGACAAAAGCGGGCTGGGATTGCCCATGGCGCCAGATGGGTAGCGACGCCTCGGGATAGAAAAGAGAAGCCGCGGCGGCAAAGGCATGCGCGACCGAGGGACCAGCAAGGATTGTCATGCCGGCCGGCGGCACCGGATGTTCCCTGGGCACGAAACAAAAGCCCGCCCGGGACAGGGTGAAGGCATCGCTCGCCTTGCCGCCCAAAAAGAAGCTCAAATGCTGTGGGCCGGCACCCTCCAGGCTGGCCAGGTCGGAGACCAGGACCGCACCCGATACGCCTTCGGGCAAAGCAATTCCCGCCTGGGTGCAGATCACGGCCAGGCTGAAGGGACCGCGATTGTCATAAAAACGGGGATCGGCCATTCCGGCGGCCTATTTCTTTGGCGCCGCCGCTGGAGAGGAACCGGCGGGAGGATTTTCCAGCGTCAGCTTCAGGGACGGCATTTTCTGATTCAAGGTGTCGATGGACTGCTGGGTGATGTCGAACAGAGCGGCGTTGCCGTTGACGGCGACGACCGCGGTCTTGTCCAGGAGCATATTGGCGCCGCGCTGCTGCATGATCCCTTGCACGATAGGGCCCAAGGTCTGGGACACGGTCTGCTGCGCCTTGAACAAGGTGTATTGGATTGCGGCCTCGCGGCGCTGGGCCTGCTGCTGCAGGCCCTGTTCCTTAGCCTGGAAGGCGTCGATCTTCTTCTGCTTGGCGTCGCCGGAAAGAATGGCCACCTGCTGCTGCAAGGCCTGGCCTTCGGCTTGCAGCGCCTTGCCCTGCGCCGCCATGTCGTTTTTCGCCTGGGCCGCGAAAGCCTGCATCTGTTTGGTGATGTCCTGGCCCACCTTGGAGAATTGCAGGATCGCGGCGCGGTCGATCACGAGAATTTTGGGCGCCGGCGGGCCGGGCGGGGGCGCGGGACCGGCCGCCATCGCCGCAGGGGCACAGAAGGCAAGCAGCAGGGCTGCGGAAAGAATGGTCTTTTTCATGGCTCTAGAATCCTGTGGCGGTCGAGAAGTGGATGATCTGGGGTCTATCATAACTGGTTTTCACATAAGGCACTGCCAGGTCGATCTGGACCGGACCGAAAGGGGAACGCCATTGCATGCTGATGCCGGCGGTGGCGCGGAAAGCCAGGTTGTCCTTGACGCATGTGCCCTGGCCCGCCGCGGTATTGGGAGTGCAGGCCCGGATGACATTGTCGATGCGGCCCAAGGTGCCGAAATCGGTGAACAGACCGAGCGTGATGCCATAACTCTCGGGCACTATGGAAGGCAATCGCGCCGCCAATGTGCCGATGGCGAAGACATTGCCGCCCACCGCGCCCTGGTCGAGCGGCGCGTCGATATCGCGGGGGCCGATGCCGGCGTACTTGAAGCCGCGGAAAGTGTCGCCGCCCTCGAAGAAGCGTTGGTTGATCGGCACGATGGCGCCGTCATAGCCGGTGATATAGCCGGAATTCACCGTCAACGAGCCGACCACGGCATCGTTGAAGAAGGACTTGTAGCCGGCGAAGGTCGCCTGGGTCTTGATGAATTTGAGATTGCCTCCGAAGCCGGCAAAGCCCTGGGCGAAGGAAAGCGCGACGCCCTTGGTCGGCTTCCTGGAATCGTCCAGGGTGTTGTAGCCATAGCTGTAGCCGAAGATCGAACCATAGGTGGTGCCGGCGGCGAGAAGGATAACCAACGGCGCACCGCCGAAAGGCCGCACCTCGGCGGTCTCATAGGTGTAATTCAGCTGGACGCTGGAAAATTCCGAAACCGGGAAAGCGAAAGTGAAGGTGCCCCCGGTCTGGTTCTGCTCGAAGGTCGCCTGCTGGTAATCGGTCTGGACGCGGAAAAGATTGATGCCCGCTGCCAGCGGCCGGTCGAGGAAATAAGGTTCGGTGAAGGCGGCGGAATATTCCTTGCTGATCTGGGAGATCGACACCGACGCACGCACGAACTGGCCCCGGCCGAACAGGTTCTGCTCGGTATAGCTGAATTCGCCCACCAGGTTCGACGTTGACGAATAGCCCAGGCCCAGCTGCAGCGAGCCGGTGGATTGCTCGGTCACCGCCACGGTGACATCGGTGCGGTCGGGCTGGCTGCCGGAGGTGTTCTTGATGTTGACCTCGCTGAAGAAACCCAGCGAACGAATGCGGGTGCGCGAGCGGTCGATCAGGACGCGATTGAAGGCGTCGCCCTCCACCAGGCGGAATTCGCGGCGGATCACCTTGTCCAGGGTGCGGGTGTTGCCGGTGATGTCGATTTTCTCGATATAGACGCGCGGGCCCTGCACGATGTCGAACACCATGTCGATGGTGTGCTTGTCGCGGTTGCGCACCGGCCTGGGATGGACCTCGGCGAAGGCGTAGCCTTTCGAGCCGGCGGCATTGGTCAGCGCGTCGATCGCCTTCTCGACCTCGTCGGCATTGTAGATGTCGCCGGTCTTGAAATTGACCAGCGGCCGCAGATCCGCCGCAGTCAGTTCCTTGATCCGGGAATTGATGGTGACATCACCGAACGTGTAGCGGGCGCCTTCATCCACCGTGAAGGTGAGGTAGAAATCGCTGCGGTCGGGCGCGAGCTGCGCCACCGCGCTCACCACCCGGAAATCGGCATAACCATGGGTGGTGTAGTAGCGGCGCAGCTGTTCGCGGTCGAAGGCCAGCCGGTCGGGGTCGTAATTGTCGTTGCTGGCGAGGAATTTCCACCAGGCGCTTTCCTCAGTGGCGATCTGGCCCTTCAGCGTGTCGGCGTCGAAAATCCTGTTGCCGACGAAATTGATGCGGGCGATGCCGGTGGTGTCCCCCTCATGGATGGAGAAGATCAGGTCGACCCGGTTCTGCGGCCGCTGGATGATCTGGGGGTCCACCCGGGCGGCGAATTTTCCCGAGCGGCGGTAAATCTCGATGATGCGTTGAACGTCGGCCTGCACCTTGGCGCGGGTAAAGACAGCGCGCGGCTTGATCTCCACCTCCTTGGTCAGATCCTTGTCGCTGACCTTGCTGTTCCCCTCGAACACCACCTGGTTGATGATGGGATTCTCCACCACGCTGATGCTGAGCGTGCCGGAGTTGCGGTCGAAGCGGATCTGGGTGGCGTCGGTGAAGAGGCCGGTGGCCTGGAGCGCCTTCAAGGCGTCGTCCACCCGGGCGGGGTCATAAGGATCGCCTTCCCGAAGCCCGGTATAGGTGAGGACGGTGGCGTTCTCGACCCGCTGGGTGCCGTTGACGACGATGCGCTGGATAATCGGTTGCGGGGCCTGGGCAGCCTGGGCGGCGGCCTGTGCTGCCTGGGCCGCATTATTGCCTTCGGCCGGGGAACGCAACTGCGCCTTGGCCGGGAATGCGAACAGGGCCAGCGCCAGCGAGGCGGAGGTGGCGCAGAAAATGGCCCTGTTCAAGGCGGTTCTGGAGGAGGCAAAACTCCGCACGTCCCGGCACTCATTTTCGGGGCAGAGCCTCGTAATTCCTGGCCGGGCCCGCCGAAGTTTCAGAAAAGATTCAGCCGAACCAAGTCGTTCCAGGTGGTCAGGAGCATCAACCCCAGCACCAAAACCAGCCCGAGCCGGAATCCAACGTCTTGGGCCCGCTCACCAAGCGGCCGCCCCAAAACAGCTTCGCATGCATAGTACAGAAGATGGCCGCCGTCGAGCACCGGAATTGGAAAAAGATTGGCCAGCCCGATGCTTACGGAAAGGACAGCTGTCAGATTCAAGAGCGCCAGAAAGCCGTAGACCGCCACTTGGCGGGTCATTTTCATGATTCCCAGCGGACCGCGGAACTGGTCCGGACTGGCATAGCCCCGCACCATCTGGACGATGCCCTGGATGGTGGTTTTGGCGATGGCCCAGCTCTCACTGGCCGCCGCACCGACCGCGCCGGGAAGATCGTAGGACCGGTGTGACCAGTCGGACAGATTGGTGGATTGGCGCACGCCGATCACTATGGTGTCGCCCATGTCGCCCAGAAGATCGCGGGTGCGCATCATACGGGGCGTGACATGGAGGGTGAGGATTTGTCCGGCCCGTTTCACGGTGACCGCCAGATTCTGGCCGCCACTGACCGAAACGATCTCAGGCAATTGCTCGAAATCGCTGATGGCGGTGCCGTCAACATCGGTGATCAGGTCGCCGGGTCTGATGCCTGCCACCGCGGCGGGACTGTCCTTCACCACCGCGCCCACGACCGGGGCCAGCACATTATGGCCGTTATAGAGATTGAGGCCGGTGAACAGCATGATCGCCAGGATGAAATTGGCGAAAGGCCCCGCGGCAGCCACCGAGGCCCGCTGCCAGAGCGGCTTGAAGAAAAGCGTATGCCGGCGTTCGGCGGCGGGAACTGCGCGTGCCGCCTCGGCGTCCGGCATCGAAGTGGCGTTGGCGTCGCCAGCGAACTTCACATAGCCGCCGATCGGTATCCAGGAAACCCGCCAGCGGGTGCCGGAACGGTCGGTGCGGCCCACGATTTCGGGCCCGAAGCCCACGGAAAAAATATCCACCTTCACGCCGAAGGCGCGCGCCACCAGGAAATGTCCCAGTTCATGGAAAAACACCACAACTGTAATGACGAAGAGAAAGGCGGGCAGACCCAGGGGAGTCCAGTTGATCAAACCCTGTAATGCGTTCAGCATGATTCTCCTACACAGCCACCCCGGTCACCCCAATATTGTCCCATCGCGGCCAATTTAAGCCTGCGAGCCTAAGTTCCCACCCGTTGACAAATCTCTTCCGCCAGCATGCGGGCGCGAGCGTCGGTTCCCAGCACGGTATCCAGGTCGCCGGCCACGCCGTTGCTGCCATTGGCCGCATCGGCATCGAGCGTCGCACCCACCACCCGGGGGATATCCAGGAAGCCGATGCGGCGGTCCAGGAAGGCCTGCACCGCGATCTCGTTGGCGGCATTGAGAATAGTGGGAGCCAGACCGCCGGAGCGCAAGGAGTCGATGGCCAGTTTCAACGCCGGGAAGCGGTCATGCGCCGGCTTCTGGAAAATCAATTGTCCCAGTTCCGCAAGATCGAGGCGGCGGGAGGGCGACGCAATGCGGCGGGGCCAGCCCAGGGCGTGGGCGATGGGCGTGCGCATGTCCGGCGCGGAAAGATGCGCCATGGTGGTGCCGTCGTCATAGCCGACCAGGCAATGCACGATCGACTGGGGATGCACCAGGACCGAAAGCTTTTCCGGCGGCAGGGCGAAGAGGAAATGCGCCTCGATCAATTCCAGCCCCTTGTTCATCAATGTGGCGCTGTCGAGTGAAATCTTGCGGCCCATTGCCCAGTTGGGATGGGCGACTGCTTCCTCCACCGTGGCGGCGCGCATCCGCTCCAGCGGCCATTCGCGGAAGGGCCCACCCGAAGCGGTAATGGTGACCATGTCGACTTCACTGGCGTCGCCGGAGCCCAGCACCTGGAATATCGCGTTATGCTCGGAATCGACCGGGATCACCTGGGCTCCCGATTCTACCAACACGTCATGGAACACCTGACCCGCCGCCACCACGCATTCCTTGTTCGCCAGAGCCACGATCACGCCCCGCCGTATCGCCGCCAGCGCCGGCTCGATCGCCGCCGCCCCCATGATCGCCACCATCACGAAATCGGATTGGCGTTCCGCCGCTTCGATCACCGCGGCACGGCCGGCCGAAACCCGGATGCCGGTGCCGGCGAGCCCGGATTTGAGCGCCCCATAAAGGCTTTCATCGCCGATCACGGCATGGGCGGGCCGGAAGAGGCGCGCCTGTTCGATCAGTTTTTCGACATTGGCGCCCGCGCTCAAGGCCTGAATGGGAAATGCTTCCGGATCATGGTGCCGGCGGGCATGGGCAATCACGTCCAGGGTGTTGACGCCGATAGAGCCGGTCGAACCCAGGATGGTGAGCTTGCGGCCCAGGACCCGGTCCAAATCCGGCGCCTCCTCGAACAATCTGGTGGCGGCAATGGGGGTCATGCATGCACCCCAAACAAGGGATTGAAGTGCGCGACAAACACCAGGAGCGCCATCACCGGAGCCGCCACCAGGGTGGAATCGATGCGGTCCAGGATGCCGCCATGCCCCGGAATCACACTGCCGGAATTTTTCACCCCAAAGCGCCGCTTGACCAGGGATTCCACCAGGTCGCCGGCATGGGCAGAAAAGCTGAACAGGAAACCGAAGGCGAGCGCCACCAGGGCGGACCCGCCCAAAAGCACATGGAGATAGAAAGTGAAGACCAGGGCGGCGGCGATGCTGCCGCCGATGGTGCCGGCCCAGGTCTTGGCCGGAGAAAGCTTGGGCGCCAGCCTGGGCCCGCCGATCAGGTTGCCGAAGATAAGCGCGCCGGTATCGGTGGCCCAGACGATCAGGAAAAGCCCGATCAGGATCAGGCCATTCGAAACGCCGCGCAGCGCCACCAGGGAGAGCGCGGGCAAAGCGAGGTATGGCGTGCCCGCGGCATGCCAGAAGGGATGCTTGTCCCGCTTCAAGGAGAGGACGAAACCAGCGGCCGTGCCCACGGCCACCACCGCAAGGGCGGCCCACACCCCGCCATAGAGAAACGTGGCTTCGCATACCGCCACCGTCACCGCAGTGAGCGCGGCCTCGGGCCGGCGCTCGGCGCCCGCGACGCAACGATGCCATTCCAGCGCCGCCACCGCGAAAGCCAGCGCCACCGCGATGGCGACGGTCTTGGCGCCATAAACCACCACACAGATGGTGAAGAGGCCGAGCAGGATTCCGAACAGCGGCCTGGTGATCCAATCCATGTTGAAGCGGATGGCGCGATAACCGGGAGCATTCCCCGAGGCATCGCCAGGAGCATGGTCATGCGAAGTGGAAGGCCGGGCGCTCACGCCACGGCTTCCGAATGAACCGCGCCGAAGCGGCGGTCGCGGGTGGCGAAGACCTCGATGGCTTTTTCCAGCTCCGGACGGCGGAAATCGGGCCACAGCGTGTCCACGAAGAGGAGCTCGGCATAAGCCGATTGCCAGAGCAGGAAGTTGGAGAGCCGGTGTTCGCCCGAGGTGCGGATCACCAGGTCCGGTTCCGGCAAGGCACTGGTGAAGAGCCGCTGGGCAAAAAGCTCGGGCGTGATGGTTTCCGGATCAAGCCGCCCTTCGGCCGCGGCGCGCGCCAGTTCGCGGGTGGCGGCAACGATTTCCTCCTTGCCGCCATAGTCGAAGGCGAAGGTGAGGTTGAGACCGGTGTTCTGGGCGCTGCGGCTTTCCGAATCCAGGATCATCTGCTGAATGTCGCTGGCGACGCGGCCGCGATGGCCGATGATCCGGATGCGGACATTGCGCGCGACCAGCTCCTCGATGTCACTGCGGAAATAGGCGCGGAACAGCGCCATCAATGCCCCCACCTCGGTCTTGGGGCGCTTCCAATTCTCCGACGAAAAGGCGAACAGAGTGAGATTCTCGATTCCGAGGTCGGAAGCGGCGCGCACCACTTCGCGCACCGATCCCATGCCGGCATGATGGCCGGCCTCGCGCGGCAGATGCCGCTTTTTCGCCCAGCGGCCGTTGCCGTCCATGATGATGGCGATATGCCGGGGAAGATGGGACGGGCGCGAATGCTCCATTCAGACCTGCATGATTTCCTGCTCCTTGGCATGGAGCGCGGCATCGATGTCCTTGATGTGCTGGTCGGTGAGCTTCTGCAACTCCTCACCCTTGGTGTGGTGTTCGTCCTGGCTGATCTTGTGGTCCTTTTCGAGGCGCTTGAGCAGGTCCATGCCGTCGCGGCGGACATTGCGCACCGCCACCCGGGCGGCCTCGGCATATTTGTGGGCGAGCTTGGTCAGTTCCTTGCGCCGTTCCTGGTTGAGTTCAGGCAAGGGTATGCGCAAGAGCTGGCCGTCCATTTGCGGATTGAGGCCCAGACCCGCATCACGGATCGCCTTATCCACCACCTTGGCGAGCGACTTGTCCCATACCTGAACCGTGATCAGGCGGGCTTCCGGGGTGGAAATGGTAGCCACCTGGTTGACCGGCACGGTGTTGCCATAGGCCTCCACCCGGACCGGATCGAGCAGGGCGGCAGAAGCGCGCCCGGTACGCAGGCCCGCCAGTTCGCTCTTGAGCGTGGCCCCCGCCCCGGCCATGCGCCGGTTCATGTCTTCCTTGTTATAAGCCTCAGCCATGGCGACCTTTTTTACGGTTTTCACCCGGTCTAGGGAAGCCAAACCTCTGTTGGGTTTGGCTCACTTTTCCGCGATTATGGTTGCACGGCCCCTACCCGCCAGCACTTCCTTGAGGGCGCCGCGGTCATGCAGGGAAAAAACCAAGATGGGAATGCCGTTTTCCCGCGACAGCGAGATGGCGGATGCATCCATCACCTGAAGGTTTCGCGCCAAGACCTCGTGATAACTGAGAGAATCATAGCGTTTGGCATCGAGTACCTTTTTTGGGTCATCGCTGTAGACGCCGTCTACATTAGTGGCTTTCAGCATGGCGTCGCAAGTCATTTCCGCCGCCCTGAGGGCCGCCGCCGTATCCGTGGTGAAGAAAGGATTACCGGTGCCGGCGGCAAAGATCACCACCCGGCCTTTCTCCATATGGCGGATGGCGCGCCGCCGGATATAGGGCTCACACACGCTGCTCATGGGAATGGCGGATTGGACCCGGGAAGGAAGGCCCGAACGCTCCAGCGCCGCCTGCATGGCGAGCGCGTTCATCACGGTCGCCAGCATGCCCATATAATCGGCGGTCGCCCGATCAATGCCCTTGGCCGCCCCCGCCAGGCCGCGGAAGATGTTGCCGCCCCCGATCACCATGCAGATCTGGCTGCCGGCGTCGTGGGCCTCTTTCACGTCATTGGCGATACGGTCGACGGTGGCGATGTCGATGCCATAAGTGCCCCCGCCCATCAGGGCCTCGCCCGAGACCTTGAGCAGGACCCGGCGGTATTTGGGCACCGGAAGCATTTGCACATCCGCCTTCATGCTTCCACCAGCTCCCGCTTTTTGAGTCTTTGGGCAGGAATGTCTTAGCGCGAGCCCGCCATCTGCGCCACTTCGCTGGCGAAATCGCTTTCGGTCTTTTCGACCCCCTCCCCAACCTGGAAGCGGACAAAGCCCTCGACCGTGATGGGCGCACCAAGGTCTTTACCGGCCTTTTCCAGCACCTTGCCGACCTGGGTTTCGTTGTCGATCACGAAGGTCTGGGACAGGAGCACCGTATCTTCATAGAATTTGCGCATCCGGCCTTCCATCATCTTCTCGATGACGGCTTCGGGCTTGCCGGATTGGCGCGCGATCTCGATCTGCACATTGCGCTCCCGCTCCACCACTTCCTTGGCGAGATGCTCGGGCGTAATGGCGAGCGGCGAGGCCGCAGCGATATGCATGGCGAGCTGCTTGGCGAGCGCGGAAAGCTTTTCCTTGTCGGCGGTGGATTTGAGCGCCACGAGGACACCGATCTTGCCCAATTCGGGCGACGCGGCATTGTGGACATAGGCCGCCACCACGCCGGGATCGACGGAAAGGGCGAAGGTGCGGCGCACCGCCATGTTTTCGCCGATCTTGGCCACCAGCTCCGTCAGTGTCTGCTGCACGGTGGAGGCGCCATGCGGTGCATTGAGCAGCTTGGCGAGATCGCCACCTTCCTTGAGCGCAATGTTGGAGGCCGCCTTGACGAAGCTTTTGAATTCTTCGTTGCGGGCGACAAAGTCGGTTTCGGCATTGACTTCCACCAGCGCGCCTGCGTTGCCGGATACCGCCACGCCGACCAGACCTTCGGCGGCGGCGCGGCCGGCCTTCTTTGCGGCCTTGGAGATGCCCTTCTTGCGCAGCCAGTCGATGGCGGCTTCCATGTCGCCGTTGGTCTCATTGAGCGCGGTCTTGCAGTCCATCATGCCCGCGCCGGTCTTGTCGCGCAGGTCTTTCACCATGCCGGCGGTGATGTTGGCCATTGTCGTCTCCATGTAGTGCGGCGCGATGCGGCGCGCCGCGATCTGTCTTAAGCGGTGGCTTGGGCCGGTTCGGCTGCTGCGACGCGGGACGAGGAATTTTCCACCTCTTCCGCGGCACCGGTGTCGACGCCCGCTTCCACCTGCTGCTGGCCCAGGCCATCAATGATGGCGCGCGCCGCCAGGTCACAATAAAGCGCCAGAGCGCGGGCGGCATCGTCATTGCCTGGGATGGGATAGGCGATGCCATCCGGATCGCAATTGGAATCCAGGATGGCGGTGACCGGGATGCCCAACTTGCGCGCCTCGGCGATGGCAATGGCTTCCTTGTTGGTGTCGATCACGAACAGCATGTTGGGGAGGCCGCCCATCTCCTTGATGCCGCCCAGCGAACGCTCCAGCTTGTCCTGTTCCCGCAGCAGGCCCAGCAATTCCTTCTTGGTGAGACCGGATTGTTCGGCGCTCCCGAGAGTCTCTTCAATCGAGCGCAGCCGGCGAATGGAATGGCTGATGGTCTGCCAGTTGGTCAGCGTGCCCCCCAGCCAGCGATGGTTGACGTAATACTGGGCGCAACGCTGAGCCGCGGCGGCGATAGGCTCGGACGCCTGGCGCTTGGTGCCCACGAACAGAATACGTCCTCCGCCCGCCGCCACATCGCGCAGCGCCACCAGCGCCTGGTGCAAGAGGGGGACGGTCTGGGTGAGATCGAGGATGTGGATGTCATTCCTGACGCCATAAATGTAGGACGACATTTTCGGATTCCAGCGCTGGGTGCGGTGGCCGAAATGGGCGCCCGCTTCAAGCAGCTGGCGCATGGAAAATTCTGGCAAAGCCATTGTTCAGTCTCCTTTACCGGTTGGCCAGACGCGCGGGTTATCCTCGGGAGGAGGACACCGGACGGGGACGGCAGAACACCTGCCGAAACCCACCCGCGCGTGCGAGATGGCGGGGCTTATACGGGCGGTCCAAACGCAAATCAAGCTGAAAGCGGAGCTGGTTTGCAGGTTTTGCCGCTACTTATAAGGGGTTAGCGCATGGTATGAGGGTTCCATGAGCAAAAAAGTCCCTTACCCCGAGCGCATCCGGACTCTCGACCTTTCCGGCATCACCAAGGTGACGGCGCTGGGGCTGGGCGATCCAGGGGTGCTGCCGCTCTGGTTCGGGGAAAGCGACCTGGTGACGCCCAAATTCATCCGCGATGCGGCGACGGCGGCGCTGGAAGAAGGCAAGACTTTTTACATCCATGCGCGCGGTGTCTTGAAGCTGCGGGAAGCGCTGGCGGCGTTTCACAAGCGCACCGCCGGCGCCGATATCGCCGTCGAGCGCATCACCATCCCGGGCGCTGCGATGCTGGCGATCGTCTGCGCGCTCCAGTCGGTGGTGGATACGGGCGACAATATCGTGATCGTTTCGCCGATCTGGCCCAACATCTTCCAGGCGGCCAAATTGACCGGCGCTATTCCGCGCCTGGTGCGGCTGGAAGAGGACTGGGCGTCGGGCCGGTGGAAGCTCGACCTACAAAAATTGTTCGATGCGTGCGACGGGCGCACCAAGGCGATCTTCATCGCCTCGCCCGGCAATCCCACCGGCTGGATGATGAGTGCGGAGGAGCAGAAAGCGGTGCTGGATTTCTGCCGCAAGCGCGGCATCGCCCTCATCAGCGACGAAGTCTATGGCACCCTGATCTATGACGGCACACCCCATGCGCCTTCCTTCCTTTCCATTGCGGAACCGGATGATGCGGTGTTTGTGATCGGGAGTTTTTCCAAGCCCTGGGCCATGACCGGCTGGCGGATCGGCTGGGTGGTGCATCCCCTCTCACTGGCGACCGCCATGGGGGTGATGGCCCAGGCCAACAACACTGGCGCGGCGCATTTCCTCCAGTATGGCGCCTTGGCGGCGCTGACGCCGCAAGGCGACGCGTTTCGCGGCGAACTTCTGGCGCGCTGCGCCAACGGCCGCGATGTGGTGGAGAATTTCTTGAACGGGCAGAACCGCATCCGCTGGATGAAGCCGGATGGCGCCTTTTACGGGTTCCTGCATGTGGACGGCCTCAAGGACAGTCTTTCTTTCGCGCAAGCTATGGTGAAAAGCGCGAAAGTGGGGGTGGCGCCGGGATCGGCCTTCAGCCTGGGCGATCCGCGGGATGACGAATATCTGCGCATCTGTTTTGCGCAGGATGCGGGGAAGCTGGCGGAAGGCCTGAGCCGCATTGCAAAGGCCGTTAATCCGTAGATCTTAAACGGCTTCTACTGAGACCACACCCGGAATGGCGGCAATGGTGTTGCGCAAGCCGGCATTGACGAGATGGCGCCTCGCGAGCGCGATCTCCACTTCTTCGCCGGGACCGCCAGGCACGATGAAGCTGACGCGGCCTTTGGCATTGGACGTTTGATTGGGTTGCAATTCTGCCGCCACCGCGCCCAGGGGCGCCGAGGATTCAAGCCGTACCACCATGCCCTCGCCCGCATGGGCGGCTGCCTGGTCCAGATCGGTCAGGGTGGCGGCGCGGAGCTTCAATTCATCGCCGTCCCAGTCGGCGCTGGCGGTAATCAAAAGCGATTTGCCGGCTTCGAGCAGCACCCGGCTGGCGGCGAGCACTTCCGGGAACAGCATCACCTCGAACATACCGGTGGGATCGGAGAATGAGACAAAGGCATAAGTCTGGTCGTTGCGCCCGCGCCGTTCCGATTTGCGGATCATGGTGCCGGCGATGACGGCCTTGAAGCCCTGGCGGCGGTCTTCGACCAAGCTGGCATAAGTGGTGGCGCCCAGGCGTTTCAGGGCCGGGCCATAGGCATCCAGCGGATGACCGGAAAGATAAAAGCCCATGGCGGAGAATTCCTCCGCCAGCCGCTCATGCAACGGCCAATCAGGAATCTGGGTGAGGCGCAGTTCTTCCGCCGGACTGCTCGCCGCGCCGGAAGCACCACCATGGGAGAACAGATTGTTCTGGCCGCTTTCCCGTTCCCGCGTCGCGGCTTGCGCGCCGCCCAGGATGCGGTCGGAATTCTCGATCAATTGGCGGCGGTTCCGGTTGAGACTGTCAAACGCCCCGGCCCGGACCAGATTCTCGAAGGCGCGCTTGTTGACCAGCTTGGGATCGATGCGTCGGATGAAATCGCCGATGCTTTTGAACGGCCCTCCTTTGGAACGCACCTCCGCCACATGATCCATGGCCTGGCGCCCAACCCCTTTCACCGCCGCGAGCGCATAGAACACTTCGCCCGCCTCCGCATCGCAGGTGAAGATGGATGCCGAGCGGTTGATGTCGGGGGGAAGTATCTTGACCCCCAGCCGGCCGGCCTCCTGCTTGAAGACGTTGAGCCGGTCGGTATTGCCGATATCGAGCGTCATCGAGGCGGCGAGGAATTCGACCGGGTAATTGGCCTTGAGAAACGCGGTCTGGTAGGCGACCTGGGCGTAAGCCGCGGCATGGCCCTTGTTGAAGCCATAGCCGGCGAATTTCTCCGCCTGCTCGAAAATCTGCTCGGCAATGGACGGAATGATGCCCCGCTCGCCCGCACCTTTGAGGAATTTCTCACGATGCGGGATCATCTCGGAGGCGATCTTCTTGCCCATGGCGCGCCGCAGGAGATCGGCCTCGCCCATGGTGTAGCCGGCGAGTTCGCGGGCGATGCGCATGACATCGTCCTGGTAGGTCATCACCCCGTAGGTTTCCTTGAGGATGGGCTCCAGCAGGGGATGGAGATAGTCCGGCGCCTCCTTGCCGCTCTTGCAGGCAATGTATTTGGGGATCGAGTCCATCGGGCCCGGCCGGTAGAGCGCCACCAGCGCCACCAGGTCGTTGATATGGTCGGGCTTCATCTTGCGCAGGAGATCGCGCATGCCCGCGCCTTCCAGCTGGAACACGCCCACACTGTCGCCATGGGCAAGCATTTCGAAGGTGGCGGGGTCGTTGAAATCGATGGTCTGGGTGTCGATCATCACGCCGCGCTGACGCAGCAATTCCTCCGCCTTGGCGATGACGGTAAGGGTCTTAAGGCCGAGAAAGTCGAATTTCACCAATCCGGCTTTTTCCGCGTCCTCGTAATCGAACTGGGTGACCGGCATGTCGGAACGCGGATCGCGGTAGAGCGGAAGGATTTCGTCCAACGGCCGGTCGCCGATCACCACGCCGGCGGGATGGGTTGAAGCGTGGCGGTACAGCCCTTCGATCTTGCCGGTGATCTCGAACAGGCGTTGGGCCATCGGCTCCTGTTCGGCAATGGTCTGGAGCCTGGGCTCGCTTTCAATGGCATCATGCAGGCTCACCGGCTTGCCGGGCGGGTTGGGGATCAGCTTGGCGATGCGGTCCACCAGACCCAAGGGCATCTGCAAGACGCGGCCGGTGTCGCGCACCGCGGCGCGCGCCTGGAGCGAACCCAAGGCAATGATGTTGGCGACACGGTCGGCGCCATATTTGTCGCGCACATAGCGGATCACCTCGTCCCGCCGCTCCTGGCAGAAATCGATGTCGAAGTCCGGCATGGAGATGCGTTCGGGATTGAGGAAACGCTCGAAGAAAAGGCCGAAGCGCAAGGGATCGAGATTGGTGATATCGAGCGCCCAGGCCACCAGCGAGGAGGCGCCGGAGCCGCGCACCCCCACCGGGATGCCGCGTGCCTTGGTCCATTTCATGAAATCGGAGACGATCAGGAAATAGCCGGGAAAGCCCATGCGGTTGATGATGCCAAGCTCATAAGCCAGCCGCTCTTCATAGGTTTTGCGCTCGGCGGCAAGCTGGACACCGGCCAGGCGGCGTTGAAGTCCCTCTTCCGCCTGAACTTTCAATTCCTCTTCCGGCCGGCGTCCGGACTCCGGCACAAAGACCGGCAGGATCGGCGCGCGTCTTTTGGGCCGGAAGGCGCAGCGGCGCGCGATCTCGATGGTGTTCTCGATGGCTTCGGGAAGATCGGCGAATTGTGCCGCCATCTCCGCCGGGGTTTTGAAGCGGTGCTCACGGGTCAGGCGGCGGCGGTCATCCTGGGAGACAAACGCGCCATCGGCAATGCAGAGCAGCGCGTCATGGGCCTCGAACATGTCGGCCCGGCCGAAATGCACATCGTTTGTGGCGACGATGGGAATGTCCTCCGCATAGGCGAGCTCCAGCAAAGCCGGCTCGGTGGCGCGCTCTTCGGCAAGATTATGGCGCTGGAGCTCGACATAAAGCCGGTTGCCGAACATGGCCGAAAGCCGGTCGAGCAGAGCCGCCGCCTGTTCTTTTTGGCCATTGAGAAGCGCAGCGTTGATGGGGCCGCCCGGGCCGCCGGTAAGCGCGATCAGGCCTTCCGCATGGGCGGCCAGGTCATCGCCGGTGACATGCGGCCAGTCCCCCGGCTCGACCTTGAGATAGGCGTCGCTCAAGAGCTTGGTGAGATTGCGATAGCCCTTCTCGTTTTGCACCAGGAGCGGAAGGTGAGGCGGCTTCTTCTTCACGCCGGGCGTTGAAGACGCCGGATTCAAGTCCACGGAGAGCAGCGCGCCGACAATGGGCTGCACCGGGTTGAGCGGGAGCTTGTGGCCGCTCTTCAGCTCCTTGCTTTTCTGGGTGAGCTTCTCGGCGATCTCATAGACGCCAAAGAGATTGTTGACGTCGGTGACCGCCACGGCGGGCATGGCGCTCTCTCGCGCCAGTTGGGCCAATTCGGCCGGCCGGACCGCCCCTTCCAGCAAAGAATAGGCGCTTTTGACGCGCAGATGGACAAAGGAAGCGGGTTTGCGAATTTCGTTTTCTGCCATGGCCGGGAAATATCACGCGAGGAGCTTGGCCCGCGCCCAACATGTACCGCGATCCACAGTTGGATGGGTCAGATCGCGGCCAGCACCTGGCTCACGCCGCCCGCCAGCACAAAGGACGACGCCATGAAAATGATCAACCCGACGGCGGCCACCGTATCCTTGATCCACATGCATCACCCTCCCTCTTGGACTTGCTTTGTTCTAATTGTGTTCCTGTAGACAAAGCAAGAACAAAAGAGGATTCCGGTTTACCCTAGAAGATGTTAACAAAGGGCAGCCGGGAAAGCTGCCTTTTCTAATCTTATCAAATGCTTACCCATTGCGAGACCTCAGCGCGGGAGGCTGACGGCGTCCACCAGCTTGCCCTGGTCAAGCAGCAGCGCCCGGTCCATGCGGGCGGCAAGCTCAAAATTGTGGGTTGCGATCAGGGCGGCGAGCCCCTCTTTGCGGACAATCGCGATCAGGGCTTCAAACACCCCGCCTGCGGTCTTGGGATCGAGGTTGCCGGTGGGCTCGTCGGCCAGGAGAATCCGCGGGCCATTAGCCAGGGCGCGGGCGATGGCGACGCGCTGCTGCTCGCCGCCGGAAAGCTGCGCCGGACGATGGGTGAGACGCTGGCCAAGGCCCAGCAGGCCTAAAAGCCGCTCTGCCTCGCGCGAGGCCTCGGCGCGGGGTTTGCCCGCGATCATCTGGGGCAGGACCACGTTCTCGCGGGCGTCGAACTCCGGCAGCAAATGGTGCGCCTGATAGACAAAACCGATGGTGTCGCGGCGGATGCGGGTGCGGTCCTGTTCCG
The DNA here is from genome assembly GCA_964511505.1 of uncultured Rhizobium sp. Classification (GTDB taxonomy): domain Bacteria; phylum Pseudomonadota; class Alphaproteobacteria; order Micropepsales; family Micropepsaceae; genus Rhizomicrobium. The sequence goes on from CAZEFQ010000193.1 coordinate 43,435, forward strand.
GCAGGCCGGAGGCGGCGGCACCGTTGATGTAAATCTCCCCGCCGGAGGGCTTCTCCAAAAGACCCGCCATATGAAGCAGTGAGGATTTCCCGGCGCCCGAGGGACCCACCAGAGCCACGATTTCGCCCATACGCAGCGTCATATTGAGGCCGCTGAAGACTTCGAGTTGCCCTTCGCCTTCCTTGTAGCGGCGGGAAACGTTTTCCAGGCGCAACACATCACTCATACCGCAGCGCCTCTACCGGATCGAGGCGGGCGGCGCGCCAGCTGGGATAAAGCGTGGCCAGAAAAGTAAGCGACAATGCCATCAGCACCACGCTGGTCACCTGCCAGGGATCGAGATCTTCGGGAATGCGGGAAAGGAAATAGACGGTGGGATCGAACAGCGGCGTGCCGGTGAGGCGGGAAAGGCCCTGGCGGATGGATTCCAGATTCCAGCAGAACAAGACACCCAGAAGCACGCCCAACAGCGTGCCGGTGACACCGATGCTCATACCTGCGATCAGGAATATGCGCATGACCGAAGCGCGGGAAGCGCCCATGGTACGCAGGATGGCGATATCGGGCGACTTGTCCTTCACCAGCATGATCAGCCCGGAAATAATGTTGAGCGCCGCCACCAGGATGATCAGGGAGAGGATCAGGAACATCACATTGGCTTCGACCTGGATCGCCTCATAGAAAGCGCTATTGATGCTCTGCCAGGGCAGCAGCCGCGGCGGCGGCCGGAGGCCCTGGCCGGCCGCGGCGGCAAGGGAGGGAAGCATCGCCATGTCGTCATCCGGCTTTTCAACCATCACTTCGACGCCGGTCACCCCCTCGCCCATATTGAAAAAGGCCTGGGCTTCTTCCAGCGGCATGAAGACGAAGCCGTTGTCATAGAGGCTGTTGCCGACCTTGAAGGTGCCGCCCACTGCGTAGGTCTTGACGCGTGGTTGGGTGCCGAAGGGGGTGACATCGCCCCTGGGCGCCACCAGGGTGATCGAGCCGCCGCGGCGAATGCCCAGCTTCTGGGCCAGCCCATCGCCGATAATCACCGTGTCCTCGTTGTTATAGGCGGCGAGCGCGCCGGGCGTGAGGCTGTTTGCCACTGTCGCCAGGCCGGCCAGGTCCTTCTCCCGCATGCCGCGGACATAGCCCAGGGCATTGATCCCGTTCTGGCTGGCCATCACTTGGCCATCCACGATCGGGGCGGCGCGCGTCACGCCCGGAACCTTGGCAAGGCGGGCGGTGACGGCATCGAAATCCGGCAAAGGGCCGGCGGCGGCTTCGACTATGACATGACCATTGAAGCCAAGCACGGAAGCCAGGAAATCCTTGCGGAAACCACCCATCACCGACATCACGATAATCAGGGTGGCCACGCCCAGCGCGATGCCCAAAAGCGAGAAGCCTGAGATCACCGAGACAAAGCCTTCCCGCCGGCGGGCGCGCAGATAGCGCAGCGCAATCATCCACTCAAAGGCGGCGAAAGCCGGGGTGCCGGGAGAGCGGGTCGCGGGGGGCGGACTGGGCATGGCGCGACCTTAAGGCCTGATTTCCGGGGATGGAAGCAGCCTGCGTTGCGGTCCGGCGCGGGGATCCGCAAGGAGCGGCGCGAAGAGCGAGGCGGTGTCCATCAGTCGAGCGCCGCGACGTAGCGGGCACCCGCCCGACCGCAACCCGAAGGGCCGGGGTCTTTTGCGCTGTGGGTTCGTCGAAAGGCTTGCCCGTAGCAATTATTACGGGCTGCGCCCTTCTCCTGCCCACATCGCAAAATCCCTCCGGCGCAGGCGATTCCATCCCCGGAAATCAGGCCTCAGTGTTTGGCTTTCAAAATCGCTTCGGCTACTTCTACGCCAACCGGAATCCCAAGCGCAAATGGCGCTTTGGGCCGGCTTTTGGAGCCATCCATGCAGCGCGCCTTATCCGTGACACGAGAGAATTTTGCCGACTGGTACCAGGCGGTGGTGCGCGATGCCGACATGGCCGAAACCAGCCCGGTCCGGGGGGCCATGATCATCAAGCCCTGGGGCTGGGGGGTGTGGGAAGAGATCCAGGGCGAACTTGATCGCCGGATCAAGGCCACGGGCCATGAGAATTGCTATTTCCCGCTGTTCATCCCCCTCTCCTTCATCGCCAAGGAGGCCGAGCATGTGGAGGGCTTCGCCAAGGAGATGGCGGTGGTCACGCACCACCGGCTCAAGAATATCGACGGCAGGCTGGTTCCCGATCCGGATGCCAGGCTGGAGGAGCCACTGGTCGTGAGGCCCACCAGCGAAACCATCATCGGCGATGCTTTTTCGCGCTGGATCAGAAGCCATCGCGATCTGCCGCTTTTGATCAACCAATGGGCCAATGTGGTGCGCTGGGAGATGCGGCCCAGGCTTTTCCTACGGACGACGGAATTCCTTTGGCAGGAAGGCCACACCGCCCACGCGTCAGCGGAGGATGCGATCGAGGAGACGGCGCGGATGCTGGAAGTGTATCGCGGCTTTGCCGAGGAGGTGCTGGCGATGCCGGTGATCGCGGGCGAGAAGCCGGAGAATGAACGTTTCCCCGGCGCGATGAACACCTATTCCATCGAGGCCATGATGCAGGACGGCAAGGCGCTGCAGGCCGGGACCTCGCACTATCTGGGTACCCATTTCGCCGAGGCCCAGAATATCCGCTTCCAGAATGACGCAGGCGGGATGGAGTTCTGCAGCACCACCAGCTGGGGCGTTTCCACCAGGCTGATCGGCGGGGTGATCATGACCCATGGCGACGATGACGGCCTGCGCCTGCCGCCCGCCATTGCGCCCAGGCAGGTGGTGGTGGTGCCGATGTTGCGCGACAAACCGGAAGACGCCGAGGTGCTGGCCTATTGCGAAAGCCTGGTGAAGGCACTGTCGGGGTTGAACGTGTTCGGGCGGCCGGTGCGGGCGTTGCTCGATGCCAAGAAGATCAAGTCGGCGGAGAAACGCTGGAATTGGGTGCGGCGCGGCGCGCCGATCATCGTGGAAGTGGGTCCGCGTGATGCCCAAGGCGGCAACGTCACCTATATGCGCCGCGACCGGCTGCGCGACGGCGACAAGGTGCAATCGGTGGTCAAGCCGCGTGTGGATTTCCTGGAAATGGCGGTGCAGCTGCTGGCCGAGATCCAGGCCGGGCTTTATGCCGAAGCCAAGGCCCGGCTGGATGGGAATATCCGGCGCGACATTCTCACCTTCGAGGCGCTGGGCGCCTATTTCGGCGAGGATGAGGACAGCTTCAAAGGTTGGGTCCAGGCGCCCTGGTCGCGGCCCGGCGGCGCAGAATTGGAGTCGATCGGAGCGAAGTTGAAAGCGCTGAAGCTCACCATCCGTAACGCACCCGCCGATCAGCCGTCGACATTCGGACCCTGCCTCTTCACCGGAAAGCCGGCAGTAGAAGAAATTTTGATCGGCCGGGCTTACTGATCATTCATTGTGCGGGCAATCGTCATTTGCCGGAATGGAGACATTGCGCGAGCGTTCTCTCTATTTCGTCAGGAGAAGATTGCATGACTGCCTGGAAGAAATTTACCGGCGTGGCCGCGCTGGCCGCGGTGATCGCCGCCGGCGATCTGGCGCTGACCACCATGCCCGCTGCCGCCTGGATCGCCTGTGACCGGCGTGGCGATTGCTGGCATGTGCGCGACCGGTTCGACTATCCCCGGGGCGTCGGCATCACCGTCCATCCCGATAACTGGCGCTGGGGCCGGCGCGACCGTTTCCGTTGGCGCGAGCATGACGGCCGCGGCTACTGGCGCAACGGCGCCTGGGTGGCTTTTTAGGCGTTTGCCCTCAGGTTTGGCTGGCCCAGGCTAACTTTCCCTTTGTGTACAAGGGGGAGATCGGCCTCAGCTTTTTGCCATCACGTTGGCCGAGTTGCACCGCGGCAGGTCCAAATTTGACCTTGCGCAATGCACCCGCCGGCCAGTCCGCTTGTATTGTCAGCGGAAGCGCCGAGGAAATACTGATTGGCAGAGCCTGTTGAAAAAAACCCATCCGTTTTTGCCTTCATGGCCAGGGCAGCCGCGCCAGCAGGATCGCTGCGATACCATGCGGGACGGCAATATGAATTGATCGTATTTGTCGCGGAACCCATTCTGGAAAAGGCCCGCGAGGTTTTCCGCAATACGTTGGAGCGGGCCGGCTGGGCCATGCCCCATCTTCGGCATGTGGTTCAGGTGGACCACAAAATGCGCCTTGGCCGGCTCAAACAGCTGGAGTTGGGGGCCGCGGTTTCCGCTGCCATCCAGGACGGAAGCGCCGTGGTGGTGTTCGACGGCACCGAAGTCATTTAGACGGCTTACTTACAGGGCGGCTTGGGATTGAGGAGCGGGTCGAGCTTCTTGCCGTCCACCATCACATAGGTCGAGTTGCCCCGGGCGGGCCGGAGCGGCACAGCGATTTGACCCTCAAGCGGGATGGGGCCGGTCGCGATATTGGCGGAGGCCACCTGATGGCCTTCCACATCGGTGCCGGGGGTGAGGTCGGGCTGGTCCAGGGCGGCGTCGCAGGGGCCGTTGGCCGGTGCGGCCAGGATGGGGTCTGGTTTGGTACGGTCGGCAATGCCCGCCGGAAAGGCGGTTTTGGGGTGAAAAACCGCCCCGACAACAAGCAGTGTCCCAATAAGGGCCAACTGGAAATTATCTTTCGTATTGTGCACTGCAACAAACCCAGAAATTGCGTGACTCCTGTCACCGACTCCAGTATCAACCCAAGCCATAAAAATATCGCCAACAGGCGAAGGACGCGTAGAGCGGCCAAGTTCGGGGACGAAAGATCAAGAAGAAAAGGCCGGGGTTCCTCCCCGGCCTTTCGCTTTTGGAGGTGAACCGCGACCGGCCGCAGGCCGGGCAAATCGATCCAGGGAATCGATTTGAGCGGTTCAGGCGCCGAGCTTGCGCGAGGCGCCGTGTGGCACCTGCCGGCCTACAACTCCAGCCATCCCAACCGGATGGCAGCGTAGAAAATCAACCACAGCAGGGCCGCAAGCCCGGTGGCGATCAGCGCCTTCTTGCCCAATTGCGGCAAGAGCGGCGCGCCGGAGTCCGGATCACGCTCGACGCCCAATCCGACCGGCAAGAGACAGAAGAAGCAGAGAAACCAGAACACCGCATAGGCACTGAACAGAACGACATAATGAATGCCGCCGGCGAGCTCAGCGTCACTCATGCCTGTTCCAGCTCGATCAGGACGCCGCCAAAGCCCTTTGGATGGAGGAACAGCACCGGCTTGCCATGGGCGCCGGTTTTGGGCTCCCCATCGCCCAGGATGCGTGCGCCTTCTTTCTTCAGCCGCTCGCGTGCGGCAAGGATGTCCTCCACTTCGAAACAGATATGGTGGATGCCGCCGTCCGGATTGCGCTTGAGGAAATTCGCGATGGGGGAATTGTCGCCCAACGGCTCCAACAGCTCGACCTTGCTGCCCGGCAGCTCGACAAAGACGGTGGTGACGCCATGTTCAGGTTGTGGCACAGGTGCAGAGACGCGTGCCCCCAAGCTATCGCGATAAAGCGCAGTGGATTTTTCGAGGTCGCGGGTGGCGATGGCGACGTGGTTGAGTTTGCCGATCATATCTCCACCACGGTAACACGGGTGACGGGCTTCTTTCCCCAGGCGTCCTGGGCGGCGCGGCGGGCCGCCTTGCGCACATTTTCGCTCAGCTCTTCGGCATCGCCGCGTTTGTGACGGCGGGTGATGTCATTCACCGCGGCGCGGACCGCTTCGTGGACAGGGGCGGGAATACCCTCGATCAGGAGGGCAGGATCGGCTGCCACCCTGCCCTTGCCGTCCAGCACCAGGGTGATGGCGATCAGCCCGGCATAGGCCATGGCGCGGCGGGATTTGGCCAACCCCTCGCCTTCCGCCACCAGCACCATGCCATCCTGATGGATGCGGCCGGAAGGCACCTCGTCGATCAATTCGGCAGGACCGGGGGCCAGGCGCCAAAGCTGGCCGTTCTGAGGCACCAGGGCCTCCGGCACCTGGAGGGATTTGGCGAGACGGGCATGTTCGCTCATATGGCGCATTTCGCCATGCACCGGGATGGCGATCCTGGGCCGGGTCCAGCGGTACATCTCGGCCAGCTCCTCACGCGCCGGGTGGCCCGAAACATGGACGAAATGATCCTGTTCAGTGAGCACTTCCACCCCCAAGGCGGAAAGCTTGTTGTGCAGCTCGAAGATCGGAAGTTCATTGCCGGGAATGATGCGGCTGGAGAAGACCACCGCGTCACCCTTGCCCAAATGCACGGCGGGATGATTGTCCTCGGCGATGCGGGCCAGCGCGGCGCGCGATTCACCCTGGCTGCCGGTGACCAGATAGAGCACTTGCCGGGCCGGGAGTTCGGCGGCCTCATCCGTATCCAGAACCGGCGGGAAATCCTTGAGATAACCGCTGTCGCGCGCCGCCTGGACGATCTTGTGCATGGAGCGGCCGACCAGGGCGATCTTGCGGCCATGGATTTTCGCCGCTTCGGCGATGGAGGAAAGCCGCGCCACATTGGAGGCAAAGGCGGTGACCGCCACACGCCCCTTCAACGTGCCGATCAATTGAATCAGGCTGTCGCGCACTTTGGCCTCGGAGCCGGAATGGCCCTGATTGAGCGCATTGGTGGAATCGCAAACGAGCGCGAGAACGCCTTCATCGCCCAAGGCGCTGATGCGGGTGGCGTCGGTCTCCTCCCCCAAGAGCGGCTCAGGATCGAGCTTCCAGTCGCCGGTATGGGCGATCACGCCCAAGGGCGTCCTGATCGCCACCAGATTGGGTTCGGGAATGGAGTGGGTGATGGAAATGAAATCGAGTTTGAAAGGGCCCAGCGTCAGCGTTCCGCCCACGGGAATTTGTTTGACCCTGGCGCCGGTCCCTGCCTCCTCGAACTTGCCCTCGATCAGCCGGGCGGTGAACGGGGTGGCATAGATGGGGCATTTGAGCATGGGCCAGAGAGGCGCAATGGCTCCGATATGGTCCTCATGGGCGTGGGTGGCGACGATGCCGAGCACATCCTCTGCCCGCTCCGCCAGGAAGCGGATATCGGGCATGATCACCTCGACGCCGGGGGTAGAGGTCTCGCGGCCGAACAGCACGCCGCAATCCAGGATGATCCATTTACGCCGCGACGGCGGGCCATAGCCATAGGCGTTGAAATTCATCCCGATTTCGCCGGAACCGCCAAGCGGCAAAAAGACCAGTTCATCACGGGGATTGCCGTGCATGAGCTCAGGCATTGCCGGTGGCGCGGGCATGGATCAAGGCAAGGCCGCGAATGGTGAGTTCGGGATCGAGATATTGAATCGCAGGCGTCTGCTTGAAGAAGATGTTGGCGAGGCCGCCGGTGGCGATCACGGTCATGGGCTTGCCATATTCCTCCTTGATCCGCGCCACAATGGTCTCGACCAGGCCGATATAGCCCCAAAAAAGGCCGGCCTGCATGGCGGGAACCGTGTCCTTGCCGATCACATTCTGGGTGCGGTGAATGGCGACGCGGGGGAGCAGCGCGGCGGCGCGGTGCAGCGCCTCGGCGGAGAGATTGGCGCCCGGCGCGATCACGCCGCCCTCATAATCGCCATCCTCGCTCACCACATCGAAGGTGGTGGCGGTGCCGAAATCCACCACGATCAGCGCGCCTTCATAAGAGGCATGGGCGGAGACGGCATTGACCAGGCGGTCGGCGCCCACCGCGTCGGGCCGATCGACATTGATTTTGAGGCCGAGATCGAGATTGGGGTCCTTCACCACCAAAGGCTCGCATTTGAGGTATTTGCGGCAGAACAGCCGCAGATCGAACAGGGCGGCCGGCACCACCGTGGCGATGATGGCGGCGTCGAGATCGGCAAAGGAGAGGCCTTCCAGTTGCAGCAGCGGTCCCAGCATCACCGCATATTCGTCCGCCGAGCGCGGAGTCGAGGTGGTGGCGCGCCATTCGCCGCGCACCTTGCCGGTCTTGCAGGCGGCAAAGACGATATTCGTGTTTCCTGCGTCTATCGCCAGCAGCATTGGCTACTCGAAATAAATATCAGCGGCGGCAAGGGCGCGGATGCTGCCGCCTTCATTGAGCAACAGCGCGCCTTGATCATCCAAGCCTTCAAACACACCCGCATATTCTCTCCCCGGCAGGCGCGCGCGAATGCGGCTGCCCAGCCCGGTCGCGCGCGCGAGCCAAGCCTCCTTGACCGGGGCAAAGCCGGCCTTGTCCCATGTATCGTACCATTGCGCAAAATGGCAGGCGAGCAGGTCCAGGGCCTCGCGCGGCGAAGGCGGCTTGGCGCCCAGCTCCGCAAGAGACGTGGCGGGAAGCTCGGTGCCGTCTGGATAATGGGCGAGATTGACGCCGATGCCGATGGCAAGCCCCTGGCCCGCCGTCTCCAGCAGGATGCCTGCGATTTTCTGCCCCGCAATCAGTACATCGTTGGGCCATTTGAGGGCGGCGCCGGGGGCAAACGGCGCCACCGTCTCGGCCACCGCAATGGCGGCGACAAAGGAGAGTTGTGCCCATTCCGCCTTGAAGCGCTTCGGTTCGATCAGCAGAGTGGCGAAGAGGTTGCCGTGATCCCCATACCAGGTACGGCCCTGCCGCCCGCGCCCGGCGCTCTGGCGCGCGGCCAGGAGCCAAAGCGGGCCGCGCTCACCCGCTTCCGCAAGGCGGCGCGCTTCTTCATTGGTGGAATCCAGCGCCTCGAATTCCTTGAGGCCATAGCCTTCGATCAAGGCAACAGCGCTTTCGCGCCCGCGTCGGCGGCGGAAATGATGGGCGAGGCCGCGAATATGAAGAGAAGCGTAAACGCGCCGGAAAGAAGGATGATGGCGCGCGAACCCAGCCCCAAGCCACCGTCAAAAGCCGGCGCCGGCTCGTCGAAATACATGATCTTCACCAACCGGAGGTAATAGACCAGGCCCACCACGCTCGCCAGCACGCCCAGGATGGCGGGCCAGACCAGATGGGCCTGGATGGCGGCGGCGAAAACGTACCATTTGGCGAAGAATCCGGCGAGCGGCGGGATGCCGGCCAGGCTGATGAACAGCATGGAGAAGATGGCGGCCAGCCCGGGATCGGTGCGGGCAAGGCCGGAGAGATCGGCGATCTGCTCCACCGGTTTGCCGCCGCGCCGCATCGCCTGGATGGAGGCGAAGACACCGAGATTGGTGAAGACATAGATCGCCAGATAGATCAGCACGCCGCGGGCGCCCACCGAGGTGCCGGCGGCAAGGCCCAGGAGCGCGTAACCCATATGGCCGATGGAGGAATAAGCCATCAGCCGCTTGATGTTCTTTTGTCCGATGGCGGCGACCGCGCCAAGCGCCATGGAGAGAACGGAGATGAAGATGATGATCTGGCGCCATTGGGCGATGTCGTGGGCGAAAGGCGTGAGGAAGGCGCGCAGGAACAGACAGAGTGCCGCCACCTTGGCGGCGGTGGCGAAATAAGCGGTGACGGGGGTGGGAGCGCCCTCATAGACATCCGGCGTCCACATATGGAAGGGGACGGCGGAGACCTTGAAGGCAAGGCCCACACTCAAGAAGACGATGCCGAAAATGATGCCGAGATTGCCGGCGCTGGTGGCGGAAACCGCCTGGGCCACGGCGGCGAAGCCGGTGGCGCCGGTCATGCCATAAATCAGGGAGATGCCATAAAGCATCATCCCCGAAGAAAGCGCGCCCAGCACGAAATATTTAAGGCCCGCTTCGGTCGAGCGCAAATGGTCGCGATTAAAGGCGGCCAATACATAAAGGCCGAGGGATTGCAGTTCCAGGCCCATATAGAGCGAAAGAAAGCTCCCAGCCGAGACCATCAGCAGCATGCCGAGGGTGGCGATCACCATCAACACCGGCAGTTCAAAGCGCGAAAATTGAATGGAAGAGAAGAACTCATCGGCCAACAGGATGCAGAGCGCCGAACCGATCAGGATCAGGATGCTGGCGAAGCAGGAGAAACCGTCGGCGATGAAAGCGCCGCCAAAGGCCACGCCCTCACCGCCAATCGCCCCCGCCACGCCCGCCAGAACCAGGAGCGCGATGGCGGCCCAGCTCATGGTGGGAGCGGCTTTTTCGCCGCCTATGGCGCCAGCGAGCAACAAGACCATGGCGCCGACGGCAAGGATCAGCTCCGGCAGCATGATCATCAAGTCGGCTTGCAGACTCATGGGGCCGCCTTCTGGATCGCGACTTTGTCGTGGCTCTTTTCCATCGCCAATGATGCCTGATTGTCATGGATCAGCTTGGCGACCGATGGCGTCGTCACGTCCAGCACCGGCTTCGGATAGAAGCCCATGGCAATGGTGATCACGACCAGCGGCACCAGGATCGCCACTTCGCGGGCGGTCAAATCCTCGATGGTCTGGAGCGCCGGCTTGACCAGGCTGCCGAAGATGATCCGGCGGTAGAGATAAAGCGCATAAGCCGCCGACAGGATCACGCCGGTGGCGGCGAAGATAGCGATCCAGCTGTTATGCAGGAAAGCGCCCAGCATGGTGAGGAATTCGCCGATAAAGCCCGAAGTGCCCGGCAGACCGACATTGGCGAGGGTGAACACCATGAAGCAGGCGGCGTAGAGCGGCATGCGATTGACCAGCCCGCCATAGGCCGCGATCTCGCGCGTGTGCATGCGGTCATAGACCACACCGACACAAAGGAAGAGCGCGCCCGAAACCACGCCATGGGAGAGCATCTGGAAGATGCCGCCTTCAATGCCCTGATGCGTAAGGGTGAAGATGCCCATGGTGACAAAACCCATATGGGCGACCGAGGAATAGGCGATCAGCTTTTTCATGTCCTCCTGCGCCAAGGCCACCAGAGAGGTATAGATGATGGCGACGATACTCAGCACAAACACCAGGGGCGCGAAGACTTCCGAGGCGTGCGGGAACATGGGCAGCGAGAAACGCAGGAAGCCGTAGCCGCCCATCTTGAGCAGGATTGCCGCCAGGATCACCGAACCGGCGGTGGGCGCTTCCACATGGGCATCGGGCAGCCAGGTATGGACCGGCCACATCGGCATCTTGACCGCAAAGCTGGCGAAGAAAGCGAGCCATAGCCAGGTCTGCATCGCGGGGGGGAAGCGGGTGGTGAGCAGCCGGGCAATGTCGGTGGTGCCGGCGAACCAGTACATGCTCATGATGGCGAGCAGCATCAAGACCGAGCCCAGGAAGGTATAAAGGAAGAATTTGAAGCTGGCATAGACCCGGCGCTTGCCGCCCCAGATGCCGATGATCAGGAACATCGGGATCAGGCCGCCTTCGAACAGCACGTAAAAGAGAACAAGATCGAGGGCGCAGAACACCCCGATCATCATGGTCTCCAAGACCAGGAAGGCGACCATATATTCCGCCACCCGGTTCTCGATGGATTCCCAGCTGGCGGCGATGGAGAAGGGCATCACGCCCGCAGTCAA
>CAZEFQ010000194.1:0-16860 GCA_964511505.1 uncultured Rhizobium sp.
AGCGATAAAGTACGTCAAGCTCTCTTCAACATCCTGGCGCATCGCGACTTCGCAAACGGTTTCTCGCTGGAAAACGCGGCGGTGATCGACCTCTTCGCCGGCACCGGGGCGCTGGGCATCGAGGCCCTGTCGCGCGGCGCCCGCTTCTGCCTGTTCGTCGATGACGACGCCGAAAGCCGGGCGCTCATACGGGAAAATGTCGAGGCGTTGCACCTGACCGGCGTCACCAAAATCTGGCGGCGCGACGCCACCGATCTCGGCCCCATGAACACGGGTAGCGGCGGCCCTTTTGATCTGGTGTTCCTGGATCCGCCCTATCGCAAGAACCTGATCCCTCCCGCGCTGCAAAGCCTGCGCGCCGGCGGCTGGTTGGCGGACAAAGCGCTGCTGGTGTCGGAAACGTCAAAGGGCGAAGAGATCACCGCCGAAGGCTTCACGCTTCTCGACCGCCGCGATTACGGGGATACGGAGATTCACTTTCTCTCGATCAGCCACACATAGACACTCTTGTCATTTCCGGCGAGCATCATCGCATCGCGATGATGCGAGGGAAGGGAATCCAGATGCACCGACGCTCGCCGGGGGCGACGGAAGAGCTACCGCCTCCCAAACAACCGCTCGATATCCGCGAGTTTCAATTCCACATAAGTGGGCCGGCCATGGTTGCACTGGCCGGAATGCGGCGTCGCTTCCATGTCCCGCAACAGCGCGTTCATTTCCTCGGCATTAAGCCGCCGTCCGGCGCGCACGCTCATATGGCAGGCGAGCGTCCCCGATACTTCCTCCAGCCGCTCTTTCAGCGACAGCGCATTGCCGCTTTCCGCGATCTCATCCGCCAGGTCGCGGATCAGCCCTTTGACGTCCAGCTTGCCCAGCATGGCCGGCACTTCGCGCACCATCACCGCATCGGGGCCAAACGCCTCCACCACCAGGCCCAGCTCGGCCAATTCGTCCGCCCGCGCCGTCACCCGCGTGACTTCGGACGAGTCCAGGTCCACCACTTCAGGGATCAACAGCGGCTGGCGGGCGATGCCGCCATTGGCCAGCGCTTTCTTCATCCGCTCATAGACCAGCCTTTCATGTGCGGCATGCTGGTCCACGATCACAATCCCGTCCGCGGTCTGGGCGATAACATAAGTTTCGTGCAATTGGGCCCGCGCCACGCCCAGCGGTGTATCCGGCGTTGCGTCAGCCGGTGCTTCTTCCACCCGCGCCGAAAGTATCGGCGCGCTTTCCGAGGCGAAAAGCCGGCCGCTTTCATGCGCGGCCGAACTCCAGGGAGCCCGCACCGGAAAATCCGGACTCTGCCGCTGGAATGCGCTCAGCGCACCTCCCGCCACCGTGGTCGAGGCGCGATGCCCGGCCTGGTTCAGCGCATGTTTGAGCGCGCCCACAATCAGGCCCCGCACCAGCCCGGCGTCTCGAAAGCGAACTTCCGTCTTGGCGGGATGGACATTCACATCCACAAAGCTGGGATCGCAATCCACAAACAGCGCCAGGGCCGGATGCCGGTCGCGCGCCAGGAAATCCGCATAAGCGCCGCGCACCGCGCCGATCAGAAGCTTGTCGCGCACCGGCCGGCCATTGACGAACAGAAACTGCATCTGCGCATTGGCGCGGTTATAGGTGGGAAGCCCGGCATAACCCGAGAGCCGCACGCCTTCGCGCGCCGCGTCCACCTTCACCGCATTGTCGGAAAAATCGCGGCCCATGATCCTGCCCAGCCGCGCCAGCCGCCCCTCAAACAGATCGCCGTCGGCCGGCAGATCAAGCGCCTTGCGCCCCTCCAGATGCAACAGGAACGCCACGTCCGGCCGCGCCATCGCCTGGCGCTTGACGATGTCGAGAATGGCAAGCTCTTCCGACCGCGAGGATTTGAGGAATTTGAGCCTGGCCGGCGTGGCATAGAACAATTCCCGCACTTCCACGCGGGTGCCGTGTTTTGCCCCGAACCCCGCCGGCGCGGCCGGCGTGAGCTTGCCGCCTTCCACCTTGATCTCATGCGCCGCGCCATCCGCCGTCCGGCTCACGATGGAAAGCCGCGCCACCGCCCCGATGGACGGCAGCGCCTCGCCGCGAAAGCCCAGGGTCTCGATATGGGAAAGATCGTCTTCGCCATTGCGCTCCGGCAGCTTGGAGGTGGCATGGCGCTCGATGGCCAGCATGAGATCGGCCTTGTCCATGCCGCTGCCGTCATCTTCCACCAGGATCAGGTCGGCGCCGCCTTGCGCGGCGGCGATCTCGATGCGGGTGGCGCCGGCATCCAGCGCGTTCTCCACCAGCTCCTTCACCGCCGCGGCCGGGCGTTCCACGACCTCGCCCGCAGCGATGCGATTCACGGTTCCTTCTGACAGACGGCGAATTGGCATCAGCTCGGTCCCACCGGCCCTACGCTTACGCTCCGGGCGTTCGTCACTTTCGCAGGTCCACCGGACCTGCTCATCCGCTGCGCGGAACGCTCCTCACCCTCGCCGGCGGCGATGCGATTAACTGTGCCTTCCGACAGCCTGCGTATCGCCATTATTTACCCCTCCGCCCTTCGCACACCCGAGGGCGTGCTACGGGCACCTCCCCTGCCTGCGCGCTAACGCGCGCGCAAGGGAGGTGGGGCTGTGTGCACATCCACACTCTAGCCCTCTGCCAGATACTGCCGCGCCAATACCTTGCCCTCTTCCACACCGGGCTGATCGAACGGATCGACCTCCATCAAGCGACCCATCAGGATGGTCTCCAGCATGAAATGCATCATCAGGGCGCCCATGGTGAAGGCGTTCACTTCGGGCACATGGATGGTGCGCACCGGCCTTCCATTCTTGAACAGGGTCTGGGCGGTGGCGCGGCATTCGGCATCCACCAGGTCACCCATCTTGCGGCCCGCCAGATAATCCAGCTTCAGCGATTTGGCCGCCGCCTTGGGCGCGGTCAGCCCCTTGCCGCGCGTGTCCACCGAAAGAATAGTGAACAGCGCATTGCCCGGTCCGTCGCGGAAGAGCTGCAACTGGCTGTGCTGGTCCACCGGCCCCAGCACCGAAACCGGCGTCGAGCCCTTGCCGTCCTTGCCCAGGCTTTCCGCCCAAAGCTGCCGCCACCATCCGCCGAATACCGAAAGCTTGTCGGCATAGGGCCAGAGAATGGTGGTGGCGAGCTTTCCCTCCACCGCCAGCGCATGATGCAGCGCCGCGCCCGTCGCGGCGGGCGCATCCGCGGCGCTTTTGGCATCCAGCGTCTCTGCCAGCACCGAAGCGGCCCCGGCCCGCAGCTTCTTCACGTCGATCCCCATCAAGAGCGCCGGCAAGGCGCCCACCATGGTCAACACGGAATAACGCCCGCCCACGCCCAAGGGATGATCCAGCCGCACCGCGCCGATGCCGTCGGCGAAATCGCCCAGCACGCTTTTCTTGGGCTCGGTGATGACGGTGAAATGCCTTTTGAGACTTTTCGCGCCGGCCTTTTTCAACGCTTCCGCCGCCGTCAACACCTGCATCAGGGTTTCGGCGGTACCGCCGGATTTGGAGATGGCGATGAAGTGGGTCTTCTTGAGATCGAACCGCTTGAGCGCGGCCTCCCAGGAAAAGGGATCGGGATTGTCGTGGAATTCCACCCCCGGCGTCTTGCGCAAGGCGGTGAGCGCCTGGCCGCCCAGGCTGGAGCCGCCGATCCCCAACACCGCCACGGTCTTCATTCCCTTGATCGCGGCGGCTGCCTCTCCCGCCGCGCGCAGATCGTCCGTGCGCCCCGGCACCCCCAGCAATTCCAGGGCGTGGGTGGCCGCCTGTTGCCGCAACCAGGCCAGCGCCTGGTCGGCCTTGGCAAGCGAGGCTTCATAACCGGCCGGCGGCGGGGCGCCTTTGCCGGTCAAGGCGAGATCGAGGGAAACGGAAAGCGGAGAGTCGGGCATACAGGACCTCAAATAGCGAAGCGATAGGTCATATGAAAGTCACCTTAGCAGAGGGTTTTGGACGTTCTTCCCCGCCTTGCGAGATCATCAACAGGCGGCGATCAAGGCTTTGGCGAAGGAGGTTTTCCTGGAGCCGCCGGCGGTTTGACGGCCGCGCCACCCGCGGCAGGGGCAGGCACTGTTGAATTGCCGGCCTCCGCGCTGGCGGGCGGGTTGGCGGTTGCGGACGGCGGCGCGGGCCGGACCGGCGCCCTGGGCCGCTCAGGTGCCTGGCGGGTTTCCACCGGCGTTCCCGCCACCACCACCGTCAGGCGCGCGGGATCGAACAGCCGCTTGGCGACTCGCCGGATGTCGTTGAGAGTGACGGCGTCAATCAGGCCGTTGCGGCGCGCGACATAACCCGCATCCAGGCCCTGGCGCTGGAAGGTGGAGAGTTGCGAGGCGATGCCTGCGGTGGAGGCGAAGGCCAGCGGGAACGAGCCGGTGAGATAGGTCTTGGCGTCGTCCAGTTCCTGTTCGGTCGCGCCATTGGCGGCGAATTGGGCCATGGTGTCCTTCACCACCTGGATGGTCTGGCGCACGGCGTCGGCGCGGGTGGCGACAGAGCCTTGCATGATGCTGGCGCGGTTATAAGCGGTCAGCGCGGTCGAGATGCCGTAGGTGAGGCCGCGTTTCTCCCGAACCTCGGTCATCATGCGGGAGGCGAAGCCGCCGCCGCCCAGGATGTAGTTGGCGACATAGCCGGGAATGAAATCCGGGTCCTGGCGCATGATGCCGGGCAGGCCGAAAATCACGGTGGGCTGCGGCACCTTCATGTCGATGACATGCACGCCGGGCTGGCCCAGCCTGCCCACCGGCGGCGGCGATGGCGGGATGACATCGGGCACGGGCTTGAACGTATCGCCGATCAGCTTGATCGCCGCTTGCGCGGTGATATCGCCCGAAACCGCGATCTTGATGCCGCCCCTGACCCAATGGCTGCGCGCAAAAGCTTTAAGATCGTCCACCGTGATCGACTGGATGGAGCCGGCATCGCCATCCGAAGTGTGGCCGTAAGGATGGCCGTTGAAAAAGGCCTTGGTGAAGGCGCGCCGCGCCACTTCCGGCGGCCGGCTCTCGCCTTCCGCCAGGGACTGGATGATCTGGGTGCGCACCCGGTTCACCGCCTCCGGGTCGAAGCGCGGACGGGTGAGCGCCGTCTGCAGCAATTTCATGCCCTGCGGCAGGTTCTCGGTGAGCGACACCACCGACACCACCAGGTAATCGCGCTCGACCGAAGCGCGGAACTGGATGGCATGATCCGCCAGCGCCTCATGGAAGGCCTTGGCGTCCATGGTGCCGGCGCCCTCGGCCATCAGCGAAGCGGCGAATTCCGCCAGTCCCGCCTTGGCGCCGGGGTCGTAGGCCGAGCCGGCCGGCAAGGCCGCCACCACGGCCACGATGGGCACGGTGTGGTCCTCGGCGAACCAGACCTGCGCATTCCTGCCCAGGTTGAGATTCTGCACGTCAATCGCCGATGCCGGCCGCGCCAGCACAAGGAGCACGAAAAGAAACGTGAGCTTCAGCCTTTTCACGGCTTGGGCGCTCCCGCCGGAAGCAGATACGCCGTCACCGCTTCGCGCCGGTTGAGCCCTTGCGCGGCGCGGCGCACGCCTTCGCCGTCCACCGCCTTGATGCGCGCGGGCCAGGCATTCACGTCATCCACCGTCAGTCCGATCATCAGCGCGGTGCCATAGGCGGAGGCCATGGCGAACTGGCTGTCTCGGCGATAGATGACGGAAGAGACCAGCTGCGTCTTGGCGCGGTTGAGATCGGCGGCATTGGCGGGCGCCGCAGTGAAGGACTGGATCACCTGGTCCACCGCCTTCTCCAGCGCGTCCAGCGAGACACCGGGCCGCGGCACGGCATAGACGCTGAACTCCGCCGCGTCGCGCACATTGCCCTCATAATTGGCGCCGGCCTCGGAGGCGAGCTTCTTCTGTTCCACCAGGATGCGGTAAAGCGCACTGGTCTGTCCGCCTCCCATGACCTGGGAAAGCAGCTCGAAACCCTCGGCCTGGCCGGGCGCCGCCTGGGCATAGGACGGCACGCGATAAATGCGGGTGAAGACCGGCACCGGCGCATCGGGGCGCTGCACCGTCATCCTGGTTTCGGCCAGGCGCGGCGGTTCGGCGAATTCCGCGCGCGGCGGGATTTCCCGCGCCGCCACCTTGCCGAATTCGGACTGGGCGAGACTCTTGATCTGGTCGGGCGTGACATCGCCCGCCACGATCAGGATGGCGTTGTTGGGCGCGTAATGATGGTCATAGAAATCCTGGGCGGCGGCGCGGTCCAGGCGGCGCACCTCCTCCGCCCAGCCGACCACCGGCCGTCCATAGGGATGGGTAAGATGGAGGGCCGCTTCCATCTGCTCACCCAACAGCGCCTGGGGATTGTTCTCGACCCGCATGCGCCGCTCTTCCAGGACCACATCGCGCTCGGTGGCGACATTGCTGTCGGACAGGTCCAGGTTGACCATCCGGTCCGCCTCCAGGTCCATCACCAGCTTGAGCCGGTCGGCCGCGATCTGTTCGTAGAAGGCGGTGAAATCATGGGTGGTGAAGGCATTCTCGTCGCCGCCATTCTTGGCGATGATCTGGGAATATTCGTCGCCCGGCACCTGTTTGGTGCCCCGGAACATCATATGCTCGAAGAAATGGGCGAGGCCGGAGACGCCCGGCGGATCGTCCACGCCGCCCACCTTGAACCACAGCATCTGGGTGACGACGGGGGCACGGTGGTCGGGGATCACCAGCACCTGCATGCCGTTCTGCAGCGCGAACTGGAAAACCTGATTGGTGCCGGCTTTGGGGGAAGCGGTTTTCCCCATTTGCGCATCCGCCGGCGTGGAGGCGCTTAGCGAAAGCGCGGCCAGGGCCGCAAGCAGCGTTATTCTAAAGCCAGTCAAACCAGCCGCCGGAACTTTGCTTGGGTGCCGGTTTCTTCGGCAGGGTCGAAGGCGACAAGGTGCCGTTCAGGACCCGGTCGGTGAAGCTCTGGTCGGCGGCGGCGGCGGAGTTGCGCGAATCCGCCTCCAGTTCGGCGCGGATGGCGGGATCGGCATTCTGCGCCCGCGCATTGGCAAGCAGCATCCGCTCACCCAGCGAAATGTTGCCGGGCATGCCCGCCGCCACGGTGGCGGGGTCGGAGCCGTTGAACAAAGCCGCCTGGGCGGTGCCTTCGGGATCTTCCTGGTTAAGCGGCGGCGCGCCCGGCGCCGGGGGACGCAAATTGAAATTGGGTGGAATGATCAGGGGCGCCTTGGTCACGACCGCGAACTCGTCGGGCGCCTGCTTGGTGAGGCCCGCCTCCCGCCGCAGGCTGTCGCAGGCCGAAAGCGCCACCGCCAGCGCCAGCTCGGCGGCGCTCACCACCACAAACCGGAAAATTCTTGACCGCATCATCCGCCTCAAAAGGCTAGCCATGCTCGGGTTTGAGCACTTCGTAAACGATCGCGATGGCGCCCAGGGTAATGGCAATGTCCGCGACATTGAACACATACCAGTCAAAGCCGAAGCCGTAAAAGTGGAAAAAATCGGCCACCCGGCCATAGACCAGGCGGTCTATGACATTTCCCAGGGCACCGCCGATGATCAGGCCTATCCCGGCGGCCAGCGACCAGCTGGTCATCCCCCACATCCACCAGCCCAATCCCGCCACCGCGGCCACGCAAAAGCCGATCAGGATCCAGGTTCCCAGCGCGCTGCTGGCGGGAAAAAGTCCATAGGAGATGCCGGGGTTCCACGCCATCACAAGGTTAAAAAAGGGCAAGACCGGCACCGCCTGGCCCGGGCCCATATGCACGAAATTCTCCCGATAGAGCAGGAAGAATTTGGAACCCTGGTCGGCGGCCAGGCCCAGGATGGCGGCAAGGAAGCCCAGCTCGCGGGGCTTCATGCCGGGACCTGCTCCACCGCGCCCGTGCAGCGGTTGCACAGATGGGTATCGCGGCTTTTCACCTCGGGCAGCACCCGCCAGCAGCGTTCGCATTTGGCGCCCTTGGCCGGCGCGAAGCGGACTTTGACGCCCGGCACATCGGCAAGCGTGAAATCCCCGGTCTCGCCCACCGACACCGCCTCGATCTCCACGCCGGAGGTGATGGCGACCTCCTCGAAGGGAATCGAGGCGAGGATTTCCGCATCCGTCTCCTTCTCCACAATGATGAAGGGCATCGCTTCCAGGCTGGAGCCTATCTTCTTGTCCGCGCGTGCGATCTCCAAGGCCCCGGTCACCACACGGCGCAGGTCGCGCACCCGCTTCCATTTTTCGGCCAGGCCGGGGTCGGCCCAACTCTTCGGTGTCTCGAAGAAGGTCTCAAAATGCACGCTCTCCTCCTCGCCGGGAAAGCGCGACAGCCAGGCCTCTTCCATGGTGAAGCAGAGGATGGGCGCGAACCAGGTGACGATGCGGCGGAAGATTTCGTCCATCACCGTGCGGGTGGAGCGGCGGCGGACGGCAGACGCGGGATCGCAGTAAAGCACGTCCTTGCGGATATCGAAGTAGAAGGCGGAAAGCTCGTTGGTGCAGAAAGCGAACAGGGTCGCCGCCACCCGGTTGAAATCGAAACCGGCATAGCCTTCGCGCACCTGGCCATCCAGCTCGGCGAGCCGCGCCAGCATGTAACGCTCCAGCTCCGGCATCTTGTCGATGCCGATGCGCTCCTTCTCGTCGAAGCCGGAGAGGTTGGCCAGCATGAAGCGGATGGTGTTGCGCAGGCGGCGATAGGCCTCGACATTGGCCTTCAATATGTCCTGGCCGATGCGCAGATCCTCGGTGAAATCCGACGACGCCGCCCACAGGCGCAATATATCCGCGCCGTGCTTTTCCGCGATCACCTGGGGCGCCAAGGTGTTGCCCAGGGACTTGGACATTTTGCGACCCTCTTCATCCAGCACAAAGCCGTGGGTCAAGACACCCTTGTATGGCGCGCGCCCGCGTGTGCCGACGCATTCCAGCAGCGACGATTGGAACCAGCCGCGATGCTGGTCGGAGCCTTCGAGATAAAGATCGGCCTGTTCCGCCTTGGGCCAGTGCGGGTCGATGGGATTTTCGAAGGTGAAGACATGGGTCGAACCGGAATCGAACCAGACATCCAATATGTCGGTCACCTGCTCGTAATCCTGGGCCCGGCGCCCTTCGCCCAGGAAGCGCTCCGGCGGCGACGTGAACCAGGCATCGGCGCCTTCGTCCTCGAACGCCGCCGCGATGCGCTTGAAGACATTGGGATCGTTGAGCACCCGGCCGGACTTCTTCTCCACGAAAATCGCCAGCGGCACGCCCCAGGCGCGCTGGCGCGACAGCACCCAATCCGGCCTCCCCTCCACCATGGAACCGATCCGGTTGGCCCCGCGCGGCGGATACCAGCCGGTTTCGTCGATCGCTTTCAGCGCCAGTTGACGCAACGTCCGGCCGCCATGCTCCCGCATCGGGCGGTCGATGGCGACAAACCATTGCGGCGTGGCGCGGAAGATCACCGGCGCCTTGGAGCGCCAGCTATGGGGATAGGAATGGCGCAGCGTGCCCTTGGCAAGCAGCTTGCCGCGTTCGATCAATTCCTTGATCACCGCGCCGTTGGCGTCGCCATCCTTGCCTTCCGGGGTCAGGATGCGCTTGCCTGCGAACAGCGGAACATCCGCGGCGTATGAACCGTCCGGCTGCACCAGCGAGAAAGCCTCCGGATGCTTGGCGGGATATTCCTTGTCCAGCGAAAGCATCAATTCGAAATCGTCCTCGCCATGGCCCGGCGCATTGTGGACAAAGCCGGTGCCGGTATCGGCGGTGACAAAAGCCGCCGGCAGCACCGGCACATCGAATGCGTAGCCCTGGCTGCGAAACGGATGCGCGGCGGTCAGGGATTTGAGTTCCTCGCTGTCCACCGTGCGGATGCGGGAAAGCATCATCTTGGCATGCTTGGCGACCTGTTCCGCCAGGGTGTCGGCCAGGAGAAGATTTTCTCCCGCCCGCGCCAGGGACTCGCCCGCGGCGTCGGCTACCTGATACAGGCCGTAGGAGATATCCGGCGAGAAGGCGATGGCGCGGTTGCCGGGAATCGTCCAGGGCGTGGTGGTCCAGATCACGATGAAGGTGTGCGCCAGTTGCTGATTGAACTCCGGCGGCGCCTTCGCCAGCGGGAACTTCACATAGATCGTAGGCGAGGTTTTTTCGTGATATTCGATCTCGGCATCGGCCAGCGCCGTCTTCTCCACCGGCGACCACATCACGGGGCGGAAGCCGCGATAGAGAAGGCCGTTCTCGACGAACTTCATCGCCTCGCGCGCGATCATCGCCTCGGCCTTGAAATTCATGGTGGTGTAGGGCCGCTCGAAATCCCCGATCTGGCCCAGCCGCTCGATCTGCGCCCGCTGCACCTTCAGCCAATGGGCGGCAAAGGCGCGGCACTCGCGCCGGAGCACGTCCTTGGGAATATCCTCCTTGGCGCGGCCCTCGGCGCGGAATTTCTCTTCCACCTTCCACTCGATGGGAAGGCCGTGACAGTCCCAGCCGGGCACATAGGGCGCGTCCTTGCCCAACATCCCCTGCGAGCGCACCACAAAGTCTTTCAATATGTGATTGAGGCCGGTGCCGGAATGGATGTCGCCATTGGCATAGATCGGCCCGTCATGCAGGAGGAACAGCGGCCGTCCCCGCGCCCGCGCCCGCATCTTGCCGTACAGGTCCATCGCCGCCCAGCGCGCCAGCCATTTGGGCTCGGCCTCCGGCAGCCCCGCCTTCATGGGAAAATCGGTGGCGGGCAGGAACAGGGTATTCCTGTAATCCTTGCCGGAATCTTTGGGTTTTTCGGGGGGGTTGGACATGGGGACACGCTTCTAAACGAGCGGGTTTCAGGCGTCCAGAGTCAGGGATCTTCGCACTGGATGCTGGTGAAGGTCTCGGTGCTCACATCATAGAGAAGAAAGACCACCCGGCATCCGGCATTCGCGATACTGGGCTCGGCCCGCGCGACAAGGTGCACCCGGTCGGGAAGGTCGCCGGACGCCTGGACTTTTCCTTCGGTCCGGAAAGGTCCGAAATAGCCCTCGATGAAGAGCCGGCCGCTCCGCTTGGTGCCGCGATAATATCGTTCATAGGTATCCAGCGGGGCGCTCGCGCCCTTCAGCCGCAGTTGAATGGCTTGTGAGTCAAGCTCCTCCAGCATGTCGGCTTTGGGCATCCAGACATCCGCTTCATCCTGCGCCTGGGCACGCGCCACGGCCAGCAGGAGAAAAGCAACCGGGATCGCACCGCTCTTCATGGCGCCGCCAATAGCTCTCTTGCCCTTGCCGCGTCCCGCGCGATCTGCGCCACCAGCGCGTCCCTGCCCTCGAACTTCGCCTCGGGCCGGATATAGGAGATCAGCTCCACCATCAGGTGCTTGCCGTAAAGATCGCCGTCGAAATCGAAAAGATGCGCCTCCATCAAAGGCACGCTGATCTGGTACATCGGGCGGATGCCGAAATTCGCCACCCCGTCGCGGCGCGCCACTTCCTTGTCGTTGTCCATGACCGAGACCCGCACGGCATAGACGCCGAAAGCCGGGGCGAAACAATGGCCCAGATGCATGTTGGCGGTGGGAAAGCCGAAGGTGCGGCCGCGCTTGTCGCCATGCTCGACGCGCGCCTCCACCGCCCACCAGCGCCCCAGCAGTGATGCCGCCTCTTCCGGCCTGGCCGCCGCCAGCGCTTCGCGGATGCGGGTGGAGGAAATCTTCATCCCGGCCACGGTCAGCATCTCAAAGCAGCTGACTCCGAACCCGGCCTCCGGCCCCATGCGCCGCAAAGTCTCCAGGTTGCCGCCCCTGCCCTTGCCGAATTCGAAATCCGGACCGACCACAATTCCTTTTGCGCCCAGTCCGGCGCTCAACACCTCGATGACAAACTGCTCGGCGGTGCGCCCCGCCATCGAGGCGTCGAATGTCAGCGCGAAGAACTCGTCCACGCCCAGTTCGGCCAGCAGCCGCGCCTTCATCCTGAGCGGCGTCAACCGGATGGAATCGGGCCGCGGCCGGAAGAATTCCTGGGGATGCGGCTCGAAAGCCAGCACCGCCAATGGCGCGCCGATGCCCTTCGCCTCCTCCCTGGCCGCCGCAATCAAGGCCTGGTGGCCCCGGTGCACGCCGTCAAAATTGCCGATCGCCACCACCGCGCCTTTCGCCGCTTCCGGCACCTCCTCGAAATGGCGGAAGATGCGCATCAGGCCAGGTCCTTTTGGACCGGCTGTTTTGCCGGCTTGTGGGGCGCCATCACCAGCGCCTCGCCTTCCACCACGATCTTGTCGCCGACCTTGCATTGGCAGTGCATCACCACTTCACGGCGGGGCTTGAGCTCCGCCACGGTGCAGGTGGTCACCACCGTGTCGCCGATCCGGACCGGCGCCTTGAAGCGGGTGACGGCCTCCATGAAGATGGAGCCGGGTCCGGGTATTTTGGTCCCCATCACCGCCGAGATGAATCCGATCGTCAGCGCGCCATGCGCCACGCGGCCGCGGAAGATGGTTTTTTTCGCATAGGCCTCGTCGAAATGCAGGGGATTGAAATCCCCCGTCGCCTCTCCGAAGAGCTGGATGTCGTGTTCGCTGACGGTATGGGACATGCTTTCGCTCAAGCCCACCGCAAGATCTTCGTAATAATAAGTCACCGTATCACCACTGAAGACTCCGGCAGGCGGCCAAAGCCGACACCCCCGCCGCGTCGAACAAATCCGCCAGATGTTCCGCCGTAAAGGGCTCGACCTCCTCGCCATGCACGCCATCGGCGATGAAAAGGACGTCCAGTCCCGCCCGGTTGGCGCCCGCTATATCCGTATGGAGTCCGTCGCCCACCGCCAGGGGATTGCGCGCACCGCCAAGCGCTTTGCGGGCCGCGTCATAGATCGGCAGATGGGGCTTGCCGTAATAGATCGCCGCACCTCCCAGCCTTTCATATTCCCGTGCCAAGGCGCCGGCGCAGAAGCAGAGCTTGGAGCCCCGGTGCACCACCAGGTCGGGATTGGCGCAGATCATGGTCAAGCCCCTTTGCCGCATGGCCCCGAGCCGTTCGGCATAATCCTCCACCGTCTCGGTCAGGTCGTCCACCAGCCCGGTGCAAAAGGCCAATTCCGCCTCCT
This sequence comes from uncultured Rhizobium sp., assembly GCA_964511505.1. Taxonomy (GTDB): domain Bacteria; phylum Pseudomonadota; class Alphaproteobacteria; order Micropepsales; family Micropepsaceae; genus Rhizomicrobium. Next base: position 13,039 of record CAZEFQ010000194.1, read on the forward strand.
CGATGGAGGTGGCTTTGTAGGCCAGGCCTTCCAGGATGGGCAGGTCCTTGTCGGGCCCCAGATAGTAGAGCCGCAAAACCCTGTTTTCCGCCGCCGCCTTCGCGGCATGCCGGTCAAGCTCCGCCCGCGACGCGCCCCCCGAGCTCACGATGGCGTCGTAACAGCCTTCCGGCACGCCATATTCCCGGCATTGAGCCGCGACCTCGCCAGGCAGGCGCGGCGCGTTGGTCAGCAGGACCACCGGCCCATGTTTCTCGCGAAAACGGATCAAGGCCTCGGCCGCCAGGGGATGCGCCTTCTTGCCGTCATGGATCACGCCCCAGACATCGCAGATCAGGGCATCATAGCCCGAAGCCAGCACGGAAAGACCGGAAACCAGGTGGGGAGGATTCGCCATGCAAAAGCCGATGGCATGGCCCAGCCGGCGGCGTCAACAAGGCAGCGTGATCAACCTGCCCGCTTGAAGGGCACCGCTGCGGCCGGGGCCGCCCCGGCCTGTACCGGCTTCTGGGCCTCGTCGCGCACCGCGCGCGGCTCGCCGAACAGGAAGCCCTGGGCGAAATCCACATTGAAGTCCAGGAGCTGCAGCACCGTCTTCTCGTCCTCCACCCGCTCCACGATCAGGTTGAGGCCATGGCGCGAGAGAAGCTTCTTGAAGTCTTCGGCCGCCACCGCCGCGCCGGCATTCGCCATGTCGTGGGTGAGCGTATGGGCCCTGAGCTTTATGTGGCCGAAGCCGATATTCTTGAGGCGGGGGAAATCCACCACCAGGGTCTCGACATGGTCCATGGAAAGGGAGAAACCCAGCCCGGCAAGGGTGCGCAAGTTGCGCTCGCCGTCAGGGCCCGCCTTCAACACCGCTGCTTGCGCGAATTCGAAGACGATCTGGCCGGCAAGGTCGCGGTTGGCCCGCATGTAATCGAGAAACTGGGGGAAGAACTCCTCATCGCCCAGCGTATCGCCGGAGATGTTGCAGAAGACGGCGATCTCGCGGTTCTTCTGGGTCAGGCGGCGCACCACCTGAACGCAGCGGAAGAGAAGCAGATTGTCCACCACGCTCATCAGTCCGGCGGGGGTGGCGACCTTTATATACTGCGCCGGCATGATCACCTTGCCGTCCTCGGAGCGCAGCCGCGTCAAAGCCTCGTAATAGCGAAGCTTGCGCTGCGGCAGGCTGACGATGGGCTGCAGATAGAGATCAAGCCGGTTGTCTTCCAGGGAGAGCCGGACGGTCTCCAGCAAGCCGCGTTCGCCGGTGACACTCTGCGCAAGAGCCGTAGGGGCCGGGGCGAGCTGCGGCACGGATCTGGTCGTGACCGATGATGGAACGGCCTCGATCTGCTGGACATCGTTTTGGCGGCTCATTGCGCCGCCGGAAATCTTGCCGGCGAAATTCCGCATCAGGCCTTCCAGCATTTGAAGCTCGGCCACGATCTTGCGGGACTGGGCGTCGCTCTTGGCGTCGATCTGGCGGGAGATGTCGTCCATGCGGCGGCCGGCGGCATGAAGCTGCTGGTCGAATTCCATGGTAAGCCGGCGCAGCTGGGCGAGGTCGCGGCCAACAGCGCGCTTGTCGCTCTTGCGGGCATAGGCCGCGCTCACCTGCTGGGTGAAAAGAAAGGCCAGGGCGCCGGAAAGAATTGCCACCGGCCAACCGGTGAACAGCGCCAGCGAGGCGCCCAGGGTGGCGGACGCAAACAGGCAGGTGAGCGTGATCAAAAGCTTGGTCATGGTCTCGGGCAGCCTTCGCCCCGGCGGGATTCCCGGCGAGTGTGAGGCAGGAGCCTTTACAGACCATTAACTGAAAAAACCCAAGCCCGTATTGGCCTGGCGCGCCGGTCCGTTCACCGGGAATGAAACTTCCCCTGTACCGATCCGGCCTCCCTCTAGTAGGCTCGATGACGGGGACGGGCTTCATGAAACGCCGCTTATTCGCAAAGTTGCTGGTGCTGTCGGCGCTCGTCGCGGTTCCCGCCGCCGCGGGACCGCGCGAAGACGGCGACGCCGCCTACCAGAAGCAGGACTTCAAGACCGCGGCACAGAATTACATGGTCGCAGCCTCCCAGGGCGACGACACCGCGCGCGCCCGGTTGGGCATGATGTTCGCTTACGGCATCGGCGTGCCGATGGACGGCGCGCAGGCCGTGTTCTGGCTGAGCCTTTCCGCCGAGCACAACAATCCGGAAGCCGATACCATGATGGGCCGGCTATTGATGGAAGGCCGCTTTCTGCCCAAGGATCTGGACAAGGCAATGCAGTTTTTCAGCCGCGCCGCCGACCAGGGCATGGCTCCGGCCCAGACCGCGCTGGGCGAGCTTTATCTGAAGGGCACGCCCAGCCACAAATCCGACCTGCCGGCGGCGATGCATCAGTTCGAACTCGCCGCCTACCAGAACGATCCGAAGGCCGAATACGATCTCGGCTTTATGTATTACACCGGCATGGGGACCAAGCAGGATTACATCGCCTCCTCGGGCTGGTTCGGCAAGGCCGCGAACCAGGGCGATGCCGGCGCGGCCGCTTTCCTGGGCACCCAGTTCGACAAGGGCTTGGGCGTGGCCGAGGATGCCTATCGCGCCGTCTATTATTTCGGCATCGCCGCGCTGCAGGGAAACCTGATGGGCCTGGGGCTTCTGGGTGAAAAATATCTCAGCGGCGGCGGCGGCCTGGCACCGGATTATGCGCGCGCCTATCTCCTGCTCAACATCGCCGCCTCCCAGGCCGGCTACACGTTCCATGACCAGGCGGTGAAGGGACGCGATGCCGCCAAGGCGAAGCTCAGTCCCACCGAGCTCGATGCCGCCCAGGCGCTGGCGGCCTTCTGCACCACCGGCAACAACGGTTATGCGCTTTGCATTGACGATGTGACCCCGGTCGCGGTGGCCGCCGCCGATCCGCCGGCCGCCTTCGCCAGGATGCAGGCGCGGCTCAAGGCGAACCAGCGGCAACAGCCGTCCCAGGTCGCGTCCAACGCGGCCTCGAGTCCCGGCAAGCCGCAGATGGTGGGCAACGGCACCGGCTTCTATGTCAGCGGCGCGGGCGATATCGTCACCGCCGCCCATGTGGTGACGGGATGCGATGGCGAGCTGCGCTCTCCCTTGGGCGTTCTCAAGGTGGTCGCCGATGACGCCCAGTCGGACGTCGCGCTCTTGACCGCGGGCAGGAAATCCCCCGCCTTCATCAGGTTGCGCGGCGGCCGCGGCGCCAGGGTGGGCGAGGCGGTGGTGGCCATCGGCTATCCGCTGCAGGGCATCCTGGGCCAGGATCAGATCGTCACCACCGGCACGCTCTCCTCGCTCGCGGGATTGCAGAATGACCGCCGCAACATCCAGATTTCCGCGCCCGTCCAGCCGGGCAACAGCGGCGGCCCGATAGTGGGTGAGGACGGCGCCCTGGTCGGCGTGCTGGTCTCTTCCATCAGCACCATGAAGATGGCCGAGTCCATCGGCGGCGCCATTCCCCAGAACACCAACTTCGCCGTGTCCATCGGCACGCTGCAGGCATTCCTCAATGCCCATCAAGTGCCGTATGTGCTGTCCGACGGCCAGGGCACCAAGAAAAGCAGCGCCGATATCGCCGCCGAAGCCGCGCGCTACACCATGATCATCGAGTGCTGGAAATGACAAGCCGCAGCGCGCGCAGCGCGTGAGCAGCGAGCGGCAATTCCTCCAACAGCAAAAAAAGAAACGGCCCACCCTGATATGAGCCGTTTCTTCTCCTTGACTTAGCTTTTCTTGGCGAGCGGTAGCGAGCCTAGAAAAGCTTGTCCTATCCGAGGCGCGAGCCGTGGATGCGCCAGGGCAAAAAAAGAAACGGCCCACC
>CAZEFQ010000195.1:0-10966 GCA_964511505.1 uncultured Rhizobium sp.
GCGGTTCGAGTAAAGGTGAGCCAGCTTGCGTCCAAAAAACGCGTAGCGTCCGAAGTAGCGTTGGTATTGCTGGCGCACCAGCACGGCATCGGTACCGCTATGTTTCAGCGGGGCCTTGATCCCGGTATGCAGTCGGCAATCCGTGACGCTCTGGAGAAGCCCGACTCCGCAAATCGTCGTGCAGGCTCGGCCAAGGTGAGCAAGACCGTTGAAAGGCGTTCAGCATCGAGGCGAGATGTCCTAAAAGGCGCTATAGAGTTGTTGATCCACGACCAGCAGCTCCGTAGTAAGTGCGCCGATATTCTCCTAGCCCGCGCGAATTTTGATCGCCCGATCAATCAGGCGACTTTGGTGCTCGAAGATAGGATTAGGAAGAAGGTTAAACCAGCCACGCCCATGGTCGGAGAAAACCTGGTGAATTACGCGTTCAATGAAAAGCTGGAAAAGACACGGTTACAGGTCGCTAGCGCCCAAGCGGAAGAACAGCGCGGTATCACAATCATCTTGCGAGGCTTTGTCCCAGCATTTCGGAACGTTACCCACCATCACATAATCGATACGTTCACACAAGAAGACGCGCTACGGACCTGTGCGTTCATCGATCTGCTATTGCGCGTGGTAGATAGCACGAAGGTCGTGACTCCAACGGAATGACGCAGTCTAGCGGCTACGGACGTTTGTCCGCAGCCTTGAAGGCCTCCACCCATGCGCCGGGTATCTCCCGTCCCCAAGCCACATAGAGGGGGGCGAACATGAATTGCGCGCCGTCACGGTGTTCGTGAACCTCGCCTAAGCTGAGACGTCCCTCGCCGCGCAGGATATCAGAGAAAAGTTCGATGGGATCGCCCTCACGCCGAACGAGTGTCGCCGCCAGGGCCTCTTTTCGATCGGGCGAGTCTTGTGAGCGACGATATTTGTGTTGCGGGTCATAAGCCGCCATCCAAATTTCACCGATCATTATCGCGGCGTCCGCGCCGTGCTTAATGACCTCATCTGCTAGCGCGCGCATCATGAGATACTTCTGTCCGTGCTCCTCGATCCTCAGTTCTTGGAGACCCACAGGTTTGTTGTTTTTGAAGAGCATAACAACCGTGATGTGGTAGCCGTCCTTAAGAAACATTATCTTGGCCTGTTCAAACAAGTTTCTGAAGACTTCCTCGGTGGTGGTGGCAGCGAACATTTTCTTTGGGTCTAGATTGTAGCGCTTGGCAGTCTTCTCGGCCTGTTCACGATCTATCTTGTAGGCGACATTTACGAGCTCCACGGGGCGCCCATCGGCGAGCCATACGTCCAGCGAGCGGAGATCGCTGTGCCCGATCATGCAGGGCAGACGGCCTTCGCGTAATTCGTTCCCATACACTTGCCCAGTTTCCATATTCGTCGTTTCGGGTTCGCGGAGACCGAGCGCCTTATGCGCATCGGAAAGCAACTGCGAGAGCCTTCCGTAAGCGATAGCGACCCCATCGAGCAGTTCGTAATCCGGAAGTGTGTTTTCGACCCAGCGTCGCTGAATCCGAACGATCCCCTGTTTCCGAATGTGCTCGCCAAGATCGTTTTGCGGGATGTTCTTGACCAACTGGATTGGCGCATCCCAGAGCGCCGCTGGCACCTCAATTCTCTTGATCTCGTCCTTGAGGTAACTCGCGACAATTTCCGCACGAACGAAGCTGCGGGCCTCTAAGTCGCCCTGTTTCTCGATTTTATTGCGCGCCTCAACCATCCAGCGCATCAGGGGGTCGGCTTTGAACTTTTCCTGCCACGAGCCATACCACGCATCGAAGTCAGAAAAGGAGCGCTTGTTGCTCTGGAGGATGAACGAGACGGTCCGCGAGGTCTGAATTGCCGTCTGAATTGCGACTCGGAATGCTTCTGGATCGAAATATGCGGCGCCGGCCGCATGCCACTGGCGATGCAAGTCCTCCAACCGCTTGTGGACTGGTTCCAGGGGGCAGCCAGGATGCTTCGCTTCTTCGACCATGATCTATATTAGCGGAAGTTAAAAATCGCGGAAATTGGCGTCAGAGTCGAATTAATCTCGTTGCACATGCTCGCGGCGCTTCGCCGCTTTCGCTGGGCTCGCGCCGCTCCGCCACTGGCTCGACCCGCTCACTGCGCTGTCGCGCGCGGGTCTCGCCGCTTCATGGCGAATGGTGAGCCATTCGCCATGAAGCCTCCCGCCGCTGCGCGCCCTGGGCTTGGCTTAGCTTTTCTTGGCGAGCAGAGCGAGCTTAGAAAAGCTTGCCCCTCGCCGAGCGAAGCGAGGGAGGCGACGCGCTACGCCGTCAGGGCCGAATAGCCCCCTATTCGGCCCTCAACCCGCCTGTTACGATAATCACCGGCCTGCCGTTTTGTGCAGGTTGGCGCACAAAAACATAATCTGTGGGGCGGGAGAAAACATGAAACGCAAAGCCGGGATTCTTTTTGCCGCTCTTCTTCTTGGCGCCGCCGCGCCCGCGCTGGGGGACCAGGCCGCCGACCAGGCGCTCCTGAAGCCCAATCCCGCCAACTGGCTCACCTATTCCGGCAGCTATGACGCCAAGCGCTTTTCCAGCCTGAACCAGGTCAATGCCGCCAATGCCAAGAACCTCCAGGCCAAGTGGGTCTATCACATGGCCGGGATGAAAGACCTGGAAACCGTCCCCCTGGTGAAGGACGGGGTCATGTATCTGGCTCAGTTCAACCGCGTCGATGCGATTGACGCGCGCACCGGCAACCTCATCTGGAAATACACCCGCAATCCCGTCTCCACCGCCTGGCAGCGCGGCACCGCGCTTTACGGCAACAAGGTCTATGTCGTCACCTCAGACAGTCACCTGATCGCGCTCGATGCCCGCAACGGCGCGCTGATCTGGGATGTCAAATCCGATGGCGGCAACATCCTGGCCGGCGGCGCGCCGCTCGTCGCGCATGGCAAGATCATCGTCAGCGGCAATCGCCCCAACGGTTTCATCCAGGGCTATGATGCCGAAACCGGCAAATATCTCTGGACCTGGTCGCCCATCCCGAAGGCCGACGATCCCGCGCTGAAAAGCTGGGGCACCGCCAAGCCCGAAGGCATGCCGATCTGGGTCAGCGGTTCCTACGATCCCGAACAGAATCTGATCTTCTACGGCACCGGCCAGCCCGAACCGCAATGGGTGGGCAAGGATCGCTCGGGTGATGACCTTTACAGCGACTGCGTGGTGGCGCTCGATCCCGATACCGGCCGGCTGAAATGGTATTTCCAGTTCACCCCGCACGACACCCATGATTATGACGCGCTGGAAATGCCGGTGCTGGTGGACGCCAATTTCCAGGGCCAGCCGAAGAAGCTGCTGCTCCAGGCCAACCGCAACGGCTATTATTATGTGCTGGACCGCACCACCGGCAAATATCTCGCCAGCGCGCCTTTCGTCAGCAAGATCGACTGGGCCACCGGCATCGACGCCAACGGCAAGGCCATCATCGCCCCCGGCCACGATCCCTCGGTCAAGGGCACCGTCACCTGTCCTTCCACCGCCGGCGCCACCAACTGGCCGTCACCGACCTATAATCCCCAGACCGGCTATTTCTATGTCTGGATCGCCGAAGGCTGCGGCATCAACACGGTAGCCAGTTCGGCGCCGGCCGCCGGCACCGGCTATGCCGAAAGCGCCAATGCCCCCTGGCAGGCCTATGTCATCGCGCTCGACGGCCTCACCGGCAAGAAGATCTGGTCCTACAAGGCCGTGCGCTCCAACCATTACGGCCCCGGCCTGGTCTCCACCGCGGGCGGCGTCGTCTTCGCCCCCGAACAGTTCGGGCAGGTGAGCATGCTTGACGCCAAAACCGGCAAGCCGCTTTGGCATTTCAACACCGGCGACCTGATCACCGCCTCGCCCATCACCTACAGCGTCGACGGCAGGCAATATTTCGCCATCGCCTCCAACACCAATGTCATCGCTTTCGGCCTGCCGGACACGGGAGCAGCGCCATGAAGCGCACCGCTCTCCTCGCCGCACTTCTGCTCACCTGCACCGCGCCGGTCCTGGCGCAACGCGGGCCGCAGCAGCCCTCCAATCCCATGATCGGCAACGCCCAGGCGGTGCAGCAGGGCGGCGATGTCTACGCCAAGAACTGCACCGGCTGCCACGGCCCCGAAGGCGGCGCGGGTGAGATCGGCCCCGCCATCGTCTCCGGCACCCAGGCCGACCGCCGCAATGACGGCCAGATCCTCACCACCATCCGCAGCGGCGTCACCGGCACGCCCATGCCCGCCTTTGCCGGCAAGCTTTCGGATGATGACATCCTGCGCGTCGGCGCTTATCTGCATGCCCTGCGCGGCACCGCCATCGACAATCCCAGCCCCGGCAACCAAGCCGCCGGCGAACAGATTTTCTTCGGCAAGGGCCAGTGCAGCACCTGCCATATGCTCAAGGGCAGGGGCGGCATGAGCGCACCCGACCTCAGCAACATCGCCGGCCAGCGCAAGACCGTCAGCATCGTCGATGCCCTCACCAAGCCCGAGCATCACATCTATGGCGATGGCGGCTCGCACCTGCTGTCACTGCCCGCCATGGACACCTGGCTCCCGGTCCATGTCACCACCTCTGACGGCAGGACCGTCAATGGTGTGCTTCTCAACGAAGATAGCTATTCGGTGCAGATCATGGGCGACGACCAGCAATTGCACATGTTCCTTCGTCCCGAGCTTCGCCGCTTTGAAGTCGAAGCCAAAAGCCGCATGCCCACCGACTATGACAAGCGGCTGGCGCCCGGGGAGTTCCGCGACCTGATGGCCTTCCTGACCCGCCAGGCGACCGAAACCAAAACCGCCGCATCGGGAGGAGACAACAATTGAAAAGGCTGGCAGTCGCTCTCCTGCTGACACTCACACTCCCCGCCGCCGCCGATGACTATTATCTCTATGCCGGCAGCTACACCGACGCGCCCTCGACCTCCAAGGGCATCTCAGCCTGGCGCTTCTCGCCTGACAAAGGGACGCTGGCGCCGCTGGGTCAGATGGCCGAAACCATCAACCCGGCCTATGTCACCGCCACGCCCGACGGGAAATATCTCTATGCCGTGAACTGGCAGACCCCGGATGCCGACAAGAGCGCCGACACCGTCAGCGCCTTCGCCATCGACTCCAAGACCGGCAAGCTCACTTTCTTGAACAAGGCCCCGGCTGGCGGCGCGCTCCCCAACGAGGTGCTGGTGGCCCCCGGGGCCACGGCGGTGATGGTGGTGGATTACGGTTTCACCTTCAAAGACCATAATGTCGAGCAGAACAATTCCGGCTTCACCGTGCTTCCCATCCTTGCGGGCGGCAAACTGGGCGAGCCTATATATAAAGACCATCACACCGGCCCGGCGCTCAGCCCCAAACAACTCAACGGCGCCCATACCCATGGCATCGCCTTCAGCAAGGACGGCAAATATGTCTTTGTCGCCGAACTGGGGCTGGATCGCGTCTATACCTACAATTTCGATGCCGCCAAACCCGCGGTCACGCCCTTCAATCCGCCTTACGTCAACACCAATGCCGGCGCCGGTCCCCGCCGCCTGGTGCTCTCACCCAGCGGCAATTTCCTCTACGTCAATCACGAGACCGACTCCAAAGTCAGCGTCTTCGCCGTCAATGGCGGCCACCTGAAAGAGATCCAGCAGATCTCCACGCTCCCCGCCAATTTCACCGGCCGCAACACCACCGCCGAAATCGCCATCTCCCGCGACGGCAAGTTTGTCTATGTCTCCAACCGCGGCGATGACAGTGTTGTCGTTTACAGCGTGGATCAATCGCGCGGCACGCTCACTTTCAATCAACGCGCCCCGTCGCTGGGCAAAAGCCCGCGCAACATCACCATCGATCCCAGCGGCGCTTATCTCTTCGCCGCCAACCAGAACTCCAACAACATCACCGTGTTCAAGCGCGACCCCTCGAGCGGCCAACTCACCCCCACCGGCCAAGAGCTCGAGATGGGCCAGCCCGCCTCCATGGTCTTTGTCAAAACCCCCCAATAATAGGGATCAAGATGCTGAAATCCCTCTCAAAACTCCTGGTAATTTTCTGTCTTTTCTCCTTCGCCGCGGTGGCTGAGGACACCCCCAAGCAAAGCACCTGGCACTTCGACAATCTGAAATCCATCGGCGGCTTTAAAACAACTGTGGAAGGCAACCCGCAGCTGATAGACACGCCCGCAGGCAAGGCGGTTCTTTTCCATGGCGCACCCGACGGCATCTGGGTTGAGAACCATCCGCTGGCCGGCTGGCCTCAATTCACTTTCGAAGCGATCTTCCGTCCCGATGGCGGGCCGGAGCAGCAGCGCTGGTTTCATCTCGCCAGCATCGATCCCAAGACCGGGCTGGCCGCGCTCCCCACCGGCACCAGCGACCCCAATGCCCGCTTCACGTTTGAAATCCGTGTCGCCGGCGATCAATGGTATCTCGACGCCTTCACCCATGGAGACACGTATAACCAAGGCTTGATGTTCAAGCAGAAGCTGCACCCGCTGGGAAAGTGGTACGTCGTCGCCCAGACCTATGACGGCAAGACCTATCGCAGCTATGTGAATGGGGAGCTGCAAGGGGAAGCCACGCTGGCCTATGTGCCGCAAGCCCCCGGCCGCGCCTCCATCGGCACCCGCATGAACAAGGTGGATTATTTCCACGGCGCGGTCCTGGAAGCGCGCTTCAGTCCGCGTGCGCTCAGCCCGGATCAGTTGCTGAAGCTGCCGGCTTCCATGCCGTGATCCCGGCGTCTTCCTTCTGCGCCGCCAGGAATTTTTCCAGGTTGGTGAGGTCGGAAAACGTCACCACGGTCGAACCGTTGGGAAGCCGCGCCATGGCGATGGACAGCATGCGCCCATCGGCCCGCCTCGCCTTGCCCAATTCGCTGAATTTCTCCGGCGCGGCGGAATTGAGGGCATGGGCCACCATGCTCCAGATGTCGTCCCGCCCGATATGCCCGGCGCAGATATCCGCAAGCTCGGCATAGTGCGGCCGCCCCACCAAATCTTCGGCGCTCAACTTCCACAGTGACGCGAAGGGCGCATTGTTCATCACCAGGCGCCCGTCGGTGCCGAAGATGGCAATGCCGTCCTCCAGCGTGTCCAACGTCGCCTGCTGTACCTGGGTGAGAAGGTTGAGCGAGGATTCCAGCCGCAGCTTTTCGCTGATGTCCTCGCAGATCAGGAAGACGGCGCCGTCAAGCCGAGGCTCCATCGTCATGCGGACACTGCGCCCCCCCGGCATGTGCCAGAATTCGGTGCGCGCTTTGCCGCCGCCGGCGCAATATTGCAGCTGAGCCTGCTTCCATTCGGCAAAGTTGCGCTGTTCCGGCAGCCGGCGCTTCTCGCGCAGATAATCCAGGATCTCGCCCAAGCTCCTGCCGGCATCGAGCCACCCGGTCGGAAGCTCCCACAGCGCGGCAAAGGCCCGGTTGTACTGCACCAGCTTCTGGTCCTGGAGAACCGCCATGGGAAGCGGCAGCCGCTCGATCATGTCGAGCTGTGCGTCCAACTCCAGCCGAAGCATGGTGGCGGCGTTTTCCGCCGCCGTGGTCTCCAGCGCGACACCGGCCACGGACTTGTCGCGCAAGGCGGCCATCGCCAGCGAAAAAGTGCGCGGTTCGCCGGCGATGAGCCTGGTGCATTTGGCTTCCACCAGCCTGCCGCTGTCATGGGCGGCGCGGATGAGGTCGAACTCCTCCGGTTCGAATGCCGCATTGGCGGCGGCGGCCTCTTCCAGGCCCGGTTCTCCCATCACGTCCAGAAAGGCGCGGTTGGCCCAGCAGAGGTCTTTCTGCTCGCTGCGCAGCCAGACCGGAAGCGGAATCTGCTCCAGCATGTCCCGGCAGACACGGCCGTCGCCGCCGCCATCTTGTTGGTTGAGATAAAGCACCGCGCGGGCGCCCACCGTCATGCCGCAGACTGCGACAGTGCCGGCCGGCGTGGCGGTGACCGCCGAAAAGCCGGCGCCATGCGCGCGCAGTGTCTCGATGCCATGTTCGACCTGGGCCGCCTCCGCGCTTTCCAGGATGAGGCCGAAAAGCCGCTTGCTGTCGCCGAAATAGCGGCGCTCCTCATCGGCGCTCTCCATCACGACAAGTCCCTGCGAGCCATTCTCCAGAAGCGCATCGCGAAAGGCGATGCCCGCCTCGTTTCGCGCCTTTTCCATCCGCTGCCGCAACTTCACCTGGGCGAGCCGCCGCGACAACCACCAACTCCAGCCGGTAAGCGCCACGACGCCGCCACCAAGAAGGGATGCAAGAAGATTTGCCGGAACGCTCATCTTTTCCCTCTGCTGCGGGAGGCGTGACCGCATCGGCGCCCTGCGATGCTGCTTATGACCGGCATGAAATCCCCATTTCCGTCCGGCACCCGACCCGCCGGTTGGAACGAAGAATTAACCGTCCGGGCACGGACAAACAGTTCGGGATTCCGCTTAGAGAGAGCTGCTTGCGGGATTGGGCCTGCCTTGGCCGGACCAAGATGTTGCGGGTCCGTCCGCATGCGCCACCTTGCGCCTCGTAGAAATACGTAGGGACTTTTCCGCTTGGGGAAATGCCACGCGCCGCTTTTGACAAATCACAATGCGGGATACGCGGATTTGCGTTTTTGATTTTTGCGGCGCCCGGCAAGGCGCGCTGAAAGCAAAAGCGGGAGCTGCAAATGGCCAGGAGAACGATAAGCCTCGTTCTTGCCGTCCTCGGCGGACGGTTTTTCCGGAAACGGGACTTCACACCTGCCGGCCTGTGGCGGGCATTCCGGCGCGACCGCGCCGCCGCCGTCCGCAGGCCGGGCGCACCGTCGCTCCGCGCACCTTGTGCGGCGATCCGCCTGCGCCGCGGCGAAACTGCCAAGGCCAACAGCGTGTGGCGCCGCCTCACGCTCGGCACCAACCGCATTTCTTCCTTCGGGGTCTGGCGGCGGCATGCCCGCCGGGCGGCGCCGCGCGTCAACCGCAACGGCGAAACCAGATGGCATCATCTGCGCGGCCGCCATGCCGGCGATTGGCTGATGGGAGCCGGTTCCCTTCACACCTCTTCGCTGTCGAACATGATCATCTCCACGCCGCCGGTGGCGAAGGTCTGAACGTCGGCGGCGGCGCGCTGGCCTTGCGGGCTGGCGAAGGCGGCCGCAATCGCCGCCAGATTGTCGAAATGCAGGATCGCGATCAGGTGAAAGGCCGACGGTCCGGCCGGGGTTGCGACCGGACCCTTGCTGACTTCGTATTTTCTCAAGCCTGGAATTTTCTTGGCGATCGGCACATGGGCGGAGAAATAATAACGGTCGAACGCGTCCGCGTCCCCGGGTGTCCTGTACATCGCCACCAGCCGCGCCATGAAACTTCTCCCCGTTGATCGAGTTTCCTTGAGTTCCCCGCCGCGATACCCTATCGAACCCCGACCGGAACGACATATCGGCGCCCGCCTGGTCCGCTTTCGTACGCGGAAATATTTCGCGCAAAGCAGGGAACCTACGGCACGATAACGCATTTTCTTCGCTAACGGCTGGGATGTGCGCAAAGATCGGGGGCTCGTCTAAGAGAGCGGCTGGCATTTGCGTCCCCTTTTAATGCATTGTTCCGGCTACATTTTCGGCGTTGCGGAGAAGCCGCAACACCGTAAGGAGGTAGCGGCGTGAGAGACTTTCAGCCCGTCACGGACTTGTCCGGCAATCTTCTTCCCCCCGAGGCCCTCCACGCCGCCACGGCCAACACCGCCACCAATGCGCAAGTCAATCTCGCCCTGGAGGAATTGCTCCGCGGCTTGCGCGCCATGCAGGCGGGTGACTTCTCCGCCCGGCTTCCCGCCAACCAGGTCGGCATTGTCGGCAAGATCGCGGACACCTTCAACGAGATCGTCGCCACCAATGAGCGCATGGCCCAGCAGCTGGAGCGTGTCGGAGAAGTGGTGGGCAAGCAGGGCAAGACCCGCCAGCGCGTCAAGCTCGGCCTTTCCAACGGCGCCTGGGGCGAGATGGAGAATTCGGTCAACACCCTGATCGACGACCTGCTCTATCCCACCGCCGAAGTCAGCCGCGTGATCGCCGCGGTGGCCAAGGGCGACCTGCTCCAGACCGTCAATCTGGACGTGGAAGGGCGGCCCTTGAAGGGCGAATTCCTCCGTTCGGCCAATATCGTCAACACCATGATCAAGCAGCTTTCCGTGTTCACTTCGGAAGTGACGCGCGTGGCGCGCGAAGTGGGCACCGAAGGCAAGCTGGGCGGCCAGGCCCAGGTGCGGGAAGTGACCGGGGTGTGGAAGGATTTGACCGAAAGCGTCAACTCCATGGCCTCGAACCTGACCGCCCAGGTGCGCAACATCGCCGAGGTGACCATCGCGGTGGCCAATGGCGACTTGTCGAAAAAGATCACCGTCGACGTGCGCGGCTATATCCTTCTATTGAAGGAAGCCATCAAAACCATGGTGGACCAGCTGAGCGCCTTCGCGTCGGAAGTGACGCGCGTGGCCCGCGAAGTGGGCACCGACGGCAAGCTGGGCGGCCAGGCGCTGGTGCCCGGCGTCGCCGGCACCTGGAAGGACTTGACCGACTCGGTCAACGCCATGTGCGGCAACCTCACCGACCAGGTGCGCAATATCGCCCAGGTGACCACCGCGGTGGCCCGCGGCGACCTCTCGCGCAAGATCACGGTCTCGGTGCGCGGCGAAATCCTGGAATTGAAAGACACCATCAACACCATGGTGGACCAGTTGAATGCCTTCGCCGCGGAAGTGACACGCGTCGCCCGCGAAGTGGGCACCGAGGGCAAGCTGGGCGGCCAGGCCCAGGTGCCGGGCGTCGCCGGCACCTGGAAAGACTTGACCGACAACGTCAATTTCATGGCCTCGAACCTGACCGCCCAGGTCCGCAACATCGCCGAAGTGGCCACGGCCATCGCCGGCGGTGACCTCTCCAAAAAGATCACCGTCAATGTCTCGGGCGAAATCCTTCAATTGAAGGAAACCATCAACACCATGGTGGACCAGTTGAACGCCTTCGCC
>CAZEFQ010000196.1:0-5622 GCA_964511505.1 uncultured Rhizobium sp.
GGCATCGCGCAGGGCGTCGCGCACCGTCATGGTCACCATCTCGGTGCCGGCCGGCAGGGCGGGATCGCCGGCGATCTCGAATTTCGGCTGAGCGGGCGCGGCCATATGCGACGGCCCGGCGGCACCATTGCCTTTCGGCGCCACCGGCGCGCTCTGCGGCTGGGCCGGAGACTCGAGCTTGGCCTCCGCTTTCGGGGCCCCCGTCTTCTGTTCCGGCGCGGCCTGCGACGGAACGCTGGACGCGTCCTCGCCATCGCCCAACAAGACCGCGATGGGGGAATTCACTTTCACGCCCTCGGTGCCTTCCGGCACCAGGATCTTGCCCAGCCTGCCCTCGTCCACCGCCTCGAATTCCATGGTGGCCTTGTCGGTTTCGATCTCGGCCAGGATGGTGCCGGACTTGATGGGGTCGCCTTCCTTCACCAGCCAGCGGGCGAGCTTGCCCTCTTCCATGGTGGGCGACAGCGCAGGCATCAGGATTTGGGTCGACATCAGATCACTATGTCCGTGTAGAGTTCTTCAAGGCCCGGCTCGGGGCTTTCGGTGGCGAATTTGGCCGCTTCGATCACGACCTGTTTGGTCTCATTGTCGATCATCTTCAGGTCGTTCTCATTGGCGATGCCGCGCTGCACGAGCTTGGCGCCGAAATGGTCGATGGGATCGCGCTTCTCGCGCACCTCGGCCACTTCCTCCTTGGTGCGGTATTTGGCGGGATCGGACATGGAATGGCCGCGATAGCGGTAGGTCTTCATCTCCAGGATGATGGGGCCGTTGCCGGCGCGGCAATATTCAATCGCCTCCCTGCCCGCCGTCTCGACCGCCTCGACATCCATGCCATCGACCTGGCGGCCGGGAATGTTGAAGGACGCCCCGCGCTTGGAGAAATCCGACAAGGCCGAGGAGCGCGCCACCGAGGTGCCCATCGCATACTGGTTGTTCTCGATGATGTACACGACCGGAAGCTTCCATAGCTCGGCCATGTTGAAGCTCTCATAGACCTGGCCCTGGTTGGCCGCGCCATCGCCGAAATAGGTGAGGCACACGCCCTTGTTGCGGCGGTATTTGTTGGCGAAGGCAAGCCCCGTCCCCAAGGGCACCTGGGCGCCGACAATGCCGTGGCCGCCATAGAATTTCTTCTCGGCCGAGAACATATGCATCGAGCCGCCCTTGCCGCGCGAGTAGCCTCCCTCCCGCCCGGTCAGTTCCGCCATCACCCCCTTGGGGTCCATGCCGCAGGCCAGCATATGGCCGTGGTCGCGATAGGCGGTGATCACCTGGTCGGCTGGAGAAGAGGCGGCCTGCATGCCCACCACCACCGCCTCCTGGCCGATATAGAGATGGCAGAAACCGCCGATCAGCCCCATGCCGTAAAGCTGGGCCGCCCGTTCCTCGAATCGGCGGATCAGAAGCATGTCTGCATACATTTTTTTGAGGGCTTCGGCGTTGCCGATATTGGGCGCTGTCGCAAGTTCCGGCATGGATTTTTCTTCTCGGAAAGGAAGGACGGACGGGCGTTTTGGCAGAGGCTAAAGGGGGTTGGCAAGCAATTATAATTTTGTTGCGTTGCATTATTTCGAACAGTGTTCGGCATAGAGATTACATGAATGTAATGTTCTGTCGAGAGTTTCTCTCTGCTCGCAACATCCATGCGCAAGCAGGGTTTTTCGGGCAATTCTTCGGCTTGTTGACGGCGGCTAGTGCGCCGTTCGCGGCACGGCCACTTGATTTGGAGCGCCGTCCATCAATTGCCCCCTGGCCAGTTCTTCCACCAGATCGGGATCGGCGGACGCGCCTTCCATCAGTTGAATGCGATGAGCAAGCCGGTCGCGCTGGGCTTCCACCTGCGCCAGTTGCTGCTTCTCCAGGCCGAGCTTGGCTTCGACATCCTGCAACTGGAACAATCCGCGCTCCCCCCAAAGCGCATAAGCGCCGAAATAGGAAACCACCGCCACGGAGATGGCCGGAAGGATCAGGTTGGTGAAAAACCGCGTGACCGAACGCTTGATTCGCATCCATGCAACGAATCACATGCCGATTCGGGCCGTCAAGTGGGATTTTACCCGAAGATTCAAGGAACTGCTCTATAAAAAGCCCGAAGAGTGGGGCCGATGAAGCGTTGGGGCGCAGTTCTTGGTCTTTGCCTCGTTGGCGTCCTCGCCGCGTTGATGGTGTTGCGGCCGTTTCAGAGGAACAGGCTTCCTGTGGAAGTTGCGCTCTTTGTGCGGCCTGACGGTTCGGCCGAACTGAATGGGCAGCGCTTTGCCGACATCGCCATGCTTCAGGCCGCGCTGGTGGATGCCTGCGGCCAGAGGCCGAGGCCGATCTTTAATCTCAAGGCCGACCAGGCGGCCGGCATCGACAGCGTGAACACCATTGTGCTCGCGGCCCAGAATGCCGGATGCCTTGGCGCGGAGATACGCGACCGAAGCTACAGGGTCCCTGGCCCACGCTAGTCATTCGGCACTGTGGCACACCACACACAATTTGTTTCCCTCGGGATCGCGGAAATAAGCGCCGTAATAATTGGCATGATAATGCGGCCTCAAACCCGGAGCGCCTTCGTCGCTGCCGCCATTCTTCAACGCATAGGCGTGCGCGCGGTCGACGATGCTTCGTTCTGGGACTTGAAAGGCCGTCATCTGGCCATTGCCGGGCGAAGCCGGCTTGCCGTCGAAGGGTTTGGCGATGATGAACAGCGGCCGCCCGCCTTGCGCATTTTGCCAGGCCGCCCACTGGCTTTCCGCGAAACGCTGCTTGTGACCGAGTATCTCCATCAGCCCGGCATAAAAGCGGTGCTGAAGGGCGAAGTCGTTAATGCCGATGTTGATGTGGCTGAACATGGCTGGACAGGCTCATAGGGGCTCCAGATAATAGACTGCCAACAAGCGAGCGATCATGCGCCTTCTGATCTTTCTTTCGGCCCTCGCCTTCCTTTCCGGTCCTGCATGGGCCGCGGGCTGCGGCAAGCCGCCAGCGGCACCTAAACCACCGCTTGGCTGCAAGGCCATGCCGCCCGCCTGCATCTGCGATGCCAAGGGCGACTGTCATTGGGATTTCCTCTGCGAGCGTGAATAACCTTCAACGGACCTGAAGGGTGGAGCGCATCACATCCACTTCATAGGGATTCCAGGTGGAAAGGACCCAAGTGATCACCGCGCTGTTCGCCTCCTTGCCCGCCTCGGTATAACGGTTGAGGACAAAGGGCGCGTAAAGCCCGCCGGAGACAATGTCCTTACCGGTGCGTCGGCTGGGCCAGAAATCATGCCGGTCGCCACAGCCCCGGGGACTCATCAGAATCTTACATTGAAGATCATCTTTGCCGCTGAGGATAACTGTGGGCTTGGACCAGGGCCCCCAAGGCTCGTCCGCGACCCGCGCCTCGATGCCATGGCAGTTATAGAGCATCAGCCATTTGTTGAGCGGCGCATTCCAGGTGACGGAAAATTCGCCGATACAGGCTTCGTTTCCGCCATCGTCTGGAAACAATTCGGGGGCGCCCATCGGGGGGTGCCAATTGACCGCTGCGGGACCCTTAAGAGCATAGCCGGCGGTCCACTGCTTGCTGGTCACCCATTCGGGATTGCCGTCCCCGTCGCGGCCGACGAAGAAGCGCCACTCGGCGGGATTGGAAAAACTCTCCATCGGAGCCGCCGCCAGGTAGGGCACGCTGGCGCGATAGCGCGGCACGCCGAAAATCAGGATGCTGCGATCGCCTGGCGCGCCTTCCACCGCGGGATTGACGGCGATGGAATAGACAAAGCCCGGCGGCATGGCCGTGGGATTGTGGAAGGTTTTTCCGTCGTCGTCGGAGCGCGCCATCACCCCGCGGCCGATGCTGTTGAGCGCATCAGTCTCGGGACAGCGTTCATCGGCATTTTTCGGCCGCGCCAAAGGCTCGGCCGGCGAATGGGGAATGGCGTGGCCCTTGGAGCAATGGTCGGTCCAGAAGAATCCATAAAGCCCGTCCCCCGCGCTCACCCCGCCCGAGGGTACGTCGAAAAAGCCCTGCTGAATGGCTTGCGGCCCGACAATGGTGGCTGGCTGATAGATCTTCATCGCCGGGCCCTGGCCGTTCACCCGCATGGTCTCGCCCGTCACGGTCTGGATTTGCATGCCGAGACAGGTGGCCTTTATCGGTGCCGTCTTCGCCGTCACCACCCCCACCGCGTCATTGGGCGGCAGTTCGACCAGCGTGCCGGGCTTCTGGAGGGTGGGCCAGCTGTCGCCGAACAGCAGGATCAGTTTGCCGTTATGCTCGATCGGATAGCCCAGGTCCGCCGCCTCCAGGCCGAAACGCGACAACGTCTTCGCCTGGGTGGGTTTGCCGCTCTGCCAATCGGTCTCGCCGGTGAGCTGGCAGACCTTCTCCGGCGGCCCCTGGCGTTCGATATCGCCCGGTGCGCGCTCGGCGGCGCGAGCGCTTCCAATCAGGCCAAAAACACCGGCAATGATTGCGAGGATTCTTTTCATGACATCCTCCTCTTCATGACGCAGGTCAGGTCCGCAAAATGGACCGTCCGGCATACATCGCGCTGTCGCCCAATTCCTCTTCGATGCGCAGCAACTGGTTATATTTCGCCAGCCGGTCCGAACGCGCCAGCGATCCGGTCTTTATCTGTCCGCAATTGGTGGCAACCGCCAGGTCGGCGATGGTGGAATCCTCGGTTTCGCCCGAACGGTGGCTCATCACCGCCTTGTAGCCCGCCTTGTGCGCCATCTCGACCGTGGCCAGCGTCTCGGTCAGCGAGCCGATCTGGTTCACCTTGATCAGGATGGCGTTGGCGGTGTGCTTTTCGATGCCCTGTTTCAGGCGTTTCACATTGGTGACAAAAAGATCGTCACCCACCAGATTCACGCGTGCGCCGATCTCATCGGTCAACGCCTTCCAGCCCGCCCAGTCGTCCTCCGCCATGCCGTCCTCGATGGAGACGATGGGGTAGCGCTTGCAGAGATCGGCATAGACTTTGACCATCTGATCCGGCGTGAGCGACTTGCCCTCGCCTTCCAGCTCATATTTGCCGTTCTTGAAGAATTCGGTGGAAGCAGGATCGAGGGCGAAGAAAATCTCTTCGCCCAGCTCGTAGCCCGCCTTTTCCACCGCCTTGGAAATATAGGTCAGCGCCTCGTCCGGCGATTTCAGGTTGGGGGCAAAACCGCCCTCGTCGCCGACATTGGTGTTCAACCCCGCATCGTGCAGCGACTTCTTCAGGGCATGGAAAATCTCCGCTCCCATGCGCAGGCCCTCGCGGAAGCTGGACGCGCCCACCGGCGCGATCATGAATTCCTGGAAGTCGATGGGATTGTCGGCATGCACGCCGCCATTGACGATGTTCATCATCGGCACCGGCAGGACATCGGCCTTGGGTCCGCCCACATAGCGGTAGAGCGGCAGGCCCGCGGCCTGGGCCGCCGCCTTGGCCACGGCCAGGCTCACGCCCAGGATGGCATTGGCGCCCAGCCGCGCCTTGTTGGGGGTGCCGTCCAGCTGGATCATGGCCCGGTCGATCTTGACCTGGTCCTCGGCATCCAAGCCCGCCAGCGTGTCGAAGATTTCACCATTCACGGCGGCGACCGCTTTTTCCACGCCCTTGCCGCCATAGCGCTTGCCGCCGTCGCGCAGCT
>CAZEFQ010000197.1:0-8347 GCA_964511505.1 uncultured Rhizobium sp.
GCGACAATCCGGGCGCCGCCTGGCATGTGATCGGCGCGGGCGATTTCAATGCCGACGGCAATTCCGACATCCTCTGGCAGAACAAGAACGGCCAGGTCGGCATCTGGATGATGAACGGCACCAGCGTCGTCTCATCAAAAAGCGTGACGACCCCAGGTCCGAACTGGCGCGTGAAGGGCGCCGAGGACGTCAACGGCGACGGCACTTCGGATATTGTGCTCCAGAATATCAACGGTCAGGCCGCCTTCCTCCCCATAGGCGGCTACTTGACCCCGATCGGAGGCAATCCGAGCGGGTCCTGGCAGGTTGACGGCAGGCCCAATCCGCTGGGGGCTGCGCGGGCCGATTTTGACGGCGACGGCAACGGCGATTTCCTCTGGCAGAATGACAATGGTCAGGCCGCCATTTGGCTGATGAACGGGACCACGCCTGTGTTCACTGCCCCGGTGGGTGACAATCCCGGCACCGCCTGGCATGTGATCGGCAGCGGCGACTTCAACGGCGACGGCAAGGCCGACATCCTCTGGCAGAACGACAATGGCCAGGCGGCGATCTGGCTGATGAACGGGACCGCGCCAATCCTCACCGCGCCGGTGGGGAACAACCCCGGAGCTTCCTGGCATGTCAAAGGCGCCGCCGATTTCGATGGCGACGGCCGCTCCGACATCCTTTGGCAGAACGAGAACGGGCAGGCGGCAATCTGGTTGATGAACGGGACCACGCCGACCATTGCCGCCCTGGTCGGCGACGATCCCGGACCAAGCTGGCATGTGGCCGGCAGCGGCGATTTCGACGGCGACGGCCACGCCGACATTCTTTGGCAGAACGACAACGGCCAAGCCGCGGTCTGGCTGATGAACGGTACCAGGGTATCGGCCACAGGGCTCGTGGGAGACGATCCGGGACCTTCCTGGCATGTGACCGGCAGCGGCGATTTCAACAGCGGCGGCAAAGCCGACATTCTCTGGCAGAATGACAATGGCCAGGCGGCAATCTGGATAATGAACGGCCTCACGGTGAAGAGCACGACGCTGGTGGGCGCCAGTCCCGGCGCCGCCGTGCATGTGATAGGCGCGGCTGATCTCAATGGAGACGGCGACGCCGACATTCTGTGGCAGACGGATAAGGGGCAGGCCTCCGCCTGGCTGATGGCGGGCAGCAGTGTCGTTCTCGGCAGTCATACAGGATCAAACCCCGGCTCCTCCTGGCATTTGATCGCCAGCACGGGCTGAAGCCGGCCTTTTCCGGCGAACGGTCCGCCGTTCGCATCATTTGCATAAAAGCAGATCGAGATACGCGCCCCCTTTTCATGGAGCGCGGAACCCGGAGCGGCGCGCCCGCGTTCAACTACCTGCCGGAGCAGGTCAAAAAGATTCATTTCCGGTCCTAACATTTTTCAAGAAGGCGTGGCGGCCGGACGTTGGACCGCCAGAGAGGATTATCATGTCCGATTTCACCGGGACCTCCGGCAATGACAGCCTGACCGGCACCTCCGGAAACGACTCTTTTGATGCCTCCCAGGGCGGCAATGACACGCTGTTGGGCCTGGGAGGCGATGACGCCTTTTCTTTCGGGGCGGCCTTCACCGCTGCCGACATTGTCGATGGCGGCGCGGGCAGTGATGCGCTGGTCCTCAACGGGGATTATTCCGGCGGCGTGACGCTGACCAACGTCCAGAATATCGAGGGGATCACCCTTAATTACGATAACAACCAGAGCTACAGCCTCACCGCGGTGGACGCCAATGTCGGCACCGGCGGGCGGTTGCAGGTCTATGGCAGCACCACGCAGCCCGGCGCCTCCACCGGCGCGCTGACCTTTGACGGCTCGGTGGAAAATTTCGGCGCTTTCGATCTCGGCGGCGGACCCGGAAATGATTCCCTGATCGGCGGCTCCCAGGCCGATCGTTTCGTATTGTACGATTTTACAAGCGGCAACGAGACCGACACCGGCAATTTCGGCAATGACACCGCGATCGGCGGCGCCGGCAACGATACCTTCCTGCTCGGCCCGGCCTACAGTGCAGGCGACAGCATCGACGGCGGCACGGGATACGACATCCTCGATCTCAACGGCAATTATTCGCTGACCGTCACGCCGTCCATGGCGGGCAATATCGAGCAGATCGCGCTGGAGCCGGGCAGCAGCTACAGCCTCACCATGAGCGGCTTCAGCGGGTCCTCCACCATGCTGGTGAGCGGGTCGCGGCTGGGCGCGGGCGATAGCCTCAGCTTCAATGCCAGTGGATCCAGCGCAGCCTTCTATGCCCAGGGCGGCGCCGGCAATGACACGCTGACAGGCGGATCGGGCAATGATCTGCTTTATGCCGGCGCGGGTGACAATTCGCTGGACGGCGGCGGCGGCACCAATGTGGCGTTGTTCTCCGGCTTCCGTGCCAGCTTCAATTTCACCGACAATGGCGACGGCACCGTCACTGTGAACGGCCCGAACGGCGAAACCGATACGCTGCGTAATATCCAGCAATATGCGTTCCTCCAGGCCGCACCCGGCGATTTCAACGGAGACGGCGAAAGCGACCTGGTGTGGCAGAATTTGAACGGCCAGCCGGCGGTATGGACGCTGGACGGAAGTTCGACCCTGGTAACGGCCGTGGTGGGAGGCCCCAGTCCGGGTACCGACTGGCATGTGAAAGGCTCGGGGGATTTCGACGGCAATGGAACCGCGGACATCCTTTGGCAGAATGACAGCGGCCAGGCCGCGATCTGGCTGATGAACGGCACGACGCCGGCGCTTACAACCCTGGTCGGTGACAACCCCGGCACTGCCTGGCATGTGAAAGGCTCCGGCGATTTCGACGGCGACAGCCATGCCGACATTCTCTGGCAGAACGACAACGGCCAGGCGGCGATCTGGCTGATGAACGGGACGACGCCGGCGCTCACGGCTCCGGTGGGCGGCAATCCCGGCCCTCAATGGCATGTGATCGGCAGCGGCGACTTCAATGGTGACGGCAAGGCCGACATCCTCTGGCAGAACGACAGCGGCCAGGCAGCGATCTGGCTGATGAACGGGACGACCCCGGCGCTCACTGCCCCGGTGGGCGACAATCCGGGCGCCGCCTGGCATGTGATCGGCGCGGGCGATTTCAATGCCGACGGCAATTCCGACATCCTCTGGCAGAACAAGAACGGCCAGGTCGCCGTGTGGCTGATGAACGGCACCAACATCGTTACCAGCGGGATCCTGGGCCAGGCGGGCGCAGGCTGGCGCGTCAAGGGCGCCGAAGACATAGACGGCGACGGCTACTCCGACATCATCCTGCAAAACACCGATGGACAGGCCGCCACCTGGCTGGTGGACGGGACGACGCTTTTGTCCGTCGACACGATCGGCGGCAATCCCACTGGCGCCTGGCAGGTTGCGATCAACGGCACAGGAAGCGCCTTGGGTGCGCCGCGCGCGGATTTCAACAGCGACGGCAACGGCGATTTCCTCTGGCAGAACGACAATGGCCAGGCGGCGGTGTGGTTGATGAATGGAGCCACGCCTTCTCTCACCACCCCGGTCGGAGGCAATCCGGGAGCTTCCTGGCATGTCAAAGGTTCGGGCGATTTCGATCGTGACGGCAGGGCCGACATTCTCTGGCAGAACGACAATGGCCAGGCGGCGATCTGGCTGATGAACGGGACTACGCCCACGCTCACCGGCCTTGTCGGCGGGAATCCGGGAACATCCTGGCATGTCAAAGGCGCCGGCGATTTCGACGGCGACGGCCATTCCGACATTCTCTGGCAGAACGACAATGGCCAGGCGGCGATCTGGCTGATGAACGGGACGACGCCTTCTCTCACCGGCATCGTCGGCGGCAATCCGGGAAGTACATGGCATGTGAAAGGCGCGGGCGATTTCGATGGCGACGGCCATGCCGACATCCTCTGGCAGAACGACAATGGCCAGGCGGCGCTCTGGCTGATGAACGGGCTGACGGAAGTCAACGGACCTTTGGTTGGTGCCAATCCGGGACCCTCCTGGCATGTGATGGGCAGCGGGGATTTCGATGGCGATGGCCACGCCGACATCCTCTGGCAGAACGACAATGGCCAGGCGGCGATCTGGCTGATGAACGGCGCCACACCGGTGAGCACCGGCCTGGTCGGCGACAATCCCGGCACGTCCTGGCATGTGGTGGGTGCCGCCGATGTCAACGGCGACGGCAAGTCCGACATTCTTTGGCAAAATGCCAATGGTCAGGCAGCCGCCTGGCTGATGAGCGGCCTGACACCGCTTTCCACCGGACTGGTGGGATCAAATCCAGGAACGTCCTGGCATCTGGTGGCAAGCACGGGGTGAGGAGCGGCAGCCTCTAGATGCCGCCATACCAGGTGTAACCCTGGTCTTCCCAATAGCCGCCCTTGCCGCCCTGGATGTGGGAATAATCGCTCACCAGCTCGATGGTATGGACATATTTGGGTTGCTTGTACCCCAGCTGGCGCTCCGCCCGGATGCGCACCGGTGCGCCGTGCGCCACATCCAACTCCTGGCCGTTCAGGCGATAGGCAAGCAGTGTCTGGGGATGGCCGGCCTCGCTGAGCGACAGGCTCTCATAATAATAATGCGAGGGATCGCCTTCCGCGGTCATGGGATCGGCGCAATAGAACACCACATAGCGCGCGCCCGGCCTGGGTTTTGCGGCCGCCAGCACCAAAGCGAGCGGCGCGCCGGTCCATTCGCCGATGCAGCTCCAGCCCTCGACGCAATCATGCCTTGTGATCTGGGTGCGGGCGGGAAGGCCCCTGATATCGTCCATCGATAGCGACAGCGGCTTTTCCACCAGGCCCTTCACCGTCACCCGCCAGTTGGCGAAGCCGGCGGCCTGATGGGTCCTGTAATCATCCGTACCCGGATCAAGCGTGCCGTTGGCCCGGAACACCGGCGCGATGTCGGCCTTGGCATATTCGGGCGCCAAGGTGTGGGGACCGGCGAAAAGATGCTGGGCGGCGCGGGTGAGATTTTCCACCTTGTCCAGGATGGAAACCACCCAGGGCTGCTCCGAAAGATCGGTACAGCCGGAAAGGAGCAGCGTCGCCGCACCCGCGCCCAGGCGGGCAAGGAAACCGCGCCTGTCCTGGGAAGAGGGGGCCCGGGGTTCGAGCTCAGCCATGAGGCGCCTCCTTGCGGATCACATACCAGCCGGTGAGCATGGAGCGCAGATTGTTCCAGCTGCCGGAGAGGATCACCATCACGATATGGACGATGAAGAAACCGAGGAAGGAAAAGGCGCAGACGAAATGAATGGTGCGCGCCGTCTGCCTTCCGCCGAAGATCGCGGGCAGGATGGGAAAGGCGGCGTCCATGGTGGGCGACATGGTCAGCCCGGTAAGCACGATCAGGGGCGCCAGCACGAACAGCACAAAACAATAAGCCAGCTTCTGCAGCGCATTGTAATGCCTGGCGCGCGCATCATGGGGGAATTTGAGGCGGGCATGGTCGGTGATTTCCTGCGGCAGGTGCCGGATGTCTTGCGCGGTGGGGGCGAGATCGCGGGTGAAATGGCGGGAAAGAAAACCATAGAGGAAGAACGCCGCGCCATTGATCACCAGGAGCCAGCCGAAAGCGAAATGCCATTGCCGCGCCATGGCAAGCCAGTTGGGCGCAGGCAACGTCGCCCAGGCGGGAAAGCCGCGCACCACCCTCTCGCCGTCTTCCACCGACATGCCCAGCCAACCGCTGGTGTCAAAGGCATGGCCGAACAGGGTGGTGATGCCTTTGACGGGATAGCCGTCATCGTCGAACTGGGCATGGGTGGCAAGCAGGGGACGGTCGAAATTCGAGCCGTTGCCCCAATAAAGTGCGGGATGGGCATTGAAGATGTTGAGCCCGCTCATCAGGAGCACCAGAAGACAGAGTGCGTTGATCCAATGGGCGACGCGTACCGGCCATTTGTGGCGATAGAAGAAATAATGCGGAGCCGAAGGGGTAAGTCCCAAAGCGCTGCGCACTCGATCCGCGATTCTCGACATATTTCCGGCCCCAAAAGCTGCAATAGGCTAGCAAAAGTGCCTCTTCCTGTCTTCGGCGGAGACGGCCGAAAGGTTACAGGGGCACCAATTACAAGGGTGAAAGTGCGGCGAGATCGGCCGGGGTGTCGATATCGGTCAAGGGCGCCATGCCGGGAGCGGGAATTTCACACACCTCGCCGGGATGGGCGGCGAGCAGGGCCTTGGCGCCGGTGTCGCCGTTGAGGGCGGCGATTTCGGGAAAGAATTTGCGCGCCCAGAGGACGGGATGGCCCCGGGCGCCCTTGGCTGTGGCGATGCAAATGCCGCGCCCCTTGGCGGGGTCGAATTCCGCCATCACGCTCGTCACCAATTCGGCGGTCACTTCCGGCATGTCGCCCAGAAGCACCATGGCGCCGTCGCAATCTGCCGGCAGCGAAAGAATGCCCCGCTTGAGCGAGGACGACAGCCCTTGCGCAAAATCGGGATTGCGGACGAAAGAAACGGAGAGGCCGGAAAGCGCTGTTTCCACCAGTTGCGCGTCATGGCCGGTGACCACGGTGACCGGATCGAGCCCGCCTTGGAGCGCAGCCTCCACGGCGTGACGGACCAGAGGCTTGCCGGCCACTTCCATCACCAGTTTGTTCTTCCCCATGCGGCTGGACAGGCCGGCGGCCAGCACCACCCCGGCGACCTTGGGCGAAGTGCGGGGCGCGCGGCGCACCTGCACCAGCTCGGCCAGGATGGAAATGGCGATCTCGGTGGGATTGCGCGCGCCGATGGCGAGCCCGACCGGCCCCCGGATGCGGCCCCAATCTTTTTCCGTCAAAAAGCATTTTTCTGCAATTTGCGTCTCGCGCAAACGCGTGAGCCGGCGTTGATGGGTGCGCTTGGAACCCAGCGCGCCGATATAAAAAGCGGGCGAGGCCAGGCCCGCGATCAAAGCGGGATCGTCGATCTTGGGATCATGCGCCAGCGCCACCACGGCGCTGCGCGCGGTCAACGGACGTCGGGCAAAGGCATCCTCCGGCCATTGCCGTTCCAGGACGAAGCCCGGAAAACGTTCGTCGGCGGCATAAGCGGGACGGGGATCGATGATGCGCACGCCGTAACCGGCGGCGGCGGCAAGTTGCGCCAGGGCTTGACCGATATGGACGGCGCCGATGATCGCCACTTCCCAGGGCACATTATATAATGTGAGGAACCAGTTTCGGCCGTCGATTGTGGCGGGGCCGCTGAGGTCGCGTGCCAGCGCCGTCTTGGCGGCCCGGCCCAAGGGTGAGGAATCGGCGGCAGGATCGATGAGGATTTCTTCGCCGGTCGCGACATCGAGCGCGCGGACCATCGGCCGGCCTTGCCGGCGCGCCGCCACCAGTTCTTCCAGGATCGTCTTCTTCATCCGCGGACGGGTTCGACCAGGATCACGATCTCCCCGCCACAGAGAAGGCCGGTGGACATCACGCCATCATCGCTGACCCCGAACGTGAGGCTGCGATTCTTGGCCGTAGCCATCGCTTCCAGCGAGGCTTCGATAATGGCGCCTTCGACGCAGCCGGCGGATACCGAGCCTGCGAACAGGCCGTCGTCGCGAACAGCGATATGGCTTCCCATCTGGCGGGGCGCGGAACCGGAGGTTTTCACCACCGTGGCCAGGGCGACCCCGTGGCCGGATTTCATCCAGGCCTGGGCCGTCTCCAGCACGTCTATTTCATTGGCGGAAAATGACATGGGATGAATTTCCTAGCGATTCCGGAGCCGGTTTGCCACGCCCGTTATATTAGCAGGGTTATAACGAGCAGCCTAGCCAAGCATATCCAAGCCCTTGGCAAACCGGCTTTATTTTGGGCGTTATTTTCGCCTATAGTGCGCGCATGACCTATCAGCCGCAGCATATCGAGCCGCAGTCCGGCGGGCTCGTCGATCCGTTCGGGCGGGTGGTGGATTACATCCGGGTTTCGGTGACCGACCGCTGCAATCTCCGCTGCACCTATTGCATGAGTGAGCAGATGACGTTCATGCCCAAGGCGGAGCTGCTCACCCTGGAGGAACTCGACCGGGTCTGTTCGCTGTTCGTGAAGCGCGGGGTGAAGAAGCTGCGGCTGACCGGCGGCGAGCCGCTGGTGCGGCGCGGCTTCATGAGCCTGGTCAACAGCCTGTCGCGGCACCTGCAAACAGGTGCGCTGGAGGAGTTGACGCTTACCACCAATGGCGTGCGGCTGCGGGAATTCGCCGTTGGGCTGAAAACCGCTGGAATAAAGCGGGTGAACGTGTCGCTCGACAGTCTGGACCGCGCCGTCTTCGCTCGCATCGCCCGCGACGATCTTCTGGACAAGGTACTGGACGGGATCGAGGCGGCGCGGGAAGCGGGCCTCAAGGTCAAGATCAACACG
>CAZEFQ010000198.1:0-6336 GCA_964511505.1 uncultured Rhizobium sp.
ATCAATTCCAAAGTGCCCGGCTTCCGCGGCGGGGCGGAGCGGGCGGCGATCAACGCGCCCATCCAGGGTTCTGCCGCCGACATCATCCGCCGCGCCATGGCACGGCTGCCGGATGCATTAAGTGGCAAGAACCTCTCCGCCAGAATGCTCTTGCAGGTGCATGATGAATTGATCTTCGAAGCGCCGGAAAGCGAAGTCGAAGCGACGCGCGAGATCGTGCGCGAAGTCATGGAGAAGGCCGCGCTGCCGGCGGTGGAGATTTCGGTCCCGCTGGTGGTCGAGGCTCGCGCCGCCGACAATTGGGATGCCGCGCATTGAGCAACCGCAGCCTTGCCATTTGCCTGGGCGCCGTTGTGTTGGCGGCGAATATCATTTTCGAGCGCCATCTTATGAATATGGGCGCCGATGGCAGGCAGTTGATTCCGGGCTTGGCGGATTTCAGTCCGGCCTGGAATCGCGGCGTGTCATTCAGCTTGCTCGTCCAGGATACCGATACCGGCCGGCATTTGTTGATGGCGGCGCTTTCCATCATCACGATCGGAGTCCTGTTATTTGCCTGGCGGGCACGAAATCGCCTGACAGCCGTCGCACTTGGACTGGTCCTTGGCGGAGCGCTTGGAAATTTGCTGGATCGTGGTCTTTACGGCGGTGGCGTATTTGATTTTTTGGCGCTTCACCTGGGAAGCGTGCCGCTGTTTGTCTGTAACATAGCCGACATAGCGATTTCGGCGGGTGCCGTCCTGCTGGTGGCGGAGACGCTTTTGGTCAGGCCGCAATCGACTTGAGTCCGGTCTCGGCGGTGATCCCCGCCTTGCCCAACTCCGCCATCAAATGCGCCATCGCCTCGTCGATGTCGCCTTCCCTCCTGGGCCTGCTGGCATAATAGCCCGCAAGGAAGCCCGGCGTCGCCAGATAGCCCAGGATCGTCTCCCGCGCCTTGGCCGAAAGCAGGCCTTCGGTGAACACGCCACCCAATATCAGCTTCAAAAGCGTCGTGGCCTTCTCGACGTGGTTGGGCGTACGGGACTCCAGATTCTCGAACAATTTGGCCGCGTTGGCGGCGCCGAAAGCGATGCGGTCCATCTTGGCGGCGATTTCCTGGCGGTTCTCCTCGATGAAATTGGAGCGGCGCACTTTGCCCTGCAGGAACGCCAGCCGCTGGAGCCGCGACAGAATGGGCGCCTTGGGATTGGTGAAGAAATTCTCGAACGGCGCGGAATTGACCACCGGCAGGACAAAGCTGGCCAATTGGCGCTTGTTCTCGGAGCCGATCACATTCTCTTCCACAAACAATAGGCGATCGACCTTTTCATCGGGTGTCGTGCCCTCGATGTGATTGGACAGCACCTCCTGCACCACCAGCCTTTTGGAACGCAGGGTAAAAGCCGCGACCAGGTCTTCGTGATGGAGATATTTGCCCACCCCCATCACCACCTTGTTGGCAAGCGAGCGCAGCGCCTTCAATTCTTCCACTAGCGAGTCCGGCACCAGCCTTTTGGTGCTCTTGAATTCCGCCACAATGCGTTCCGCCACCGCGGTGCGCGCCTCGGCCAGGTCGTCCCGGGCGAAATGCGCGGTCAATTTGGACAGACCGTCCTTGGCATCTTTGGGCGCGCGGCCCAGGAAGATTTCGACCAGCTTGGACAGCGCCTCGGCCAGATGCTCGGAAGGGCCCATCAATTCATGCAGCGCCGCGGAGCCGCCCATCACTTCCGCCAGGATGGCGTCCACCGAGGAGAGAACCAGTTTGCGCGGCGCTTCCTGCGAAGGCGCGCTTTCCATCACCTCCAGCAGCAGGGCAACCTTGTCGTCCCACCCCTTGGCGTCCTTCAAATGATTGGCCAGCGCGGCATTGAAGATGTAAGCGCCGTCGCCTTGACGGGCCAGCTTGCCCGCCAGCTCCGCGAATTGATGGGGATGCGGATTGGGGAACAAGCCTTTGCGCTGGTCGCGATAGACTTTCTGTGTCGCCTGGGTGACGAGTTCGTTGAGGCTTTTGACAATCTGCTGCACGCCTGCGGCGGTGGAGGCAGCCTGCGCCACCGCCACTTTCTGGATCGCGTGCTGATAAAGCGTCCCTGTCGCTTCCAGCTTCTCCAGCATGTCGGCACGATGGATCAGTTCGGTAACCGTGATCCTGTTGCGCGCCAAAAAGTCCGGCATCAGGCGGCGGATGGTGGCCCGCGCGTGATAGGAATAAAGGTCTTCCGGCCTGAAGCAGGGAATCGCATGCGGCGCGTCTTCCTGGGCTACCGGAATCTTGACCTCATTGTGCCCCTCTTCGAAAATTTTCAGCGTGAGGTAATCGCCGGTTTCGTCGTTATAGGTTTCCTTGACCACCTTGACGCCGGCGGCCCCGCCCGCCGCCATCAGGTTCTTGGCCAGTTCCAGCGCGCCCTCGCGGTCGGAGCGCACGTCGTGCAGCGTCCAGCCGCCCTTGGCCCCGGCCCGGCGAAAAATCTCGTAGTGAATTTCCTTGCCCAACGACGGCCTCCACCGCACAGGCACGCATGCAGATTTCTCCCGGCGTGGTTGCCATGCCGGGGAAAAGGCGATTTTGGCGGCTCGGATTTAAACCCGGGTTAACTGTGTTGGTCTTCTTTCCCCGCCGGTCTTCACTGGCCCGAGGACCGGCTTCGACCACCTCCCACATAGCGCGCTTCGCGCGCAGGGAGACGGACCGGTGCGGCTTCAATGACTGCACAAAGGGCAGGCGGGATCGGCCTTGAGACTGACCGTGCGAAAACGGGCAGAAAGCGCTTCATAGATTAGAAGCCGCCCGGCCAGGCTTTCGCCCATACCCGTAATTTCCTTAAGGACTTCCAGGGCCGCCAGCGACCCCATTACCCCAGCCGCGGCGCCGAGCACCCCCAATTCCGAGCAGCTTCCAACCGTTCCGGGCGGCGGCGGCGCCGGGAACAGGCAGCGATAGCAGGGGAAGGCGCCCGAGGGGTCATGAGCCTTGAAGGTGGAAAGCTGGCCTTCGAATTCGGTCACGGCTGCCGAAACCAGGGTTTTGTCCAGGGCAAAGCAGGTGTCGTTGACCAGGAAGCGGGTGTCGAAATTATCCGAGCCGTCCGCCACCAGATCATAGGGGGCGATCAGGCTTTGGGCATTCTCCGGGGTCAGGCGGACGGTATGGGTCTCGACTCTCACGCCCGGATTAAGGGCATGGAGGGCCGCGGCGCCGGCCTCGGTTTTGGCTGCGCCGATATCGGCGGTTTTGAACAGGATCTGGCGCTGCAGGTTGGAAAGCGAGACCGTGTCGTCATCCACCAGGCCCAGGATGCCGACGCCCGCGGCCGCCAAATAAAGCGCGATGGGGCTGCCCAACCCGCCCGCACCCACCACCAGCACTTTTGCAGCACGAATTTTTGCCTGGCCAGGGCCGCCCAGCTCCCGCAGCACCAGGTGCCGGGCGTAACGCTCTACCTCTTCGTCGCTGAGGGCCATGGGCTAGAGATATGATTTCACAGGGTATTTCGCAATACGGAGCGTTTTATGCTGCGATTTATGCTGCACCTTATGCTGCAGCATGATCTGCAGCATAAAAATCGCCATGCTGCACTCATGTTGCGCAGCACAAGGCGAATTTGTGCTCATGCTTTGCGATACACCCAGACCCGGGCGGGGGGCAGATTGGCCCAGATCAGCGCCGCCCGCATCAGCGAATGGCCGGCGGGCGGCATCACCGGCGGCTGTACGCCATAGGAGAACTGCACAAAAGGCGCTCCGGGAGAAAGCAGGCGGCAGGCGCCTTCCAGATACTGCCGCCGCCGCGCCAGGGGGAAGTTGAGCAGCGGCAGGCCGGACAGAATGGCGCTGAATTTCACTTCCGCTTTTGCCCCCAGGGTGTGGCTGAGGTCGAAAGCATCACCCTGGATGATATCGACGCCTTCAAACCGGCCGGCCAGGAAGACCACCATGTCGGGATCATATTCGACCAGCGTCAGCCGCCCGGGGGCTACGCCCTGCTCCAGGATGGCTTGGGTGATCGCCCCGGTGCCCGGACCCAATTCCAGCACCGGGCCGGAACTGTCGGGATTGATCTGCCGGGCCATCGCGTTCGCCAGCGCCCGGCCGGAAGGGGCGATGGCGCCCACATTCTTGGGCCGTGCCATCAGGGCGCGCAGGAAGCGCAGATTTCCGGCAAGGGCATCGGATTGGGGCAAGAGGCGCGGCCTCGGGATGTTCCGCGCTCAGCTTAGGCGTTCTCGCCGCCGTTCCAAAATTCTTTCAGCCGGGCGAGAAAGCCTTCAGCTTCGGGATGGGTGCCGGCCTCACTGCCCTTCTCGAACTCCCGCAGCAATTCCTTTTGCCGTTTGGTGAGCTTGACCGGGGTTTCCACCGCCACCTCGATATAAAGATCGCCCTTCTGGGTGCTCCTCAGAACCGGCATGCCCTTGCCTTTGAGGCGGAATTGCCGGCCGCTCTGGGTGCCTTCGGGGATCGCCACCTTGGCCCGGCCGCCGTCCAGGGTGGGCACCTCGATCGTGCCGCCCAGGGCGGCGGTGACGAAAGAGACCGGCGCGCGGCAATGAAGATCATGGCTGTCGCGCTGGAAAATGGGATGCTCCGCGACCGAGAGGAAAATATAGAGATCGCCGTTGGGCCCGCCGCCCATGCCGGCCGCGCCTTCGCCGGACAGCCGGATGCGGGTACCTTCCTCCACGCCCGCCGGGACATCGACATTGAGCACACGCTCTTTCTGCACCGTGCCTGCCCCCCGGCAGGTCTTGCAGGGATGGCGCACGATACGCCCGGTGCCGCGGCAGGAAACGCAGCTGCGCTCGATGGTGAAAAAGCCCTGGGTGGCGCGTACCTTGCCATGGCCGGCGCAGGTGGGACAGGTCTCGGGACTATGGCCGGGCTCGGCGCCGGAGCCGCTGCAGGTCTCGCAGGCGACCTGGGTGGGGACTTTGATCTCGGCATTGCGGCCGCGATAGGCCTCTTCCAGGGTGATGGAAAGGTTGTAGCGCAGGTCCTGGCCGCGATTGCCGCGCCGGGCACGCTTGCCGCCCATCAAATCGCCGAAGAAATCCTCGAACACTTCCGAGAAGCTGCCGGCAAAATCGAACGGCCCGGCGCCAGCGCGGGCGCCCATTCCGGCCTCGAAAGCGGCGTGGCCGAACCGGTCATAAGCCGCGCGCTTCTGATCGTCCTTGAGGACGTCATAGGCTTCGTTGATTTCCTTGAATTTGACTTCGGCGGTGTGGTCGCCGGGATTCTTGTCGGGATGGAACTGCATCGCCAGCTTGCGATAGGAGGCCTTGATGGAGTCCACCGCGGCGCCCTTTTGGCAACCCAGGGTCTCGTAATAGCAACGTTTACTACTCATGGACCCAGACTATCCCGCCCCCGGTAAACAAAGGACTCATCGGTCAATTCCGACCCCCTCCGGCCTTCGCATCGCAAGCGCGTCCATACGCTGTCGCTAGTGGACCGGCCACCTCCCCCTTCAAATGCTTCGCATGGAGGGGGAGGCCGACCTGACTCGCTGAACCTTTAAGCCGCGCCCTTCTTGTTTTCATCGACTTCCTCGAAGTCGGCGTCAACGACATTGTCATCCTTTTTGGGCTCTTCGCCGCCCGGCGCAGCGCCTTCACCACCGGTCGCCTGTTGCGCCTTGTACATGGCTTCGCCCAGTTTCATCGAAGCCTGGGCCAGGGCGTTGGTCTTGGCCTTGATGTCTTCAGCATCGTCGCCTTTCACCGCTTCCTTGAGGTTGGCGATGGCGTTCTCGATCGCCGTCTTCTGGGCGGCATCGACCTTGTCGCCATGCTCGCTCAAGGCTTTTTCCGTGGAATGGATCAGCCCGTCGGCCTGGTTCTTGGCTTCCACACCTTCGCGGCGCTTCTTGTCTTCCGCGGCATGGGCCTCGGCATCCTTGACCATCTTCTGGATGTCGGCCTCAGTGAGACCTCCCGAGGCCTGGATGCGGATCTGCTGCTCCTTGCCGGTGGCCTTGTCCTTGGCGGTGACGCTGACAATGCCGTTGGCGTCGATGTCGAAGGTGACCTCGATCTGCGGCACGCCGCGCGGCGCGGGCGGAATGCCTTGAAGGTCGAAACGGCCCAGCGACTTGTTGTCCGCCGCCATTTCGCGTTCGCCCTGGAACACATTGATGGTGACGGCGGTCTGGTTGTCTTCCGCGGTCGAGAAGATGTTCGACTTCTTGGTCGGGAGGGTGGTGTTGCGGTCGATCAGCCTGGTGAACACGCCGCCCAGCGTCTCGATGCCCAGCGACAGCGGGGTCACGTCGAGCAGCAGCACGTCTTTCACTTCGCCCTTGAGCACGCCGCCCTGGATCGCGGCGCCGATGGCGACCACTTCATC
>CAZEFQ010000199.1:0-2934 GCA_964511505.1 uncultured Rhizobium sp.
CTTTGGCTGGGCGAGCCCGCAGGATCTGGACGACATGGTGAATCTCACCATCCGCATCAACGATTTCCTGTCCGGCCTGTTTTTGGGCGCCGGCATCAAGCTGGTGGATTTCAAGCTGGAATTCGGGCGGCTGTGGGAAAATGATTTCATGCGCATTGTGCTGGCGGATGAGATCAGCCCGGACAATTGCCGGCTGTGGGACGCCACCACCAATGAGAAGCTGGACAAGGACCGCTTCCGCCGCGACATGGGCGGGGTGATCGAGGCTTACAGCGAAGTGGCGCGGCGGCTTGGCATCATGCCCGAATCGGTGCAAGGCGAGAACAAGGGCCCGATGCTGGTTAAATAGTTTCGCGTCCTCATGCTTCGACAAGCTCAGCATGAGGATTTTTCTTTCTCCTCACCCTGAGCTTGTCGAAGGGTGAGCAACACGAACAAATATGAAAGCCCGCGTCTTCGTCACCCTGAAAAACGGCGTTCTGGATCCCCAAGGCAAGGCCATCGGCCATGCCCTCAACGGGCTGGGCTTTTCCTCGGTCGGCGATGTGCGCCAGGGCAAGGTGATCGATCTGGAACTGCATGAAAGCGACGCGGCCAAAGCCAAGGCGGCGCTGAAAGAGATGTGCGAGAAGCTGCTCGCCAACACCGTGATTGAGAAATACGAGATTGAATTGAAATGAAGTCGGCGGTGATTGTCTTTCCCGCTTCCAATTGCGACCGCGACGCCGCGGTGGCGCTGGAACAGATGACGGGCAAGAAAGCGCACATGGTCTGGCACCAGGACAGCGAACTTCCCGACGTGGACCTGGTGGTGCTGCCCGGTGGCTTCTCCTACGGCGATTATCTGCGTTGCGGCGCCATGGCCAGCCAATCCAAGATCATGAGCGCCATCAAGGCCCATGCCGACAAGGGCGGCGCTGTGCTTGGCGTCTGCAACGGCTTCCAGGTGCTGACGGAGTCACATCTTCTTCCCGGCGCCCTGATGCGTAACGCGGGGCTGAAATTCGTCTGCAAGCCGGTGACGATGAGCGTGGAGGAAACCCAGTCGGCCTTCACCCGCAAATACGACAAGGGCCAGAGCGTGACTTTCCCGGTCGCGCATGGCGAAGGCAATTATTACGCCGATGACGCCACCCTCGACCGGCTGGAAGGCGAAGGCCGGGTGGTGTTCCGCTATCAGGACAATCCCAACGGCTCGGCCCGCAATATCGCCGGCATCCTCAGCGAAAAGCGCAATGTGCTGGGCCTGATGCCCCATCCCGAGCGGGCGGTGGACCAGGCCCTGGGCGGCACCGACGGCCGCGCCTTGTTCGAAAGCCTGATTGAAGCGCTCGGATGACGGAAATCACGCCAGACCTGATCCGCGAGCATGGCCTCACGGAGGACGAATATGCCCGCATCAAGCGGCTGCTCGGCCGCGACGCCAATCTGGTGGAGCTGGGCGTGTTCAGTGTGATGTGGAGCGAGCATTGCTCCTACAAATCCACCCGCGCGCATTTAAAGCAGCTTCCCACCAAGGCGCCCTGGGTGATCCAGGGCCCAGGCGAGAATGCGGGGGTGATCGATATCGGCGACGGCGATGCCGCCATCTTCAAGATGGAATCGCACAATCATCCCAGTTTCATCGAGCCCTACCAGGGCGCGGCGACCGGCGTGGGCGGGATCATGCGCGATGTCTTCACCATGGGGGCGCGCCCCATCGCCATGATGAATGCGCTGCGCTTCGGTGAGCCTGAGCATCCCAAGACCCGGCATCTGGTGTCGGGCGTGGTGAGCGGGATCGGCGGGTATGGCAATTGCATGGGGGTGCCCACGGTTGGGGGCGAGGTCAATTTCCATCGCTCCTACAACGGAAATATTTTGGTCAACGCCATGTGCGTGGGCCTGGCGCGGGCCGATAAGATCTTCAAATCGGCGGCTAAGGGCTCCGGCAATCCGGTGGTCTATATCGGCTCCAAGACCGGGCGCGACGGCATTCACGGCGCCACCATGGCGAGCGCCGAATTCGACGACGCTTCGGAGGAAAAGCGTCCCACCGTGCAGGTGGGCGATCCCTTCACCGAAAAGCTGCTCTTGGAAGCCTGCCTGGAATTGATGGCGACCGACGCCATCATCGCCATTCAGGACATGGGCGCGGCGGGACTCACCTCTTCCTCTGCCGAGATGGCCGACAAGGGCGGCAGCGGCATCGAACTCAATCTCGATCAGGTGCCGCAGCGCGAAGAGAACATGACCGCTTATGAGATGCTTCTCTCCGAATCCCAGGAGCGCATGCTGGCGGTGCTGAAGCCGGGGCGCGAGGACCAGGCCCGGCGCATCTTCGAGAAATGGGAGCTGGATTTCGCGGTGATCGGCGTCACCACCACGACCGGCCGCTTTGTCGTCAAGCATAAGGGCAAAGTCGAAGCCGATATTCCGGTCAAGGCGCTGTCGGATGAAGCGCCGGTCTATCAGCGGCCCTTCAACCACCGGGCGCCGGTTCACGGTGCGCCAAGCTACAACAAAAATCAGACTGTGCTCGCGGCGCTGGAAAAACTGATGGCCTCGCCCGACATGGCCTCGCGCCGCTGGGTTTGGGAGCAATATGACAACAGCGTGATGGCCGACACGGTGCAGCAGCCGGGGGGAGATGCCGCGGTGGTGCGGGTGCACGGCACCGGCAAGGCGCTGGCGATAACCACGGATGTGACGCCGCGCTATTGCGCTGCCGATCCGAAAGAAGGCGGCAAGCAGGCGGTGGCGGAAGCCTGGCGCAATCTGACCGCGGTGGGGGCGCTACCGCTGGCGGTGACCGACAATCTCAATTACGGCAATCCGCAGAAGCCCGAGATCATGGCCCAGATCGTGGCGGGCATTGAAGGCATCGGCGAGGCCTGCCGGGCGCTCGATTTCCCGGTGATCGGCGGCAATTGCTCGCTTTATAATGAGACCAAT
>CAZEFQ010000200.1:0-9175 GCA_964511505.1 uncultured Rhizobium sp.
GGGCGGTCATGATCGGCCGTTCGATGAAGATGCGGGAGATGTTCAAGGCGCGCTCGTGTTGGCGCCTTGGCCGCCGCGCGACCCACGAGCGCCGCGCCGCGCCCCGCCGCCCGGCGCCGCGGCCGGCTTGCGGAAGCTCACTTTGCTGCCGGGCAGCACGCGCAGCCCGCCATCGGTGACAACCTTGTCCCCGCCCTTGAGATTGCCTTTAACCGCCGCCTCGGTGCCATTGTCGAACGCAACCGAGACCGGCACCATTTCCACGGTGTTCTTGTCGTTGACACGATAGACATAGGTGCCGTCCGGTCCGTTGATCACGGCGACGCGCGGCACCACAACCGCCTTGGCAATGCTGTCCAGCACAACCGTCACATCGACAAGCTGGCCGGGCACCAAAACATGGTCCTTGTTGGGGAAGCTGGAACGCAGCTCGATGGTCCCGGAGGTGTTGACCGCATTGCTGACGAAATTCACCGGCGCGGAAATATCCTTGCCGCCTTGTCCATGCAGATTGATCACGGCGGTGAGCCCGCCTTTGGCGGCGCGCGCCTGGATGCGGGGCAGGTCGGATTGCGGCAGGTTGAAGGAGACCTTGATCGGCTCGATCTGGCTCAAGGTGACCAACGGTGTACTGGTGCCGTTGACCGACACCAGATTGCCCGGCTGCAGCAGGATCGGCCCGGTCTTGCCGTCCACCGGCGCGCGGATCTGGGTGAATTCCAGGTTGAGCCGGGCAACTTCCACCGCGCCCCGGTCCGCCGTCACCAGCGCCGCATCCGCTTTGGCCACGGCGTCGGACTGGTCGCGCTGCTGGGTGGATATGGCGTTCTGGGAAAAAAGCGAGGCATAGCGCCTGGCGTCGGCCGAGGCGCTGGCCAGCGCGGCCTCATCCTTCTGCAGCTGGCCGGTGGCCTGGGTCAGCGCCGCCTCGAAAGGACGGGGATCGATCTGGAACAGAAGATCGCCGGCCTTCACCATCTGGCCTTCCGTGAAATAGGCCTTGGTGAGTTGCCCCTGCACCCGGGCAGTGACCGAAACCGTGGAATTGGCCATCACCGTACCGATGGTGTTCTTGACCACCGGCATGTCTTCCGAGACTGCCGCGGCCACGGTGACCGGCACGGTCACGGCGCGGCGCGGACCCGTGCCCGTGCCCGTATGACTCCAAAAATAGAACCCGACCAGAACGGCCCCCAAGGCAATGCCGCCATAGGCATACTTCCGATAGGGTGTCGGACTTCCTCGCACAGCCGCGGCCGGCATATCACGCGGCGTGGTTTGAATGGTCATTTCTCTCCCCAACGGCGATTGACGCTCTTGTCATTGCGAAAAACATAGCATAGCCGGTAACTTGGCATATCGATCCGTTGTACGGTTCCTTGTCAAAGTGTAACCTTTCGGTCAGGTGAGAAATTTCCCACCCGGATCAAATATTTGCTCGCCGGCGCAGCGGGAAACCACCAATCGGTCCGCATCGCGGCAACTGCCAGGAGGAAATTTTGAACCGGACGGTTAGGTGCTTGGCCGGCGCCTGCGTCGCTTTCGCCTCCCCCGCGCTTGGACAGGCCCCCGAACAGGTGGTGGTTTATGGCGCGCTGGCGAACAGCAATATCGGCATAGACCCATCCAAACTGGCAGGTTCGCTGCAAAGCCTGACCGCCGCCCAGATCACCGCCAATGGCGGCGCGACGCTGCTCGATTCCCTTGGCAGCCGGACAGCCGGCGTTTCCTTGAGCGATTCGCAAGGCAACGGCATGTCCCAGGATTTGCGCCTGCACGGCTTCGAGGCCTCCCCGCTGCAGGGCACTGCCCAGGGTATCGCCGTCTATCAGAATGGCATGCGCCTCAACGAGGCTTTTGGCGACACGGTGAACTGGGATGCCATTCCGGAAGCCGCCATCGCGCGCATGGATATATGGAGCAACAATCCGGTGTTCGGCCTCAATGCGCTGGGCGGGGCGATCAATCTCACCATGAAAACCGGTTTCGACTGGCAGGGCCTGGAGGCATCCGCCCAGGGCGGCTCCTATGGCCATGGCATGGCGAGCCTGCAATATGGCCTTGCGGACGGAGATTTCGCCTTCTACGCGGCGGCAGATGGCGTCACCGATGGTGGCTGGCGCCTGCACTCGGCGTCCGATCTGGCGCGGCTTTATGCCGATGCGGGCTGGCGGCTGGGCGACAGCGAGATTCACCTGGTCGCCAGCGGCGCGCAATCCGGCCTCGGCGTGGTGGGCCCCACGCCTATCGAACTGGTACGGCAGGATTCTGCTTCCGTTTACACTTGGCCCCAGAACACCCAGAACCGCATCGTCAGTCTGGCGCTCAACGGCAAAAGCAGGCTTGATGATGACTGGCAGCTGCAAGCGAGCCTTTACCTGCGGGCGTTCCGCCAGCGCCACCTGGACGGCAATGACGGCAATTTCGAAAGCTGTTCCGGCCGCTCCTCCTTCGGCGGCAAGCTCTGTCTTGAAGATGATGCCTTCGGCACTCCGCCCGGCGGCAAGACCACTTCATTCCGTGACCAATTTGTGATCCTGGGGCCCGCCGGCCAGACTTTTCCCTTCAACAGCGGCATTACCTATGGCACCGACGATCGCAGCGCCACCGACAGTGTGACGGAAGGCACCACCCTCCAGGTGACGGGAAAATCGCCGCTTTCCGGTTTGGCCAACACCTTCACCCTGGGCGGCAGTTTCGATCACGGCGCCATCGGCTTCCGTTCTACCTCCAGCCTGGGCCGTCTCTTTGCCGATCTGCGGGTCGCGCCGGACGCCGCGGTGCCGGGGTCCGGCCTGGTGGTCCACAGCCTGGGCAATCTGGGTTACGCGCCTGTCGATCTCGCCGCCACCACCGACTATTACGGCCTCTATGCCGTGGACGCACTGGACCTCAATGCCGCGCTCACTCTCACTGCCGGCTTCCGCCTCAACAGTGCCCACATCACGACCCGCGACCGTAGCGGCACGGCCTCGGAACTGACCGGCGGCCATGGCTATGCCCATTTCAATCCTTTTGCCGGCATGTCCTACAAGATCACGGACGCCCTGACTTTCTTCGGCGGTTATTCCGAAGCCAATCGCGCCCCCACCCCGCTGGAATTGGACTGCGCCAGCAAAAGCCTGCCCTGTCTTCTGGAAGGCTCGCTGGTCGCCGATCCGCCGTTGCAGCAGGTAGTGGCGCATACCGGCGAGGCCGGCCTGCGCGGCGCGATCGGGAGTCTTTCCTGGAGCGCCGGTCTTTTCCGAACCGACAGCGACAACGACATTGTCGCGCTGGCCAGCACCATCCAGGGACGCGGCTATTTCACCAATGTGCCCCTGACGCGCCGCCAGGGCGTGGACATGGACGCCTCTTATCGCGGCGACGGCTGGTCCACTTTTGTGAGCTATTCCTATCTCGATGCGACTTATGAATTCGCCGGCCTGCTCGCCTCTCCCAACAATCCGCTCGCCGATGCCGATGGCAATGCCGCCGTCGCACCGGGGCGGCATATCCCGGTCAATCCCGCCAACGCTTTGCGCGCCGGCGGCGACTTTTCTCCGGCGCCCGATATTTCGCTGGGCGGCGAGTTCGTTTTCACCGGGAGCCAATATTTCGACGGCGACCAGGCCAACCAGGACAAAAAGCTGCCCTCGCGCTGGGTGGCCAGCCTGCGCGGCAGTTGGAGGTTTGCGCCCAATTGGGAATTATTCGGGGTGGTGAACAATCTCTTCGACCGCCATGATCCCACCTATGGCACCTATTTCGAAAGCGATGCGACGGCGGACTTGTTGAGTCCGGCACTGACCGACCCGCGCACCGTCACCCTTGAGCAGCCGATCAATTTTCAGCTGGGATTCCGACACGCGTTCTGACACCGCGTCAGGCGCGTGAATCGCCAAAATCTCCGGCGGGCGGCCGGCTCGCTCAACATTTCTGCTTGTAAAAATGCAGCCGGCAGAACTCTTTCAGCCGCAGCTTTCGCAGGCGCACAAAAGTTCCGCACCATTGTCGCTCCGTCGATGCGCCAAGCCTCTCCCCCTTATGCGGCAAAGGCGTATAATCGTGTCGTCTTCCAAGCCATCACCAGCAGGAGACCAAATCATGGAGCATCAAACACCGATCAACGAAGCCAATACCGGCGCGTTGCCCAAGCTCATTGCCGTTATTGCCATTGTCGTGGGCCTTGCCGCTATTGGCGCCTATGTTGTTTACGGCTCGGGCATGTGGAATCCGCCGCCGGCAAAGTCGGCGTACTGAGACGAGAAGCGCTTCGCTGAAGCGCGCGTGCCTGTGCCGTGTTTACGCCGCCGCCCGCGCCTCCTGCGCCAGAGGCAGGAAGACCGTGACGATGGTGCCGCTTTTCTCGCGGCTTTGAATGTCAAGCGTACCGCCATGCTGGGCGACGATGGCGCGCACCAGCGATAGCCCCAGGCCTGTGCCTTCTCTGGCGTGGGAGGGATTGTTGGAGGCCTGCTCGAAAGGCTGGCCGATGCGCGCCAGCACGCTTTCGGGCATGCCCATTCCGGTATCCCGCACCATCAGCTTCAGCCGCCCGCCCTCCACGCTCGCGGCAAGCCAGACCTGGCCGCCCTTGGGGGTGAATTTGACCGCATTGGACAGAAGGTTGAGCAGGACCTGGCGGAAGCCGCGGGAATCGGCGGAAAAGGTGAGCGGCGTTTCGGGGGCCTCCAGGCTGAGCGCCACACCCTTCTCCTCGGCGCGGCGGCGCACCAGGCGCAAGCAGTATTCCATCGCGTCCTGAAGCTGGACAGGCTCGAAAGAGATGACGAATTTCCCCGCCTCGATCTTGGCGATGTCCAGGATATCGGAAACCAGGTTGAGCAGATGATCGCCCGATTCATGGATCAAGGCGGCGTATTCGCGATATTGCGCCGATAGCGGCCCGAAAATCTCATTCTTCATCAGGTCCGAGAATCCCAATACGGCATTGAGCGGCGTGCGCAATTCGTGGCTCATATTGGCGAGGAACTGCGACTTGATCCGGTTCGAGGCTTCCGCGGTCTCCCGTGCCACCTGCTGCTGCCTGAGTTCGCCCTCCAGATTTTCCTTTTCCAGCGTGTTGTCCCGGAACCGGCAAAGCGCGCGCGCGAATTCGCCGACCTCGTCCTTGCGGCCGGTGAACGGAATGGGACGGTTGAGTTCGCCTGCCGCCACCGCCGCCATGGTTTGCACAATCGAGCGCAACGGCGCGATCACGCGGAGATTGACGAAAATGGCGGTGAGCGAAGCCAGGCTGATCGAGACGAACATCAGGAGCAGCGCGAGAGAGAATTCGTGGTCGGCGATCTTGAGCTGGTCGGCGACATGTATCTCGGTGATGGAAAGCGCCGTGGCCGAAATCTTGCTCAGCCCCTCCAAGCCGCGATCGGAAACCTGCATCCAGCTCTCACCCGAAACCGCGGGTTTGCCCAGCGCAAGCCCGGAGAGGATCTCCTTGCGGCGGGGTAAAGTGCCCTCCAGATAGGCAAGCCTGGCGGCGGCGACGGCTTCGCGCAGGCGCGGCGGAAAAACGGCGGGAGGAAGGGATGCCGCGTCGGATGCCACCACGGCCCAGGGGGCGTTGAAACGCCCGTCCAACTCCGCCAGGTCGTGGAGCATGGCGTCGGACGGGATTTCGCCGCTCATGATCGCCTGGCCCACCATGCGCCGGCCCATGCCCGCCACCGCCCTGAGCGACTGGGCGATCCTGGCGACCTTCATGGTCTCGTAATTCAGGGGATTGGCCGTGGCCAACGCCAGCGAGGCTTTATCCGCCTCTTGTTGCACCGGCCGGAGCAGGACCGTTACCGCGTCGGCCAGATTCTGGCCGGCC
The DNA here is from genome assembly GCA_964511505.1 of uncultured Rhizobium sp. Classification (GTDB taxonomy): domain Bacteria; phylum Pseudomonadota; class Alphaproteobacteria; order Micropepsales; family Micropepsaceae; genus Rhizomicrobium. The sequence goes on from CAZEFQ010000200.1 coordinate 5,819, forward strand.
GCCTTGTTGCGGCTTTCGATCGGCCGGTCAAGCGCGTCCATGGCCAGGGCAAACTGCCGTTCATAGCCCGCGCGGGCTTGGCCCAATTGCTCGGCTTGCCCGGCGGCTTCCGGGATCAGGATAAGATCCTTCTGAACAGCGTCCAGAAGCTTTTCGTCAGCGGCGTGGCGCCGCATCAGGCGGTCGCGGACTGCCCTGCTGATCGGCCGGGGCGTGGAAAGGGCGGTACGCACGCGTCCATCCTCGGCGTGGAGGAAATCGCCCATGGAAAAAACGTCGCGGATGATCCGGACCTGGGAAAGCAAGCCGGCGGCATCCTGGCGCCGGTTATAGGCTTCACGTGCCGAATAGGTGAAGACGGAGACCAGGAGCAGAACGAGCAAACCGGTGATGAAGGACAGCAACACGCCGATTGATTGAAAACGCCGCATCGCCCCAAAGCCCCGATCGCCCGGCGCGGAAACCGCCGGTTGTCCGGAATCGAGCTTATGGGAACGGGAGATAAGATAGATTTAACTGTCCGGATCGGCACGGGTCCCTTTTTGGCACGCTTTGCAGCCCGGCAAAAAAAAGACCCGGCGTTGATTGCCGCCGGGTCGCCAGGATTGAAGAACGAAACCTAACCGCCGTCAGTAGTTGAAACGGATGCCCAGGCGGAACTGCCGTCCGATCAGGTCGTAGCTGTTCGGAGTGGTCGGCATGGAATGGATGATGTTGCCGGAATTGAGCGGCGTCAGCGCCGGCGGGATGTTGAGCGCATTGTCGATGGCGCCGTAGAACTGGATGTTGTCGTTCCATTTGTAATTGCCGCGCAAGTCGAGATAGGCCCAGAACGGCACCTCGAAATGCGCCGGGTCGTACAGGTTGGCCAGGGCCGCCGTGGAAAGATTGCCCGTATTGGCCGTGTTGGTGATCTTGCTGGTGCCGTACCAGCGCCCCTGCACGGTGAAAGAGAGCGGCCCGGTGGTGTAGTCGGCCGAGAGAATGCCTTTCCATTTCGGCGTGCCGGCAGTGCCCGCGCTGTCGTTGGTGGCGGTGGCGGGCTGGGACGTCGTGTTCTCATCGTTATAGTTGGCCACCGCCTGCCAGGCGAGACTCCCGCCGAAGAAATCCATGGTGTAGTTGGCCTGGATGTCGAAGCCGGAGACGGTCTGGCTGGCGATATTGATCGGCGTCTGTTGGATGGTGCTGAGCGAGGGCGTTGTAAATCCGGGTGACGGCGGTCCTGCGAACACCAGATGGGTGCAAAGCGGATCGTTGGGATTGCCCAGTGTCCCCGGATAGATGACGCTGGGGAGCGTCGGATTGCATTGATTGAGGAAGACGTTGGAGTTGAGCGAAGCGATGCCGCCGGTGAGGTTGATCGAGTAATAATCCACCGACATGGTGAAATTGTCGATGAAGGTCGGCGTCAGCACCACGCCGGCCGAAACGGTGCGCGCCACTTCCGGCACCAGGTTGGGATTGCCTGCCGTGTTGGTGAACACGGTGACGGTGACCTGGGTCTTGGGATCCTTGATCGAGGAGTTGGATTGCGAGCCAAGGGCGAACAGCTCCGACACGTTTGGCGCGCGGATGTCCACCGACCAGGTGGTACGGAGTTTAAAATCGTCGGTCACCTGGCTGGTGAAACCCAGCTTCCAGGTCTCGACCAGGCCGCTGGTCGAATAGCTGGTCATGCGGCCCGCCATGCTGAAATCCAGCGAATTGACAAAGGTGTTTTTCAGGATGGGGGCGTCCACCTCGGCGAAGCCTTCGATCACATTGTAGCTGCTGGAGGGAAAGAAGGCCCAGTTGCCCGTGGAAAAGGAGGCGAACACGCCATTGGGATCGGCGTAATTGATGCCGGCCTCCTTGCGGTAGCCCGCGCCGAACGCCACCGCGACCTTGCCGGCCGGCAACTCCCAGGGCAGCGTACCCTGGAACGAGGCTGCCGCTTCGTCCTGGTTCGTCTGCATATTCTCGAAATCCGTGTTGTGATGCACGGCATAGGCAATCGCCGCAGCACTGGCGACGTTGTTGCCAAACACGTCCAGCGGGACGCAGCCCGCTTGGGCCGGGTTGCCGCCCACCACCACCGCCGCCTGTCCGGGCAGGGATGAACGGCAGACGATGGAGCCCAGGGGCAGGTTGGAGGTGCCGCGATTGGCGGTGGTCACCGTCACCGCGTCCTGCGCGGCGGTGATGTTGGGCAACTCGGCATTGGCGTAGGAATGAGTCCAGTAACGCACTGTCGAGTGCTGGTAGAAGACATTCCACGACCAGTCCTCGCCCAGCGTGCCTTCCAAGGTGAGGACACCGCGCATCAGCTGGCGCTGATTGGTGGTGACCGCCGGTCCCAGCGAGCCTGTCGCGAGCCTGAAGAAATCCTTGTCGGAAACCGTGGTGGGGGTGTTGTTGCCGTCGATGATGCCCATGACGAAAGAGGTGATGCCGGTCGCCTGCATCGTGGCCTTCACCGAGGCCGGGATATAAGCATTGTCGGATTTGATCGTCACCGCCGTCTGCAGCAGGTTCTGGGCCATGTCCTTGCCGCTGTAATAGCCGTAATTCGCCTGCAGCGAGGCCTGGATGGTGTCGGTGATCTTGTAACGGGCAAAGGCGAAAGCGGTATAACGATTGTTGGGAATGGCGGCGAACGTCCAATTGTTCTCGCCATCGTCCTTGGTGAAGGAGCCGCCATTGGAAAGCGTGCCCAAAGTGAGATTGCCGAAATTGGCGATCTGCGGAATGCCGTTGCCGACAAAATAGATGCCGCGCAAGGCGTTGGCCGCGGTGGCGACGCCGCTCGGACTGTTGGCGGCGGTTACGGCGGGGCTGGAAACGATAAGACCGCCCTGGGTGGCGTTGGCGATGCCCACATCATTGGCGACGATCAGTTGTGGCTTGCCGTTGCCGGCGGCGTAGGCCGGGTTCGAAACCCAATAAGAAGCGCGGTACCAATTCTCGCTGTCGATGGTAACAAGGTCTGGATGACCGCTGTAATCCCCGGCCAGCACGACATGGCCGCGGCCGCCGGCGATATCGCCGCCCCACACCGCTTGCACTTTGTAGTTCCGATAAAGGCCGTCCGCGGTATCGCCGAACTCGACGCTGCCCTTAAGCCCGTCGAAATTCTTGTTGAGCACGAAGTTGACGACGCCCGCGACCGCATCCGAACCCCAGGCCGCCGAGGCGCCGCCTGTCACCACGTCCACCCGGCTGATCACCGTTGAGGGGATGGTGTTGATGTCCACGCCGCCGGTGATGTTGGACTGCACGATGCGCTGGGCATCGAACAGGATTAAGGTGCGGGTGATGCCGAGGTTGCGCAGATTGAGGATTTCCGCGCCTTCGGTGCCGCTGATGGCGCCGCCA
>CAZEFQ010000201.1:0-17562 GCA_964511505.1 uncultured Rhizobium sp.
AGCCGTCCAACTGCGCGACGACCCAGTCTGCAAAATAGCCGGAGTCCGGCGGCCCCTTGAGGATGCGCGGCCGGGTGGCTTGCGCCCGGACGCGTGCGGCATGATCGATAAATCCCGCATCCTCCATGGCGTGCAACACCAGCTGGGCGCGGGCGTGGCTGGCGTCGGCGTCGGCCAGCGCGTTATAGCGCGCCGGCGCCTTGACGCTGCCCGCCAGCATGGCCGCTTCGGTCAAGCTGAGTTCGGCGGCATGCTTGCCGAAGAATTTCTCGCTCGCGGCCTCCAGGCCGAAGACGCCGGCCCCGAAATAAACGCGGTTCAGATAGAGCGTAAGAATCTGGTCCTTGGAATAACGCGACTCCAGATAGACGGCCAGCATCGCCTCCTCCAGTTTGCGCTCAAAGGTGCGGCTGGATGAGAGGAACAGGTTTTTGGCAAGTTGCTGGGTGAGGGTCGAGCCGCCTTGGACCACATGGCCTGCGGACATATTGGCAATGAAGGCGCGCGCCATGCCGATAAGATCGATGCCGAAATGATCGCGGAAGCGGCGATCTTCGATGGCGATGAAGGCGTTGGGCACATAAGAAGGCAGGTTGTCCGCCCGGACCATCTGGCCCTGGGTCAGGCCGCGCCGGGCGATCAATCGGCCGTGGCTGTCCAGGATGGTGACGTCGCGGGACGCAGGAGCTGTCATCAGATTTTTGATGTCGGGCATTTCCGAGAGAAAATGCGCATAGAAAACGCCCGCGAAAATCAGGGCCCAGGCGGCAAGCAGCAGAAGGGCGATCGGCAGGGCCGACCGGCGCTTCTTCGGGCGCGGACCGGCGGATGCGCGGCGCCGAGGCCTGGGAGGCGGCGGGGCAGATTTTGCCATGCCCTTTTATGTACTTGGATGGTTAACGGCAGTTAAACAATCTCATCCAGATCTTAACCCGCCAGCCGGTAGCCGCCGCCTTCGGTCAAAAGGATTTTAGCCTCGCCAGGATTCTCTTCGATCTTGCGGCGCAGCCGGTAGATATGGGTCTCCAGCGTATGGGTGGTGACGGCGGGGTTATAGCCCCAGACCTCATGCAAGAGGGTGTCGCGCGCCACCGTGCTTCCCGCCATGTGGAGGAATTTCAGGATATTCGTCTCTTTCTCGGTGAGGCGAATCTTGCGCGCCCCGGTCAGGAGTTTGGCGGCCGGCTGGAACAGATAAGGCCCGATCCGGACCGGACGGTCCTGATCGGCGCCATGCGGACCCAGCGCGGCGGAAAGCCGGGCGAGCAGCGCACCCAGCCGGAACGGTTTGGCCAGATGGTCCGGTCCGTCCTTGTCGTCCTCCGCCAGAAGCAAAACCGGTTTGCCGCTTTTGCGCAATTCACGCGCCAGGCCGCCACTGTCGTCAACCTCGCCATCGATGATGGCGAACAGGTAATTCCCGGCGGCGCGCGCTTCCTGGGCGGATGCCGCTTCGATCACCTGGTAGGCGCCTTCCCTGGCCAATTGCTCGGCCAGGGAATGACGGGGCACGTCATGACCGTCTACCAGGAGAACGGGTTTGGCGCTGGGCATGGAACTCGTATGCCGGATTTGCCGGATGGATTTCAGGCCGACCATAACGCGATTGGCCGGTCCGGCAAATTCTGCCGCGCAGGTGTACAAGCACGTCATGAAAATCCGGCAATAACGGGGATTTTTTCCTGGCAGGACGCTTGCTAGGGAATTTCCATGCCGTCCTTCTACGCCGCCACCGGCGCCATGAAACCATTGAACCTGCCACAGACGCAGGTGCCTCAGGCCAAGCCTGTGGCGCAGGACAAGGGCGGTTTTTCCTTTCACGATTTTCTTTCCATCATCAATCCGCTGCAGCATCTGCCGGTGATCGGCACGCTTTATCGGGCGCTGACCGGCGACACGATAGGCACCCCGGAAAAAATTGCGGGCGACACGCTTTATGGCGGTCTGTGGGGGGCGGTCGCCAGCATCGCCGATACCGCCTTCGAGGCGCTGACCGGCAAGGATGTGGGCGATACCGTCCTGGCATTGTTCACCGGCGGTCATCACAAACCGCCGGTCGCTGTTGCCGCCAATGCAAGGCCGGCAACGCCGGTTGAAAACGATCCCGGACTTAGCGCGCTGACCGCCTCCTTGCAGCAGAAAGGCGTCGATGCCGATCTCGCGCAACGCGCACTGGCTGCCTACAGGAAAAGCATGGCTTTGCCGGACACGGTGGTCGCGTCTCTTCAGTAAGCTATACTGGGCAGCATGGATTTGACGGTTTCCTATTCCCCCGAAGGGCCGGTGCTGGATTGGGGCGAAGGCGCCCGCCGTTGCGCCATCGGTCCCGCCGGCATTGCCGTCAAGGCGGCGGAAGGGGACGGCATAACGCCTCTGGGAATCTTTCCGCTGCGGAACGTTTTTTACCGCGCCGACCGCATTACCAGACCGGAAACCATCCTCTCCGTGCGGGCGATCGCGAAGGACGATGGCTGGTGCGATGCGCCCGATGACGGGAATTACAACCGGCCGGTGAAGCTTCCCTATCCCGCGAGCGCGGAAGCCTTGTGGCGCGAGGATCATGTCTATGACCTGGTGGCCGTGATCGGCTTTAACGACGCGCCGGTGGCGGCGGGCAGAGGCAGCGCGATCTTCCTGCATCTCGCCAAGCCCGGCTATCCGCCGACGGCGGGCTGTGTCGCATTGGCGGAAGAAGATCTGCGTGCGGCGCTGGCGCAGCTTCAGCCCGGCGATCAAATCCGAATTGGATAAGGGCGATCGCCGAAGATCGCCGTTCCCACCCGCACATGGGTAGCGCCAAAGCGGATCGCCATCTCGAAATCTCCGCTCATGCCCATGCTGAGCTGGTCGAGGCCGTTGTCCCGCGCCAGCTTGGCGAGAAAGCCGAAATGCGGGGCCGGGTCCTGATCCAGGGGCGGGATGCACATAAGACCGACAATCGGGAGTTCGAGCTTGCGCGCTTCCGCGATCAGGGCGGCGGTGTTCTTGGGGAGCACACCTGCCTTTTGCGGCTCTTCGCCGGTGTTCACCTGGACAAACAGGGCCGGGCATCTGCCGGTCTTGTCGCGTTCCGCCGCCAGCGCCGCCGCCAATTTGGCCCGGTCCAGGGTCTGGATACAGTCGAACAGCGCCATCGCGTCCGCAACCTTGTTGGTCTGCAAGGGGCCGATCAGATGCAATTCCAGGCCGGGAAATTCGCGCTTCAGGGAAGGGAATTTCTTCTGCGCTTCCTGCACCCGGTTTTCTCCGAACAGGCGCTGACCGGTCTTGAGGGCTTCCCGGATGCCCGGCTCCTCCACCGTCTTGGACACCGCGATCAATTTTGTATAAGGCCCAGGATGGAAGGCGGCCTTCCGCGCCGCTTCGATGCGCGCCAGAATCTGCGCCAGGTTGGCGGAAATCGGATTTTCGGGAATGGCCATGCCGGATGCCTTATCGCGGGCGAAATTAGCAAGGGCGGCGCGCGCGCTCAACGTTGCGGGGCTCCGCGCGGGGGAAGGCCGGCTGGCTTTGATGACCGATGATGTACGGCTTGCCGATCCGCTTGCCGCTGTGCGCGCCCTGCCGAAAGGCAGCCTGGTGGTCCTGCGCGCCGGTGACGCCGCGCGGCGTGCAACGCTGGCGGTGCGATTGCGCGCCCTCGCACGGGAGCGGGGCTTGATCCTGCTGGTCGCGGACGATCCGGTGCTGGCGCGCGTTACGGGTGCGAGCGGCCTGCATCTGCCCGAGCGGCGGGCCCATGAAGCGGGGCATTGGCGGGCGAAAAATCCGCACTGGCTGATCAGCGCCAGCGCCCATTCGTTGCGCAGCGCGCTTCAGGCCGGACATGCGGACATGATTTTTCTGTCTCCGGTCTTTGTGACGGCCAGCCATCGGCCGGCAAAGCCGCTCTCGGCCGCACGGGCGCGGCTGATCGCCCGCGGGCTCAAAAGGCCGGTCTTCGCGCTGGGCGGCGTGACGGCGCGAAACGCATCGTTGCTTCCAGGCTTTTCCGGGATCGCCGCGATCGGCGCGTTAATTGTTTGAAGTCTTGACCGTAAGGTGCACAAAGCCCGCATCCAGTCCGATGCGGGAATTGCCATTGTAAAAACTGCCGCCGCCACGGGCATAATTCAGCCGCTGCCAGCCGATGCTGGCCTGGATGCTGCTGCTGAATTGATATGCCAGCCCGGCCTGATAACCGGCAAGGGAGAGATGCGGCGCGCCGGGCACCTGACCCGCGTTGCCATCGCCATATTCCAGGCCGAGAATCCAGGAGCCGTAATTCACGCTGGCGCTGGCTTGCCGCGCCCTGGTGGTGGCGGCGTTGAAGCTTTGCGCGATGTCAAAAGCATAGGCGTTGCTTTGCCGGAAGGCGCCGCCCAGGGAAAAACTCAGCTCGTCATTGACGGGATAGTCGGCCTTGAGGCCGAAACCATAGTCGCTGACCCCTTCCTGCCCGGCGCGTTTGTGCTCGCCGCGCCCTTCCGCCACCCCGCCATAGGCGGTGAAAGACACCGGCCCCAACTCGTCTTCATAGCGGATGGCGCCTTCCCAGATATCGGCCTGGCGGTCTGCGGCATGCGGACCCGCATGCACAAAAGGCGGCACCGCCCGGCTTTGATTGGGCGTGAAGGAGAGCGCGAGCTGGGCGCCGAACAGACTGGGGCTGACATAGGCGAATTTCGCGTAGTTGGATGATGCGCCCACCTCCGTGCGCAAGGCGAAAATCTCGGTGAAGGCGCGGCCGGTGGAAGGATCGCGGAAGAAGCTGGTCTGCGGATTGTCGAGCGATACCTGATCGTCCATTTTGGGGCCTGTAACCGCCAGGTCATAGGCCGCGCCGTCGGTCTCGCCGATTTCCAGCCGGCCTAAGCCGGTACGCACATCGCCATAGGCTTTCTCGAAGAGAGCACCGCCATAACGGCCGCGAGAGAGCGGATCGGCGGCGGTGAGGGTGGCGTCGAGCCCGACGGAAAGGCCGCTGTCAAAGTCGCGATGCAATCGCGGCATCAGCTTGGCGGCGCCGCTGGCATTCTGGCCATTATGTCCCGAGGCGCTGAAGGCCGCGCCGCCTGCCAGCGCGTTGATGTCGAGCTCCGCATTGCCGGGAAAGAATTGGTAAGCCGGGATGGTTCCGTCCCAGGCCTGGGCCGCGGCTTGCACTGTTGCCGCGGGCGCCGCCAGGAGCAGCGCCCAAAACCAACCTGCCTTCCGCACCCGCTTACCCTTTTGCAATGTCCCGTCTAAACGCTTCTAACATAAGCCGATCCGGCCGCCGCCCGCCAGCTTACGCCGCTTGAGTCCGAGGGATCGGACCAGTATAAGCCAGCTTGGCTTAATCGGGGGTGCGGCCCGAACGGCGCCGCCAGTCGAAGGATAGAGTAACCCGATGCGAATTCTGCCTGTTCTGGTTTGCATTTTGGCCCTGCCTCTTGCCGCCTGCGGTTCCAGCCAAGACACCACCAACATGGACACCGGCGCCACCATCGTGGCGGGGGGCAACAACCGTTTGACGCTGGGGGTCAACTCTTTTCTTTGGCACGCCACCCTCGACACCCTGGCTTTCATGCCGTTGCAAAGCGCCGATCCTTTTGGCGGGGTGGTGATCACCGACTGGTATGTGGCGCAGAACGCCCCCAACGACCGGCTGAAGGTGACCATCTACATCATGGACCGGGCGCTGCGCGCGGACGGATTGAAGGTGGTGGTGTTCCGCCAGACCCGCGGTGCCAACGGGGTCTGGAGCGATGCCCAGCCCAGCCCGGACACGGCCCACAGGCTGGAAGACGCCATACTGACCCGCGCCCGCGAATTGCGTCTTGCGACCCTGAACCAGGGCACGTAATCCTTCCGCGCGTCCTCACCCGGCAGGCCGCGCCCAGCATGAGGCCTGAACCGCAATGGCGCGCTACAACGCCAAAGAATCCGAAAAGCACTGGCAGAAGGTCTGGGACGAACGCGCCCTGTTCGTGACGCCTGCGGCTTCGGACAAGCCCAAATGCTATGTGCTGGAGATGTTCCCCTATCCGTCCGGGCGCATCCATATGGGCCACACCCGCAATTACACCATGGGCGATGCCATCGCCCGCTTCCGCCGCGCCCAGGGCTATAACGTGCTGCATCCGATGGGTTGGGATGCTTTCGGCCTGCCGGCGGAAAATGCCGCGCGCGACAAGGGCGTTTCCCCGCGCGACTGGACTTATGAAAACATCGCGGCGATGCGGGACCAGCTCAAGATGATGGGCCTTTCCATCGACTGGTCCCGCGAATTCGCCACCTGCGACCCCGCCTATTACCACCAGCAGCAGAAGCTGTTCCTGCAATTCTACCAGGCCGGCTTCGTCTATCGCGGCGAGGCCGATGTGAATTGGGACCCGGTGGATCAGACCGTGCTCGCCAATGAACAGGTGATCGACGGGCGTGGCTGGCGTTCAGGCGCGATCGTCGAGCGGCGCAAGCTCAGCCAATGGTTCTTCAAAATCACGGATTTTTCCGAAGAATTGCTGGAGGCGCTCGATACCCTCACGCGCTGGCCGGAAAAAGTCCGTTTGATGCAGAAGAACTGGATCGGCAGGAGCGAAGGCCTGCGTTTCCAGTTCCAATTGTCGAATGGCGAAAAGCTGGATGTGTTCACCACCAGGCCGGACACGCTGTTTGGCGCGAGCTTTGTGGCGCTGTCGCCGGAGCATCCCCTGGCCCAGGAACTGGCGTTGAAGGACCGCGGGCTGGCGGACTTTATTGTCGAATGCCGCAAGACCGGCACCGCCGAAGCCGAGATCGAGAAGGCGGAGAAGCTTGGCCATGACACCGGCCTGACCGCCAACCATCCCTTTGATTCCAACTGGAAGCTCAAAGTGATGGTGGCCAATTTCGTGCTGATGGGGTACGGCAGCGGCGCCATTTTCGGCTGTCCGGCGCATGACCAGCGCGACCTGGATTTCGCCCGCAAATATGGCCTGCCGGTGACCGCAGTGGTGATCCCTTCCGGTGCCGATCCTGGGAGTTTTGCCGTCGGCAAGGAAGCCTATACCGGGCCCGGCCGGCTGGCCAATTCCCGTTTCCTGGATGGAATGACGGTGGAAGAGGCCAAGGCCGAAGTGGCGTCGCGGCTTGAAAAGGCCGGTATAGGCGAGCGCAGTGTGAACTATCGCCTGCGTGACTGGCTGGTGTCGCGCCAGCGGCCTTGGGGTTGTCCCATTCCCGTGGTGCATTGTCCGACATGCGGTGTAATGCCGGTGCCGGAAGCGGCGCTGCCAGTGCTGTTGCCGGAGAAAATCAATTTCTCGGTCAAGGGCAATCCGCTCGATGCCGACCTGGAATGGAAGACCAGCGTCTGTCCTTCCTGCGGCGAAGCGGCGGTGCGCGACACCGACACGCTCGACACCTTCGCGGATTCGTCCTGGTATTTTGCCCGCTTCACCGATCCGGCGTCGCCGGCGCCGGTCAACAAACAGGCGGCAGATTACTGGCTGCCAGTGGACCAGTATATCGGCGGCATCGAGCATGCCATCCTGCATCTTCTCTATGCGCGCTTCTTCACCCGCGCCATGAACCGGCTGGGGCTGGTTTCGGTGGCGGAGCCTTTCGCCGGATTGTTCACCCAGGGCATGGTCTGTCACGAAACCTATCGGGATGGAGAAGGAAATTGGATTTCGCCCGATGAGGTGGAAAAGCGTGACGGCAAGGCGGTTCTCAGGGCAAGTGGACTGGAAGTCGCCATCGGCCCTTCCGAGAAAATGTCCAAGTCCAAGAGGAATGTGATCGCGCCGGAACAGATCATCGATGTCTATGGCGCCGACACCATCCGCTGGTTCATGCTTTCCGACACCCCGCCGGAGCGCGACATCGAATGGACCGATGCCGGGGCGGAAGGCTGTTGGCGTTTTGTCCAGCGGCTGTGGCGCCTGGCGGGAGAGGCGGAAAATCTGGCGCCCGCGGGTACAGCCGCCAACGCGCGGGATGAGGTGTCCAGGACCCTGCGCCAAGCCACCCACCGCGCGATTGCGGCGGTCACCGAGGATCTCAGCGCCCTGCGTTTCAACCGCGCCGTGGCACAGATCTATATGTTGGCCAATGCGATCAGCGATGGCGAAAAAGCCGACCCGTCGGTCAAGCGCGAGGCGGTGGAAGCGCTGGTCTTGTTGTCCGCGCCGATGATGCCGCATCTGGCGGAGGAATGCTGGCGGGCGTTGGGCCATGCGCAATTGGCGGCCGAGACACCCTGGCCCCGGCATGATCCGGAGTTGCTGCGCACCGATACCGTTACCTATCCCGTGCAGGTGAACGGCAAGCTGAGGGTCACGTTCAAGATTGAGAAAGAGGCGAGCAAGGAAGCCATTGAGGAAAGAGCGCTCGGCTTTGAAGAAGTCAAACGGGCCTTGGATGGAAAGACGCCCAAGAAAATAATTGTCGTGCCCAATCGCATCGTGAATATCGTCGCATGAAGGCAGCGCTGCTCACGCTCGCGCTTCTGCCTCTGTTGGCGGGATGTGGTTTTCGGCCGCTTTATGGCGACAGCAAATTGCAGCCGCAGCTGGCGTCCATTTTTGTCGAGCCGGTTGCCGAGCGGGACGGCTATGAATTGCGCAACAGCTTGATCAATCTTTTGGGCTCCAACGGCCAGGAAAGCGGCAAGGCGTATCGGCTGAAAATCGTCCTGACCGAAACCAATCAGGGCGTGGCACTCCAGAACGACGCCACCATCACCCGCTATAACGACACCTTGACCGCCAATTACAGCTTGCGCGATGCGGGAGGGAGGGAAGTGGCTCATGGCACCCAAACCAGCCTGTCGTCGTACAATGTGGTGTCGTCGCCCTATGCCACGCTTTCGGCACAACAGGATGCCGACAAGCGCGCCGCCCAGGATATCGCCGAACGCATCCGTATCGATCTGGGAGCCTATTTCCGGCGGAGAGACATTCCATGATCGTGGCTGCCCGCGATGCCGACCGCTTTGCCGCGGCGCCGCCCAAAAATCTCCGGGCGGCCCTGGTTTTCGGTCCCGATGCCGGCCTGGTCCAGGAGCGCGCCGAGCGGCTGATGAAATCGGTGGTGAGGGACCTCAGCGATCCCTTCAATGTCGCCGACCTCAATGAAACGGTGCTGGAATCCGACCCGGCGCGGCTGGCCGATGAAGCGGCCGCCATTTCCATGATGGGCGGGCGGCGCGTGGTGCGGGTGCGCGAGGCCGGCAATGGCCTCACCTCGCTGTTCGAGACCTTCCTGGAAGAGCCGCCGGGGGACGCGCTGGTGGTGGTGGAGGCGGGCGATCTCTCCAAAAGCGCTGCTTTGCGGAAACTTTTCGAGGAGGATGAAAAAGCCGCCGCGATTGCCTGCTATGCCGACACCACACGCAGCCTGGAAGAGTTGGTGCGCGATGCGCTGAAAGCGGAAGGGCTCTCCGTCGGGCCGGAGGCGCTGGCCGACGCGGTGTCGCGGCTGGGCTCGGACCGTGGCGTGTCGCGGCGGGAGCTGGAGAAGCTGGCGCTTTATTGCCACGGCCGCAAACGCGTGGAGCTGGCAGATGTGCGCGCGGTGATGGGTGACGAAGCCGAAGCACGCGCCGAGGAAGCCTCGGATGCGGCCGGCAGCGGCGATTTCGCCCGGCTCGACTTGGCTTTGGAGCGGCTGTGGAGTGCGGAGACCTCCGTGGTCACGGTGGTGCGCGCAGCGATCGGCCATTTCCAGCGCCTGTTGCTGGTCAAGGAAAATATGGGACGCGGCGAAAATCTGGACAGCGCCATGCGGCTATTGAGGCCGCCGGTGCATTTCCTGCGCGCCGAATCTTTCAAGGCCCAGGCGCGGAGTTGGAGCAGCGAAAAGCTGGGCGAAGCACTGGACATGCTTCTGGAGGCGGAAACGCTGGCCAAGACGACTGCCGTTCCGGATGAAGCGGTTTGCGGGCGCGCACTGATGAACATCGCCGCCATGGCGAAAGGACGAGCTTGATGTTGAAGGTGCGGGTTATCCCCTGTCTGGACATCAAAGACGGAAGGGTGGTCAAAGGCGTGAATTTTGTCGGCCTGCGCGACGCCGGCGATCCGGTGGAACAGGCCATGATCTATGACGCGGCCGGGGCGGACGAGCTTTGCTTCCTGGACATCACCGCCAGCCACGAGGCGCGCGGCACGCTGCTGGATGTGGTGCGGCGCACCGCCGAAGTCTGCTTCATGCCGCTGACGGTGGGGGGCGGGGTCAGGACGCTGGAGGATATCCGCGCCCTTCTTTTGGCCGGTGCCGACAAGGTTTCCATCAATACCGCGGCGGTGAACCGGCCGGACTTCATCCGCGAAGGCGCGGAGAAATTCGGCAGCCAATGCATTGTTGCCGCCATCGACGCCAAAAAGGCGCCCAACGGCCGCTTCGAGATTTTCACCCATGGCGGGCGTGAAGCCACCGGCATCGATGCGGTGGAATATGCCAGGAAGGTGGTGGCGCTGGGGGCGGGGGAAATCCTGCTCACCTCCATGGACCGGGACGGCACCAAGGCGGGCTATGACCTGCCGCTCACGCGCGCCATTGCGGACGCGGTTTCCGTGCCCGTGATCGCTTCGGGCGGAGTGGGCACTGTGGATGACCTGGTGAAGGGTGTGACCGAAGGCCACGCCAGCGCGGTGCTGGCCGCCTCCATCTTCCATTTTGGCGAGATCAGTGTGGCGGAAGCAAAACGCGCCTTGGCCGGCGCGGGCTTGCCGATAAGAAACACTTGAGGCAGTTATTGCGCATGGATGATCCACGTCCTGCCTCGATTCATTCCCTATCCCGCCGAGCCGCGCATCGCGTTCAGCCGGTCAAGGCGCGTTCGGGCCATATCCATCGCAAAATGTCGCCCGACGACGCCTTTCGCACCACCCTGTCGGATTGCCTGGGCCAGATGACCGCCAATGCCGGGGTGTTGCGCAATGGCCGTTCGGTGGAGGGCCTGCATCAGTTGCGCGTGGGATTGAGGCGGCTGGAAGTGGCGCTCAAATCCTTCGGCGAAGCCTTTGAGCAGCCCTGGCTGGAGGAATTGCGCGGCCGCGCCAAGGTGTTGTCCAGCCGGCTGGGCCCCGCCCGCGATCTCGATGTTTTCCTGCAGGATCTGCTGACCGCGCCGGCCAAGGCTTTTGCCGGTGAGGATGACACCGACATGTTCGCCGAATTGCGCATCGAGGCGGAAACCGCGCGTGAAGCCGCCTGGAAGGACGCCATCGCCTCCATTATCAGTCCCGATTTCACGGTTTTCCTGGATGATGTCGCCGCCCTGGCCCAGTCGCGCCTGCCTTTGGCGCGCGACAGCAAGGTGATGCCGCTGGCGGCGCGGATGCTGGCGCGCCAGGCGGCGCGGGCGCGCAAACGCGGCAAGGCCGCCCGCAGTCATGAGGAAGGCGACCTGCACCGTTTGCGCATCGCCCTGAAGAAGCTGCGTTACAGCGCGGAATTTTTCGCGCCGCTCTACAAGAAGAAAAAAGTGCGGCGCTATCTGTCCCAGGTGAAGAAAATCCAGGAATCGCTGGGCGAGCTGAATGACATCGCCCATGCCCGCGCCGTGATCAACCGGCTTGCGCCGGCTTCCAGCAAGGATGGCGGCCTGCGCTTTGCCGCCGGCATTGTCCAGGGCTGGTATCGCGCCCGCCAGCCGCTTCTCATCAAACAGGCGATGAAGCGCTGGGAACGGCTGAAATACGCCCAACCCTTCTGGGCCTAGGCTAAAAGCAACTCGACATTGAGGGCATGCAGGGCGGGCTGGCCACCGCCAGTCAGCTCCAGCACCAGAGCCTTTGAGACATCAAGATCCTTGGGCATGGGTGTCGCCATGTCCCAGCCCGTCGCCAACGTGTAGGCGGCGCGCAGCACGCCCAGATGCGCGACGGCGATGCTGTCTTCATCCGCCGGGGCAATGTCGCGGAGAAAATCCGCGACCCGCTCATGGAGTTCTTGTGTGGATTCACCGCCGGGCGGGCGGAATCGGGCGGCCAGACCCGCACGGAGAAAGGCGTCCGGCCCCTCTTGCGCCAGAATCTCCGCCCGGCTGAGCCCTTCCCAGCGGCCCCAATTCTGCTCCATCAGCCGTGCATCCAAGACCGGATTTTCAAGGCCCAATGCCTGGGCCGTCTGGCGGGCGCGCTTCAGAGGACTGACAAAGGCACGCGGCGCCGGGAAGGGCGGGCGAAGCTTCCGCATCCTGGCGAGGCCTTCTTCGCTGAGTGGTATGTCGGTGTGGCCTTGCACCCTCCCCAGCACGTTCCATTCCGTGGGGCCATGGCGCAGAAAGGTGATTTTCATCTATTCCTCATGCTTCGACAGGCTCGAGCCATGAGGAATAGATAACAATCCTCACCCTGAGCCTGTCGAAGGGTGAGTTCACAAATCCAACTCCACCATCACGGGAACATGGTCCGAGGCTTTCTGCCAGCCGCGCATTTTCTTGAGAATGGTCTGTGATCTGAGCGCCCCCTTAAGGCCGGGGCTCAGCCAGACATGGTCCAGTCTACGGCCCCGGTCCGAGGCTTCCCAATCGAGCGCGCGATAGCTCCACCAGGAATAGATTTTCTCATCCTCCGGGACAAAATGCCGGGTGGAATCGGTCCAGTCGAAAGCGGCCTGCACCTCTTTCAGGAGCTTCGTCTCCATCGGCGTATGGCTGACCACATCGAGCAATTGCTTGTGGCTCCAGACGTCATTTTCCAAGGGCGCGACATTGAGATCGCCCAGAAGCAGAACGGGCTCACTGCTTTTTCCGGCGCGGCGGGCGAAGAACTTCTCCATCTCGCCCAGGAAGTGCAGCTTATGGGCGAATTTATCATTGCGCCGGGGGTCGGGGATATCGCCACCGGCCGGCACATAGAAATTGTGCAGCTCCAGGCCGTTCTCGAAGCGGACGCTCATATGCCGGGCATGGCCTTCACGGCAGAAATCTTCGCTGGCGGCCTCTTTGAATGCCAGCCGCGAGAGGATCGCCACGCCATGATAGGCCTTCTGGCCATGAATGGCCTGATGCACATAGCCGAGCTTTTTGATCGCCTCGGCGGGAAAAAGATCGTTGGTGACCTTGGTTTCCTGCAGCGCCAGCACGTCGGGTGCCTGGTCGCGCAGGAAACGGGTGACCAGCTGGATGCGGTGGCGGACGGAATTGATGTTCCAGGTGGCGATCTTCACTGGGCGCAGGCCTTCTATGCTGCAATTGCACAGTAACTTAACAGACTATTAAAACACGCTAAAACAATGGCTTGCACTGCATATCGGGGATTTGTTTCAAATTTATGCTGCACTGCAATAGTTGAACCTTCACATTCGGGATTTATATTGCAGTGCGGTGTCCGGCCCATCTGCCGGTGCCGCATTTGTAAGGAGCACGGCATATGATCAAGAGCGTTTTGCACCCGATTTCCCGTCCCACCGGCAGCGACAAGGCCGGTGATTTCCTTTCCGTCCTGCTTCTGGCGTTCAGTGTCGCCCTGACCTGGCTCACCTTGGCCAACGCCTAATCAGGGGCCAACGCCTGATCGGGCTTTCGAGGCGTCTAACGGCCAGCGTGCGCGAGGACTGACCTCCATGGAGTCGGCCGCGCCGCTGGCAAGACGCTCCAAGCCCGCCCAGGCAATCATCGCCGCATTATCCGTGCAAAGCCTGGCGGGCGGGATACGGATATTGAAATTGTGGCTCTCCGCCAACACCGCAAGAGCCGAGCCGATGGCGACATTGGCGGCGACGCCGCCTGCAACGACCAGGAACGGGGTTTCGATATCGGGGAAGTCCCGGCGAAAAAGCGCCAGCGCATTCCCCGTCCGGTCCAGCAAGATGTCGATCACAGCGGCTTGAAAAGAAGCCGCGGCATCGTCCCCATCCACGGCGCCTTTCTCAACCAGATGGCGCAGGGCGGTTTTCAAACCGGAAAAGGAAAAATCCGCCCCGTCACGCCCCAACAGCGGGCGGGGAAGGGAATAACGCCGGGAATTGCCATGTTCCGCGGCTCTTTCCACGTTCGGTCCGCCGGGATAGGGAAGTCCCAGAAGTTTAGCGGCCTTGTCGAAAGCCTCGCCTGCCGCGTCATCCTGGGTAGTGCCGTAAAGACGGAATTTTTCCGGACCTTCCACCGCCAGAAGCTGGCAATGCCCGCCTGAGACCAGAAGCAAGAGATAAGGAAACTCAACGCCGTCGGTCAGCCTGGCGGTAAGCGCATGGCCGGCCAGGTGATTGACCGCTATCAAAGGCTTGCCCGCGCCTAAGGCCAGCGCCTTGGCGGTGGTGAGGCCCACCATAACCCCGCCGATCAGGCCCGGTCCCGCCGTGGCGGCAATGGCGTCCAATTCCGCAAGCACAAGCCCGGCATCGGCCAGCGCCTGTTCGATTACGCCATCCAATATTTCCAGATGGGCGCGGGAGGCGATTTCGGGCACCACCCCGCCATAAGGCGCATGTGCGTCATTCTGGCTGAAGATGATATTGGACAGAATCTCGCCCGGTCCCGGCGGTTCTCCGCGAACCACGGCAGCGGCGGTTTCATCGCAGCTGGTCTCAATGCCGAGGACGGTGAACGTGTCCAAATCTCGCGCCATCCGTTAAGACGAACCAAGGGAATGCCAAAACCTGTGTTCGTCTAACCCAAAGTGGGGCTTGGCCGCAAAGTTGCGCGTTTTGATCACAAGGCCGATCGAAGATGGCGAGGAGACGGCGCGCCAATTGATCGCGCGTGGGCATCAGCCCCTGATTGCCCCGCTATTGACGGTGCGATTTTTCGAGGGCCCCGAGGTCGGGCTGGAAGGGGTGCAGGCCCTCCTTGGCACCAGTGCCAACGGCGTGCGGGCGCTGGCGCGCCGCACCGCCAGGCGCGACGTCGCCCTGTTCGCGGTCGGACCACAAACCGCCAGGGAGGCGGAAATCTTGGGATTTCGAGACGTGAAAAGCGCCAATGGCGATGTCCATGCCTTGGCGCTGGCCGCCAGCTGTTGGGCCGAGCCGGGCAAAGGGGCCCTCTTGCATGTGGCGGGCGAGGGCAATGACGGCAGGCTGCTCGACAGTTTGCCAGGCTTCAGCATCCGGCAGGAGATTCTGTACGCCGTGAGTCCGGTGGCGAAGATGCCGGAAGAGGCGGCAGAAGCCCTGCGCCGGAACCGTCTGGATGCCGCCCTGTTTTACTCGCCGCGCAGTGCCGCCGCTTTTCGCGAGCGTATTCTTGAGGAGCGCTTTTCTGTCGAAAGGCTGCTGGCCGCTTCGATCAGCGCCGCCACTGCCGCCGCGCTCAACCCTTTGATCTTCCGCGACATGCGCGTCGCCGCCCGCCCGAACCAGACCGCTTTATTGAAGTTGTTGGATTAAACAGCTCACATCTTTAGGTTGTAATGCGTGGCAGCCCCAATCAGAGCGCTTGCGGGAAAGCCTGACGCTCGTCACACTTCGCGCATGCAGCATGAGGCTTTTGCCAGCGCTGAAGATTTCGGGGGAGCGGATATCGCCGCGGTTCCGCTGCGCCATTCACGGCCGGGCGTGCATCCGCCCTACCAGAATTATGTACTGGGCGCCGCTTATGATGAAATGTTTGCGCCGGACGGCAGCGTGCGTCCGCCTTACGCCGCTCTCGACAACCGTATCGCCTCCCTTCCGCTGGAAGAACTGAATCGCCGGCAACAGGCCTGTGAGCAGAGTTTCCTGCACCAGGGAATCACCTTCACCGTCTACAACGACAATCGCGCCACCGAGCGGATCATACCCACCGATCTTCTGCCGCGCATTGTCACCGCCGTGGAATGGGACCGCATCGAGCGCGGACTGACCCAGCGCATACTGGCGCTCAATCTTTTCCTGCGCGACATCTATAGCGACGGGCGGGTGCTGAAAGACGGCGTCCTGCCCCGGTCCATGATTTACGGTTCCAAGCATTACCGGCGCGAGATGCGCGGTCTGCCGGTACCGCATGGCGCTTACGTCAATATCTGCGGCAGCGACCTGATCCGCAACGAGCGCGGCGCGTTTGTGGTGCTGGAAGACAATCTCCGCGTACCCTCCGGCGTTTCCTACATGCTGGCCAATCGCGACGTCGCGCGCCGTGCCTTTCCCGGCGTGTTCCGAGCGATGAATGTGCGCGCAATCGAGCATTACCCGCTGGAATTGCTGGCGACCTTGCGCAGCCTGGCGCCGTTCCACGAAGATGTCTCCATCGCGGTCCTCACCCCGGGCGTGTTCAATTCCGCCTATTTCGAGCACGCCTTTCTCGCCCGCCAGATGGGGGTGGAGCTCGTCGAAGGCCGTGACCTGCTGGTCAATGACAATGTCGTCTATACCCGTACCACTTCGGGGCTGAAGCGCATCGACGTCATCTATCGCCGCATCGACGACGATTTCATCGATCCCCTGATCTTCCGGGAGGATTCGGCCCTGGGCGTGTCCGGCCTGTTCAACGCCTATCGCGCCGGCAACGTAGTGATCGCCAATGCGCTGGGAACCGGCGTCGCGGACGACAAGGCGGTCTATGCCTATGTGCCGCGCCTGATCCGCTATTACCTGTCCGAAGAGCCTCTGCTGGAAAATGTCGAGACTTTTCTCTGCCGCGACGAAAATTCGCTGCGCCATGTGCTCGCCAATCTCGACAGCCTGGTGGTGAAGGCGGTGGGCGAATCGGGCGGCTATGGCATGCTGGTGGGACCGCACGCCTCGGCCGCCGAGCGCGAGGAATTCGCCCGCAAGCTCAAATCCGATCCCGACAACTATATCGCCCAGCCCACCATCCAGCTTTCCACCGCACCCACTTTCGTCGGCAACGGCGTGGAAGCCCGGCATGTGGATTTGCGGCCTTTCATCTTGCACGGCTCGGAGACCAAAATCGTCCCGGGCGCCTTGACCCGCGTGGCCTTGAGGCGGGGCAGCCTGGTGGTGAATTCCTCCCAGGGCGGCGGCTCGAAAGACACTTGGGTGTTGGGCCAATAGGATGTTGAGCCGGGTCGCCGACAGTCTTTACTGGATGAGCCGCTATATCGAACGCGCCGAACACACGGCCCGGGTGATGGCGGTCAAGCTGGAGTCCATGATCGAGCAGACGCCGGAAGACGCCGTGGCGTCCTGGGCGCGGGTGATCGAAGCCCTGACCGGAGAGATGGCGCCGGACGCCAGCCAGGATCCGTTCCTCACCACCCGCCGACTGGCCTTCGACCGGGAAAATAACGGTTCCCTGACCACCTCTCTTGCCATGGCGCGCGACAATGCCCGCCAGGTGCGCGAGGCGCTTTCCAACGAAGTCTGGGAAAATCTCAACCGGCTCTATCTCCGGCTGGCGCCGGTGACGATGGATTCCATCTGGGTGCACACGCCGGCCCGGCTGTTCCGGGAGGCGCTGGAAGACATGCATGCCTTGGAAGGCGTGACCTATTCCACCCTGAGTCACGGCGAAGGCTGGTATTTCCTGGAATTGGGCAAGCACATCGAACGGGCCCAATTGCTGGGAAGGCTCCTGGATGTGCATTTCCGCGCGCCGCGTGACGGCAGTCAGAACACGCCCAAATATTTCGACTGGCTGGTGCTGCTCAAATTCTGCACTGCCTTCGAGCCCTACACCAAGCTCTATACCGCCTCCATCCGGCCGCAGAAGATCGCCGAATTCCTGCT
>CAZEFQ010000202.1:0-6146 GCA_964511505.1 uncultured Rhizobium sp.
ATCACCGAGACACCGACCAAGATGGCGGGCGTGCAATATGTGAAGGCGGTCTATACCGGCCATGGCGATTACGACAAGGTGAACCGGCCTTTCATCGATTTCCAGAAGCAGATCGTGCAGGGCGGCGAGAAGATCGGGGTGTGGGTGCGGGATGACCACACTTATGTGACCATCCTGCGTTCCGAGAAAGGCGTGCCGACGCCGCCGCCGACCGAGTGGGGCCATTTCCACGAGAACTTCCCGGAATTCTGGCTGATCGTGGAAGGCACCCAGCAATTCCTGGTGGAAGGCGAAAAGCTGGTGACGGTGAGCGATGGCGATCTGGTGGCGACGCCGATGGGGCGCTGGCATCGGGCGGAGCCTTATGGCAACGGGCCTTCGACCAGGCTGGCCTTCATCCCGCGGCCGGACAATCTGCATTGGTATCAGCCGGGACAAGGTGGTGAGTGAGATGCGCATGACTTCATGTTTGAAGATTGGGTTTTTGCTGGCGGGCGCGATTGCGCTGTTCGCGCTGCCGGCCGCGGCACAGACGACGTTCAAGTTCATCACCGCCGACGAGGCCGCCAAGATGCCGTTCGATCCGGCGCGGGCCAAGGAAGCCGGCAATGTCGCCAAGGGCGAGGCCGGGTTCAGCTTTGCGCTCGCCAAGCGCACCGAGTCCGGTCATTCGGAAAAGCACATGGCGTTCGACGAAGAGCTGGTGATGCAGGAAGGCGATGTACTGCTCACTTATGGCGGCGAAGGCGTCAATGCCAAGGAAACGCGGCCGGGCGAATGGGTGGCGGATTCCATCAAGGGCGGCACGACGGTGGAAATGCATCCCGGCGATATTGTGGTGATCCCGGCCAATACCTGGCACCTGGAAGTGCTGAAGAGCCCACGGATGCGCTATGTGCTGGTTCACAGCACCAGCAAAAAATGACGGAGGACGGCATGAAACAGGTCAAGCTGGTAGCACCGCTGCTGGCGGCGCTTTGCCTTGCCGCTCCGGCGGGGGCGGCGGAAAAATCCCGCGAAGTCTGGGCGGCGCAGCCGATTGTGGAGACGCCGTACAAGGCGCCGAACCGGCTGATCTGGCGGGTGTCGGAAATCCTGGCGAGCCACCAGGGCCAGGCGAGTTGGGTTGAGCCTGTCGTTCGCACGCGCGATTTTGCCGGGGACTATGTTTCGATGGCGCCGGGCGAAAAGACCAAGAGCATGTTCTATGCCGATGACCGGGTGTTCTGGTGGGTGCAAGGCGGGCAGATGCGGGTGACCATTGAAGGCCAGCAGCCTTTCACCGCCACCAAAGGCTTCCTGGTGGATGTGGCGACACATCTTTCTTATTCGATCGAGAATACCGGGACCACGCCGGTGGTGTTTTTCCGGGTGACGCCGGCGGGGCAGATGCCCAGCTATCCGATCGGCGAAACGCCGACGCCGGTGAAGGGCTGGAAATATATCAAGGCGTCGATCACCGATGTTGGCGCCTATGATGCCGACAACAAACCGTTCCTGGATTTCAACAAGGATGTGGTGGCGGCCAACGGCAAGAGCAGCAATTTCGTCTATGACGGGCATACGTCCGCGCATGTGATCCGCGGGCCGGGGGTGGAGACGCCGCCGGCCGACCAGTGGGGCCATTTCCATGAGAATATGGTCGAGTTCTGGTGCGTGATCGAAGGACGGCTGGACGTCCTGGTGTCGGGCGAGAAGCTGGTCACCGGCGATGTGGGGGACATTATATTGGCGCCGGAAGAGCGCTGGCACCGCGCCACCTCGCATCCCGGCGCGCCCTCGACAAGGCTGGCGATCACGCCCAGGCTAAAGGAAGGCCAGGTGCATTATTATCAGCCGGGTGCGGGCGGGGGGAATTAGGGGCGCGATATCGCGAAGCTGATCGAGAAAACGGTATGCCGGAATATAAAGTACCGTTCCAACTCTTCACAAAAAATGCAACGCGAGGTGCGGAGGTGCGCGTCCGTCCCGATGGTACTGCCTATTACATCGCGCTCGAACATATCGAAGGAGCGATCTGGAAGCCGTTAGGCAACGAAATCGGTCCCTATGGATCACCTGAGGAAGCCGAGGTCGCAGCGATTAACAGCTCATGGTTTGTAGAAGGTTATCGGCGTTGATGTGCAAAACAAACTGCACCAACGCCCATTGAATGAACTCAGTTCGTTGCCGGGGTCTTGGCGGCCGCCTGTTCCGCCAGGATGGCATGGAACATCTTTTCTTCCATGTCGATTTCGCGGGTGCAGGTCGGCTTGTCGATGAAGGGATTGGGCGCGCCGGGTTTCAGCTTGGCGTATTTCTCGATCATGCCGTATTCGGCCGGGTGATCGCCCAACTGGATATCGCAGGGGTAAGTGCGGACCACCTGGAAGGAATGGTTGAACTCGGCCTCCACGTCGGGGGTGATTTTTCCGGGCGCGCGCAGGGAGCAGCCGAACACGACATTATAGTTCTTGCCGCCATCGGGGACGGTGGTGGTCCAGGTGGTGCAGCCATGGGTGTGTCCGGCGGTGAGATGGGCGGTTAAGACGGTGCCGCCCAGGCTGATGGTGTCGCCGTCATGGATCACTTTGTCGATGGGATGCGGCTTGCCGCCGGGGGTGATCTTGGCAAGCGCCGGTTCATCCTCCGCCATGGTCACGACCTGGGCCCCGCCGCTCATCTGCTTGGCGAGCGCATCGCCTTCCATGTGATCGCCATGGGCGTGGTTGCCCAGGATGAACTTGATGTCGGTGAATTTGAAACCGAGGTCGGAGACCGATTTGGCAATGGTGGGAACGTTCTTTTCGTAGGTGGTGTCGAGCAGGATGTCGCCCTGGGGGGTGACGATCAGGTAGGAGCTGAGCGTCTTCAGACCCACATAATAGATGTTGCCGATAATGTGGTGGGGCGGGAATTGCTCGGCCTGGTCGGCGGCGGTGCCCATGTTGCGGGTGAGGATGCCGAGCGGGGTGTAGTCCTTGCCGTCGGAGGTGATCTTGGGATGGTCGGGCGCGCCGCCTTGGCCCAATGCGGGCAGAGCAATGGCAGCCAGAAGCAACGTCAGAGACAATTTCTTGGTCATGGCGAAATCCCCCGTTCGTGCGTCAAACGCTAACACAGGCATGTTGAAGCGGCGAGAGCGGGATGCCGGTCAAATAATGGGCACAGCGCCTATTCTCTTGTCGATTCGCGGCATGGACGGCTAGACTCTGGGGCGCGAAAGCGGGGGAAAATGGCGGGCAAGAAAAAAGGCGGCGGCGCGACATTCGACGCTTTTGTCGGAGGATCGGCGCTCACGCCCGAACAGCAGCAATTCCTGCGGCGGGGGCTGAAGTCGCGCGCGGTGCGGGACTTCTTTTCCGCCAACAGCGCCCCTTATGCCAAGCCGGCGCGCGCCACCGGCAGCACGTCGCATGTGCTGGAAAGCAAGGCGCGCAAAGCGGGGCTGGTGCGCGAGACGGGGCGCAACGCCTTTCATGTCAAATCCGGGCCGGAGACGGTGCATTGGGGCTATCTGTGGAGCGCGGCCGAGCCGGTGCTGCGGGTGGCGCCGGGCGCCACCGTCACCATCGACACGGTCTCGCATGAAGGCTTGCTGGAAGACCAGGGCGATCCGGTTTCCTTCTTCCGGCGGTATGGCATTCCCAAAGCCGAGGTGCTGGCGGACGCGGCGGCGATCTATGCCAAGGTGCAGCATTCCGGCACGGGGCCGCATGTGGTGTCGGCGCCGATCCATGTCGAGGGCGCGGAGCCAGGCGATGTGCTGGCGGTCACGATCCTGAAAGTGAAGCCGCGCGTGCCTTATGGGGTGAACACAGCGCGCATGGGCAAGGGCACCCTGCCCGCCGATTTTCCGCAGACCCGCAGCATTGTCACGCCGTTCGATACCAAGAAAGGAATCGTGCATTTCGCGCCCGGGATCGAGATTCCCTTGCGGCCCTTCTTCGGCATCATGGCGACGGGGCCGTCGCTGCATCTGGGAAAATTGAATTCGGCGCCGCCGGGGCCGTTCGGCGGCAATATCGACCTCAAGGACCTGACCGAAGGATCGGTGCTGTATTTGCCGGTGCATGTGCCGGGCGCGCTGTTCATGACCGGGGACGGCCATGCCTGCCAGGGTGACGGCGAAGTCAATCTCACGGCGATCGAGACCTCGCTGACCGGGACCTTCCGCTTCGACCTGATCAAGCAGAAATTCCTCACCCTGCCCCGCGCCGAGACGCCGACGCATTGGATCACCCTGGGCCTGCATGAAAGCCTGGACGAGGCGATGCGCATCTGCGTGCGCGAGACCATCAAGTTCCTGGGCGAACGGCATGGCCTGGCGGCGGCGGATGCCTATGCCCTGGCCAGCGTAGCGGTGGATTTCGAGGTCACCCAGAATGTGGATGGCGTCAAAGGCATCCATGCCATGATCCCCAAAACGATCTTCAAGACGGCGTGAGCGGGATGAGCAGGATTGCCATGATCACGGGCGCGGGCAGCGGCATCGGCCGTGCGGTGGCGCTGAAGCTGGCGGAACGCGGCTGGTCGCTCACATTGGTGGGGCGCAAGCGGGAAAAACTCGAAGAGACGGCCGGAATGTTGAAGGGCGAATGCCTTGTGGCGCCGGCGGATGTGGGCGATCCGGACGCGATTCGAAACATCTTTGAGCAGCATTGGGACAGGTTCGGGCGGCTCACCATGCTGTTCAACAATGCCGGGATGGGGACGCCGCCGGTACCGTTTGAGGAACTGAGTTTTGCGCAATGGCAGGCGGTGGTGGCGGTCAATCTGACCGGCGCCTTCCTGTGTTCGCAGGAGGCGGTCAGGCTGATGAAGGCGCAGGACCCCCGCGGCGGGCGGATCATCAACAATGGCTCGATCAGCGCCGACCGGCCGAGGCCGCTCTCCGCGCCTTACACCGCGACCAAACATGCCATGACCGGGCTGACCAAATCCTTGATCCTGGACGGGCGGGCGTTCGACATCACCGCCGGGCAGATCGATATCGGCAATGCCGCGACCGAGATGACTGAGGTTATGGCGGAAGGCGTGCTGCAGGCGGATGGAAGGCTGGCGAAAGAGCCACGCATGGATGTGGGCCATGTCGCGGAAGCGGTGGCTTATATGGCGGAATTGCCACTTTCGGCCAATGTGCCGTTCATGACGGTGATGGCAACCAGGATGCCGCTGTTCGGACGGGGGTAAAAAGAACGCATATCCGGCCTTGCCGCCGTTATTGACGCTTCACCCAAAGGTTGTACATTATCGTTTCGGTGGAAGGACTTCTGGGGTTTCAGGGAGAAGATGATGGATCCGAAATCAAAAAGCCGCCGGGAGCTCTTGAAGGGTGGCGCATTGGCCGTGGGAACGGTAGCCGCCGGAGCCTCCGTCAGCAAGATCGCCTCCGCCCAAACCCCGGCAGCGGGTGCGGCAGCTGCGCTCCCCTCATACGCGGCGAACGAAGCGCCTATGGTCCCGGCCAGCGACGATGTGATCGCCTATGGCGTGCGCTCTCATTACGTGACCTCGAAGCGCGTACCGGTGCAGGGCCGGCCGTCACCCGACGATTTTGGTCTTGAGTTCCACGTCGCCACGCCGCTGCAGGATTCCGTCGGCACGATCCAGGCATCGTCGCTCCATTATGTGGCGACGACCAAGGGCTCCTTCATCCCGGACATCGATCCTGCGAAGCACACACTGATGATCAACGGCCTGGTGGACCGGCCGCGCATTTTCACCATGGCGGACTTGAAGCGTTTCCCGTCCGTCAGCCGGTTTCATTTCATCGAGTGTTCGGGAAACAGCGCCAGTGCGCGTAACCAGAATGTGCAGGAATCGCACGGGCTGACCAGCAATGCCGAATGGACCGGAGTGCTCCTTTCAACCCTGCTCAAGGAGTGCGGCCTCAAGCCCAACGCGTCATGGTTTGTTGCGGAATCGGCCGAGGAAATAAAGGGCGCATCGACCATACCCCTCAACAAGGGGATGACCGACGTCATTGTCGCCTATGGCATGAACGGCGAACCCTTGCGGCCGCAACAAGGCTTTCCGGTGCGTCTCATCGTCCCCGGCTTCGAGGGCATCTTCAACACCAAGTGGCTGCGCCATATCAAAGTCGTCGATCAGTATCAGCTCAACATGAACGACTTTGGGCATCTCAGGCGGGATGCGAAGGAAGC